>NZ_JAMYLR010000012.1:0-151609 GCF_040318155.1 Mesorhizobium sp. M1307 | reverse complement strand
TGCCTTCGACGACGTCTAGTTCGGTTTCGGCGGTCTTGGCCTCCTCGACGGTGATGACGCCGTCATTGCCGACCTTGTCCATCGCCTTGGCGATCATGGCGCCGACGCTGGTGTCGCCATTGGCGGCAATGGTGCCGACCTGCGCGATCTCGCCTGAGGACTTGACCTTCTTGGCGCGCGCCTGGATTTCCTGGACGACGGCGCTGACAGCAAGATCGATGCCGCGCTTGAGATCCATCGGGTTCATGCCCGCGGCAACGAATTTGGCACCTTCGCGCAGGATGGAAGCGGCAAGCACCGTGGCGGTGGTGGTGCCGTCGCCGGCGAGGTCGTTGGTTTTCGAGGCCACTTCGCGCACCATCTGTGCACCCATGTTTTCGAACTTGTCGGAAAGCTCGATTTCCTTTGCCACCGCCACCCCGTCCTTGGTGATGCGCGGCGCGCCGTAGGCCTTGTCGATGATGACGTTGCGGCCCTTGGGGCCGAGCGTCACCTTGACGGCGTTGTTGAGGATTTCGACGCCGCGCAGCATGCGGTCACGCGCGTCGGTGGAGAATTTGATTTCCTTGGCAGACATGATCTTTTCCAGTTCGGTTGTCGTGGCAAGACGCTTGCAGCGCCTGAATCAAAGCTCGGAGCGTCCTTTGCGCGCGCGGGAGGGCGCGCGGCCTTCCAATCAGGCGGCCTTCTTGGCAGCCACGGTCTTGTCGATGATGCCCATCTCGCTTTTTTCGATGATGCCCATGATGTCGGCCTCCTTCATGATCAGAAGGTCCTCGCCGTCTATCTTGACCTCGGTGCCGGACCATTTGCCGAACAGAATGAGGTCGCCGGCCTTGACGTCGAGCGGGATCAGCGCGCCGCTTTCGTCCCGCGCGCCCGACCCGACAGCGATCACTTCGCCTTCCTGCGGTTTTTCCTTGGCATTGTCGGGGATGATGATGCCGCCCTTGGATTTGGTGTCGCTTTCGGCGCGCCGAATGACGACGCGATCGTGGAGTGGCCGGAATTTCATGGGGACTCTTTCTGGGGCCGGCTTAGGCGGCCGCCCCCTCTCTATAGGCGCCTTGGCACTCGATTGATAGGAGTGCCAAAAAAATATTCATAGGGCATATAAAATATTGAACGTATTATCTTGCCTGGTCATGCCCTGGTGTTCGGGTCTTGCGGAATATTAATGAAATTGAAGTTCTGTCTTTGAACACCTATTTTACGATGAAGTTCACATTCATGACTTTCGCTTCAAGGGAGATTTTACCGATGGCCGAAGGCAATCAGAACATCATGGAAAAAGCTCAGGCTCGCTTCATGGAAAATCAGAAGAAGACGGCGGAGCGGAACAAAGCAACTGCCGAATATCTCTCGGAGGCCAAGGCGAGGAGCATCAAAACGGCAAGGCTGAGGGAATTGCGACTGGCCAAGGAAGAGGCGGACCGCGCGGCGGAAGCTCTGAATCCGGTCGCACCAAAGAAGAAGCGGGCGTCGCGGACAGTCAAGAAGGCCGTATCTGCATCGACGGAGGCCAAATCATGAGCCTGACATTTCCCAACCCCAGCCGCAGTTACGACGAGGCAAGCAAACGCATTCGCTTCGTTGGCCATGACGGCATGTTCCAGATTTCCTTCTCTGTCGCAACCGATGCCATTTCCAAGATGCAGCCGGGAACGGCGGCTTCAGAAGCTACCTATCTGGCGGCCTTCGACACGGCTTCCAGCTCAATTCATGACGTCGCCAGGAATGCCTACGCCCGTACCCGCAGGAGCATCTACGTGCTGACTGCAGCCGATTTTCGCTAGATCCTTCGAGATCGCTCACAGGACGGTTGCTCAGGACTTGCGATCCGCCTTGGCTCGCCGCTTGACGTCGCGACTGTTCAGCCGGTCGACCATCGCGTCTGCATCGCGCGTATTCATGCCGACCATGAGCTGATGCTTGAGCTCGACCGGCTGGCCGGTGAAGACGTCGAAGACGGTCCCGCTGTGGGGATGCTCCATGCGCAGTGCGTAGCGGTTTGCCATCCTGGCGTCCTTTGGTTTCCGCCCGATCGATGAATGTCGCTCGATCAGGCCTGGGCGATCTCGGTCAGGCCTGGGCGATTAAGAATACTGCCGCTAGGACAAGCTCCGTCCACAAAACGACGGACAGTTTCAAGGCCAGGCTACCGTGCGCCGAGAGCATCTCCCGAGTGCGGCTGACCAAGCTCTTGATGGTCATCGACATAGTCGGCGCCGCAATCGCGACCGGCGGCGCCTTGACCCCAAGCTTTCCGCAGCAGCGATGGCTCGCGCAGAAACCGACCTCGAATGTTTGGAAACCAGACATCTTCATAGCACCGTTCTTTCAAACTCCATGCATGCCAAATGAATTCGCGGGTTGGCATCACCCTAAAGGGCGTCCGTGATGCGAAACGTCGCGGGTTGCAGGAGCAGGGCTTATTGCCGAGATCATGAAGGTTCATAATCCGCATGAGACGCGCTGATTCGCGCTTTGCCGGGATGCCTTCATGCAACGCAGCTACGCAGCCGGGAGGTCGAGGCGACGGGCGAAGGGAAAGACGATGACCGCGCCGGCCGTCGAATTGCAGAGGGCCATATTTGAGGCAGTGAACGGCGATCCCCACCTGTCGGCGGCACTGGGCGATGCAAGATTATTCGACCATGCGCCGGAAAATGTTGCGTTCCCCCACATGACCTTCGGCCGCACCAGCGTCTACGATTGGGCAACGGGGATGGAGAACGACGCAGAACAGTTGCTGACGTTGCATGTCTGGTCGAAATCAGAGGCCAGCAAGGAAACCAATGACATCATGGACCTTGTTAGCACCCGCCTGCGCGATACGGCTCTCTCGCTCGGCGAACATCGCCGCGCCTACCTCAAGCTCGAATTCGCCGAAGCCCGCTACGACGAGGACCTTTCGGCCCATCACGGGCTGCTGCGCTTCCGCGCCGTGATCAAGGACGAGGGCTGACCACCGGGCACTTTTTGCAAATCGGGCAATTTTGTTCTTGCTTTGTGCCGGCAGCTATGCTATTAATTTCCGTATGGTGCTGATGGCGCCAGCGACCCGCTGCAGAGGCGGGTTTTTTTGTTTCAGGTTCGGTTCGCCTGAACTGCCATCGGTTGCCTTGGGCCGGATGCTTCGTCCCCCCAAATGGTCCTGCCCGCCAGATGACGCCGGTTGTCGGCGAAGGATTGGAGGGCTAGGTTAAACATTGGCGATTTCGCGGAGCCGGGCGGCGAAATGGCAATCCGGTAATCTCGCGCTTCAGGGGTGTGGCGGGCATGCATTCGAGCGTTCACCGTTCATATCACGTTCAGCACCGGCGCGTTAGAACGCTGACCATGAACATCCTTCGCCCCCACTTCCGGACCGCGGCACTGGCGCTGTCAGCCGCCGGTCTGCTTGCGTCGCAAGCGATGGCGATCCCCGCTGTCGTGCCCGAGTGGACTCAGCCGGTCGTCCTCGCCGCGTCCGACTGCTACGCGATCGGCCAGCAGGTGGCCGAGCAGAATGGCGGCACCCTGGCCAAGGCCTCGCAGTCGACACGCGGCGGCCAGCCGGTCTGCGTCATCGTCGTGCTCGTTCCGGGCAAGGACGGGCAGCGTCCGCGTCGCTCGGAGATCGTCGTTCCGCTGAACTGAACCGTGCCGTTTCCCAGTCTGCCGGAATCGGCCTATATCTGACCAGCTTCAACAGGCCTCTCCGCATGCGCGTACTCGTCGTCGAAGATGACAAGGATCTCAACCGGCAGATCGGCGACGCGCTGGTCGATGCCGGCTATGTCGTCGACCGCGCTTTCGACGGCGAGGAAGGGCACTTTCTCGGTGACACCGAGCCCTACGATGCCGTGGTGCTCGATATCGGCCTGCCGCAGATGGACGGCATCAGCGTGGTCGAACGCTGGCGGCGCGGCGGCCGCAAGATGCCGGTGCTGATCCTGACGGCACGCGACCGCTGGAGCGACAAGGTTGCCGGCATCGACGCCGGCGCCGACGACTACGTCACCAAACCCTTCCACATCGAGGAAATCCTGGCCAGGGTGCGGGCCTTGATCCGGCGTGCTGCCGGGCACGCTTCGTCCGAACTGACCTGCGGGCCGCTCCGCCTCGACACCAAGGCCTCCAAGGCCGACGTCGACGGCGTGCCGCTGAAGCTGACCTCGCACGAATTCCGCTTGCTTGCCTATTTGATGCACCACATGGGCGAGGTGGTGTCCCGGACCGAGCTTGTCGAGCATCTCTACGACCAGGATTTCGACCGCGATTCCAACACGATCGAGGTCTTTGTCGGACGGCTTCGCAAGAAGATGGGCATCGACATGATCGAAACTGTTCGCGGCATGGGCTACCGCATGCGTAAGCCGGAGGCGTAACGCGGAACCGCTGCCTACAAAACCCGCCGTCTCGAACACGCCGTCGCTGCCGTCATGGCCGCGTTCGGTGGCGTTTCGCGTCATCGCCTTTTCCACGGTCTGGGCGATCCTCACTCTGGTCGTCATCTTCACCTTGATCACCACGCTCTATCGCCAGGCCAGCGAGCGCGGTTTCGACAGCCTGCTTTCGGCGCATCTGTTCAACCTGATCGGCTCGGTCGGCGTTTCTGAAAGCGGCCAATTGACCGGCGCCCCCGACCTTGGTGATTTGAGGTTCTCGGAACCGAATTCCGGCTGGTACTGGTCGGTCGAGCCTGCCTCGGAAGGCGTGCACGGCGATCTCCATTCGTCGTCGATGACCAAGGCGATCCCGTCGCCAAGCGTTGCCGAGGTGCCCTTCAATGCCAGCTTCCAGCGCAGCTATTCAGCGGACGGCATCGAAGGCGAGCAGTTGGAGGTGTTCGAGAGCGAGTTCGTGCTCGATGCGAAAAACCGCGCCGCGCGCTTCCGCGTCATGGGCAACCAGACCGAGCTCGAGCAGGAAATCGCCACCTTCCAGCGGCGCCTTTTGACCTATCTGTCGCTGTTCGGCGTCGGCATGATCGCCATCAATGCGATTGCCATCCTGCTCGGCCTGCAGCCGCTGCGCCGGGTCAGGAATGCGCTTGCCATGGTGCGCGAAGGAACCGCGCAGCGCCTAGACGGCCGTTTCCCGGCCGAGATCGAGCCGCTCGCCAACGAGACCAATGCGCTGATCGAGAACAACAGGCGTATCGTCGAGCGGTCGCGCACGCAGGTCGGCAACCTGGCTCACTCGCTGAAGACGCCGCTTGCCGTGCTGCTCAACGAGGGACGGGCGCTGGGTGGCGCCAAGGGCCAGCTGATCGCCGAGCAGGCCGCTTCCATGCAAAAGCAAGTGGACCATTATCTGCAACGTGCCCGCGTCGCCGCGCAGCGCGACAGCCTCGTCTACCGTACGCCGGTGGCGCCGCTGGTCCAGCGCATGGTTCGGGTGCTGCAGAAGCTCAACCCGCAGACGGCGCTGTCGCTCTCACTGCCGGCCACCGACATCGTCTTTGCCGGCGAACGCGAGGACCTGGAGGAGCTGCTTGGCAATCTGCTCGACAATGCGATGAAATGGGCAAGGAGCGCGGTCGCCGTTTCGGTCAAGCCAATCTCCAGCAAGGGTGGCGCTGGCACGGAAGGCGCAGCCAGCCTGTTCGAGATCAGCATCGAGGATGACGGCCCCGGCATTCCCGACGACAAGGCGCGCGAGGTGTTGCAGCGCGGCCGGCGTCTCGACGAGACAAAACCGGGCAGCGGGCTCGGACTTGCCATTGTCGCCGACCTTGTCAACGAGTATGGAGGCTCTCTGGCGCTGGAACGATCCGTCATGGGTGGATTGAAGGCGATGGTTCGATTGCGGAGCCTTCAGTAATGCTTTTCCAGATTGCTTTTCCAGGTGGCCGGCTGCGGCCAAATTTCCGACAAACATCGACATTATGGCCGCGCCAGCTGCTGACAGCGCGGCGGTCCAGCTCAAGAAAGCCGGTATTGGCATGAAGATTCGCGTCGCGCTCGTTTCCGCCCTGCTCGCCGTCTCCGGCTGCACAACGCTCGGCAAGGGCCCGGCCGTTACGGTGACGCCGGCCGCGACGCCCCCCAGCGGCGCCAAGGTGGCGACGACGATCATCTCCGCCATGGGCGGCGGCCTCGTCGGCGGCTCTATCGGCGCCGGCCTGAGCGAGACCGAGAAGCGCAGCGCGCTCGAGGCGGAATACAAGGCGCTTGAATACACGGCGAGCGGCCAGAAAGTGGCTTGGAAGAGCGACGGTTCGGCCCATCGCGGCGAAGTGGTCGCCGCCCAGCCCTATCGCGTCGGCTCGCAGGACTGCCGGCAATACACCCATACGGTGTTTACCGGCACCGCCGGCGCCACCGCGCGCGGAACCGCCTGCCGCAATGCCGACGGCAGCTGGACGCCGCTGACGTAGCTGGCCGGCCGTCGATCCGCCGATTCCGGTCCGGCACTAAAGCGCGTCGCGTTCGACCGGCCTCATGCGACGCGCTTTAGGTTCTTGTTTTGATGCATGGTCGTTATCGCAAAACCGCTGCACATTTTTGCGCGACATGCATTATCGATCGGAGCGGCCCCGCCAAAGCGTCGCAGCACGCTTGTGTTGGCAGGGCAAGGGTCTCGTTCTATTGGAAGAGCCATGCTGTTCTGGGTCATAGCCGCAATCCTTACGCTGGGCGCAAGCCTGGCGGTGCTGCTGCCCTTGGCCGGCGGATCGAAGAACGCGTCCGCTGCCGGCGATCACGATCTTGAAGTCTATCGCGACCAGCTGGCCGAGCTTGACCGCGATATGGCGCGTGGCCTGATCCAGCCAATGGAGGCCGAAGAGGCACGCGCCGAAATCGCCCGCCGCATCCTTCGCCTGAGCAATGCCGGCCACGCCGACGACACGGCGACGCAGCCGTCGCGGTCGACAAGGCTGGTGGCGACCGCGGCCGTGCTGCTGGTTCCGCTGGTCAGCTGGGGCCTCTATGGCCAGCTCGGCTCACCCGACCTGCCGTCGCAGCCGCTCAGCGAACGCCTGGCCAAGAACCCCGCCGACAGCTCGGTCGACGAGCTGATAGCCCGCGCCGAGGCGCACCTGGCGGCCAACCCATCCGATGGCCGCGGCTGGGACGTGCTGGCGCCGGTCTATCTGCGCATGCAGCGATACGCCGATGCGGTGACCGCCTATCGCAACGCCATCCGCCTCGACGGCGACAGCGCCGCCCGCCAGGCGGGTCTTGGCGAGGCGATCGCCAATGCGGCCGGCGGCATTGTCTCCGCCGAAGCGCAGGCGGCTTTCGAGGCGGCGTTGAAGCTCGATCCGGCCGATCCGAAGGCCTCGTTCTATCTCGCCATGGGCATGGCACAGGAAGGCCGCATAGCTGAAGCCACGGCGACCTGGCAAAAGATGCTTGCCGCCTTGCCGCAGGGCTCGCGGTGGCGCGGCGCCGTCGAGCAGGCGCTGGCCGAATCCGCCGCCCGCAGCGTCGCTTCGGAGGCGCCCGCGAAAGGGCCGACCGCCGAGGATATCGATGCTGCCTCCTCGATGTCGCCGCAGGACCGGCAAGCCATGATCAGCACCATGGTTGCCGGCCTCGACGAAAGGCTTCGGCAAAATCCGCGCGACGAGGAAGGGTGGATGCAGCTCGTTCGTTCCTATGCCGTGCTGGGCAAGACAGATCAGGCGCGTGATGCGCTCAATCGCGGTATCGCCGTCTTTGGCGCGGACAGCGACCAGGCCAGGAAATTCACCGCCTTTGCCGCCTCGCTTGGCGTGACGGCGACGGAGTAGACGATGACGCGCAAGCAGAAACGACTGTCGGTGATCGCAGCGGGGCTGGGGTTTCTCGGTGTTGCCACGGGGCTGACCTTCTATGCGCTTGGCCAGAAGGCCTCCTATTTCTACATGCCGGCCGATCTGGCCACCGCCAGCCTTCAGCCGGGCCAGCGCATCAGGCTCGGCGGTCTAGTCGAAAAAGGCACGGTCGAGCGTAGCCAAGGCGCCACCGTCGCCTTTTCGGTGACCGACAACCAGAAGGACGTCAAGGTCACCTATACCGGCATTCTTCCCGACCTCTTCCGGGAAGGACAGGGCGTGATCACCGAAGGCTCGTTTGGCCCTGACGGAATCTTTGTCGCCGACAGCGTGCTGGCCAAGCATGACGAGACCTATATGCCCAAGGAAGTGGCCGACGGCCTCAAGGCCAAGGGCGTATGGCAGGAGAGCAAGAGTGACTAGCGGGTGCGGTGACAATGGTTGAAACCGGACATTTCGCCCTGATCCTGGCGTTTGCGCTGGCCCTGGTGCAGACGATGGTGCCGCTGTTCGGTGCGCGCACCGGCAACCACAAGATGATGGCCGTCGGCGCACCGGCCGCGCTGACCGGCTTTGCCTTGACGGCGCTGTCTTTCGTGGCGCTGACAACCGCCTACGCCGGCTCCGACTTCTCGGTTGAGAGCGTCTGGGAGAACTCGCATTCGCTGCAGCCGCTGATCTACAAGATCACCGGAACCTGGGGCAATCACGAAGGTTCGATGCTGCTCTGGGTGCTGATCCTGACCTTCTTCGGCGCGCTCGTCGCCGTCTTCGGCGGCAATCTTCCGGCGACGCTCCGGGCCAATGTGCTTGCCGTGCAGGGAGCGATCGGCGCCACTTTCTTCCTGTTCATCCTGACGACGTCGAACCCGTTCGTCAGGCTCAATCCGGCGCCTATCGAGGGCCGCGATCTCAACCCGATCCTGCAGGACCTCGGCCTCGCCATCCATCCGCCGCTGCTTTATCTCGGCTATGTCGGTTTCTCGATCTGCTTTTCCTTCTCTGTCGCTGCCCTCATCGAGGGCCGCATTGACGCTTCGTGGGCGCGCTGGGTAAGGCCGTGGACATTGGTTGCCTGGATGTTCCTCACCGGCGGCATCGCCATGGGCTCCTACTGGGCTTATTACGAGCTCGGCTGGGGCGGCTTCTGGTTCTGGGATCCGGTCGAGAACGCATCCTTCATGCCGTGGCTGGCGGGCACGGCGCTGCTGCATTCGGCGATCGTCATGGAAAAGCGCTCGGCGCTGAAGATCTGGACGCTGCTTCTGGCGATCCTGACCTTCTCACTGTCGCTGCTCGGCACCTTCCTGGTGCGTTCCGGCGTGCTGACCTCGGTGCACGCATTCGCCACCGATCCGACGCGTGGCGTGTTCATCCTCTGCATCCTGACGCTGTTCATCGGCGGCTCGCTGGCGCTGTTTGCCTTGCGCGCCTCCCGGCTGACGGCCGGCGGCCTGTTTCACCCGATCTCGCGCGAAGGCGCGCTGGTCCTGAACAATCTGTTCCTGACCACCGCCACCGCCACCGTGCTGGTCGGCACGCTCTACCCGCTCGTCGTCGAAGCCCTGTCTGCCGACAAGATTTCGGTCGGCGCGCCGTTCTTCAACCTGACATTCGGCCCGCTGATGGTGCCGTTGCTGGTCGTCGTGCCGTTCGGGCCGCTCCTCGCCTGGAAGCGCGGCGACATTTTCGCCGTCGCCCAGCGCCTGATGGCGGCTTTCGCGGCGGCGCTGCTCGCCGTGCTGGTGACGGCCCTGTTCATCGATGGCGCTTCGGTGTTGGCGGCACTCGGTGTCGGCCTTGCCTTCTGGCTGATCTGCGGCGCGCTCACCGATCTCGCCGTCAAATCCGGCTTCGGCACCGTCGTGCCCGCCACCATGCTCAGGCGCTTCGCCGGCCTGCCGCGCTCGGTCTTCGGCACAGCGCTTGCGCATCTCGGCCTCGGGCTGACAACGCTCGGCATTGTCGGCACGCTTTGCTTCGGCACCGAAAAAATCTTGGCGATGCATGCCGGCGAGACCGTCGAACTGTCCGGCCACAAGCTGCGCTTCGAGGGGCTCTATCCGGCCCAGGGGCCTAACTACAGTGAGGATCGCGGCCGCTTCGCCCTGCTAGGCGCCGACGGCAGCGTCGCAGGCGAGATCACCTCGGCCAAGCGCTCATATCCGGTGCGCCAGATGACCACAACCGAATCCGGCATCAGGACGATCGGCTTCAGCCAGCTCTATCTTTCGCTTGGCGACGAGGGCAGCGATGGCTCTGTGGTCGTTCGTCTGTGGTGGAAGCCGCTGGTGACGCTGATCTGGGGCGGCGGACTGGTGATGATGGCGGGCGCGGCGATGTCGCTGCTCGACCGCCGCCTGCGCGTCGGCGCACCGTCGCGCCGCAAGGCTGCGGCCGGCGTGCCATCGGCGAGCCCGCAATGAAAAGGGTCACGCTGGCCTCGCTGGTCCTGCTGCTGGCGCTGTTGTTCGCCGGCGCCGCGCAGGCGGTCAAGCCCGACGAGGTGCTCGCCGACCCGGCACTCGAGGCGAGGGCGCGCGCTTTGTCGGAAGGCCTGCGCTGCATGGTCTGCCAGAACCAGTCGATCGACGAGTCCGATGCCGACCTCGCCCGCGACCTGCGCATCCTTGTGCGCCAGCGCCTGGTCGCCGGCGATACCGACCGGCAGGTGATGGACTATGTCGTTTCGCGCTACGGCGAATTCGTGCTGCTGAAGCCACGCTTCAATCTGCGCAATGTTTTGCTCTGGGGGACGCCAGTTCTTCTGCTGCTCGTTGGCGGGACATTCATCCTGCTGGCCGCCCGTTCGCGCCGTTCGACGGTGACCGCTGCATTAACTGCCGAGGAACAGGCGGCGCTGGACAAGATGCTCCGCCGCGATTGATCGATACATTACGAAAGTTTCATGTACCGGAAATGGCGCCGTAATGTGCGGCCCTCTATTTCCTTTGTCGAGGATGCCAATCAAGGGGCGTCCCTTGAAAAGAGGATACGAGAACCATGAATGTTGCCCCCAATTCATATCTACGCACCCGCAAACGCCTTCTGGCCGCAGCCGCATCCCTGGCCATTGCCGGCGCGATCGGCTTTGGTGCTGTTGCCACCGGGACAGCCCCGGTGCTGGCCGACGCCGTGCGTGTCGAGGCACCGCAGGTCCCGAGCTTCGCCGATGTGGTCGATCGCGTTTCGCCGGCGGTCGTCAGCGTGCGCGTCAAGGCCAAGATCCAGTCGACGGCCGATGACGGTTCCGGCCAGATGGACGAGGACGGCTTAGGCAATCTTCCCGACAACCCGCAGCTGCGCCGGTTCTTCCGCGAATTCCGCGGCTTTGGCGATCAAGGCGGCGATCAGGGCCCGAACGGAATGCGCCGTTTTGGACACCGTGACCGCAACAACGACCAGCCGCGGCCGGTGGCGCAAGGGTCCGGTTTCTTCATCTCCGATGACGGCTATCTCGTCACCAACAACCATGTCGTCGAGGAGGGCACCGCCTTCACCGTGGTGACCAATGACGGCAAGGAACTCGACGCCAAGCTGATCGGCACCGATCCGCGCACCGATCTTGCCGTGCTCAAGGTCGATGACGGCAGCAAGTTCACCTATGTGGACTTCGCCGATGATTCCAAGGTTCGCGTCGGCGACTGGGTGGTGGCTGTCGGCAATCCGTTCGGCCTCGGCGGCACGGTTACCGCAGGCATCGTTTCGGCCCGCGGCCGCGATATCGGCGCCGGCCCCTATGACGACTTCATCCAGATCGACGCCTCGGTGAATCGCGGCAATTCGGGCGGCCCGACCTTCAACCTCAACGGCCAGGTCGTCGGCATCAACACCGCGATCTTCTCGCCCTCGGGCGGCAGCGTCGGCATTGCCTTCGACATTCCCGCTTCGACCGCCAAGCAGGTCGTGCAGGATCTGATGAAGAACGGTACAGTCCAGCGCGGCTGGCTCGGCGTCGAAATCCAGCCGGTCACGCCCGAAATCGCCGAGTCGCTTGGCCTTGGGTCCGGCAAGGGCGCGCTCGTTGCCAGCGCGCAGGACAACGGTCCCGGCAAGAAGGCCGGCATCACCGCCGGTGACGTGATCACCCAGGTGGACGGCAAGGACGTTGCTTCGCCGAAGGAACTCGCCCGTCTGATCGGTGCTTACCCGCCCGGCAAATCTGTCGATGTCTCGGTGTGGCGCAACGGCAAGAGCGAGGCGGTTAAGGTCGATCTCGGCAAGCTGCCGTCGAGCGACAAGCAGGCCTCGGCCGACCAGCAGCCTGCCCCCGCGCCGAAGACCGACACGCTCGCCGATCTCGGCCTGACCGTCACCAAGTCTGACGATGGCAAGGGCCTTGTGGTGACCGATGTCGACCCCGACAGCGATGCCGCCGATCGCGGCATCCAGCCCGGCGACGTCATCACCTCCGTCAATTCGGCGGAAGTGAACGGCACCGGCGACGTCGACAAGGCGATGGCCGACGCGGTGAAGTCCGGCCGCAAGGCGGTGCTGATGCAGATCACCCGCGACGACAGCAACCGCTTCGTCGCACTGCCTGTCGCCAAGGGCTGACGACCGGTTCGACTTTTCCGGTGCGGCGGTTTTCAACACCCCCGAGCCGCCGCACGGGAAAGCAAGGGCCTGAATACGCTAGTCAGTCATCGTGTTCCGCCCCAGCGGCAGCGGGCTTCCCATCGCCCGCTGCCGCTCGAACATGCCGCTCAAGGCGTGAAGCAGTTTTAGGCTACGACATGCTAAAACAAAGACTTACCGCGTATCCCTGAATCACTTTGTTCGCGATACGCCATGGAGAAGGCCACGATGCATATGCCGGCCACTCAATCTTCCAGCGAAATCGCGTATAACGGTTCTATGAAGATTCTCGTCATAGAAGACGATCGCGAGGCAGCCGACTACCTGCAGAAGGCGTTCGCCGAGGCCGGCCATACCGCCCATGTCGCCGGCGACGGCGAAACCGGCTTCGCGCTCGCCGATTCCGGCGACTATGACGTCATGGTCATTGACCGCATGATGCCGCGCCGCGACGGCCTGTCGGTCATTGCCGGGCTCAGGTCCAGAGGCAATACGACGCCCGTGTTGATCCTGTCGGCGCTCGGCGAAGTCGACGACCGGGTCACCGGTCTGCGCGCCGGCGGCGACGACTATCTGACCAAACCCTACGCCTTTTCCGAACTGCTCGCCCGCGTCGAGGTGCTGAACCGCCGCGCTAGCGCCAGGGAAGCCGAAACCGTCTACCGGGTGGGTGATCTCGAACTCGACCGGCTGTCGCACTCGGTGCGCCGCGCCGGGCGCGAGATAACGCTGCAGCCGCGCGAGTTCCGCCTGCTCGAATATCTGATGCGCCATGCCGGCCAGGTGGTGACGCGCACCATGCTGCTCGAGAATGTCTGGGACTACCATTTCGATCCGCAGACCAACGTCATCGACGTTCATATCTCGCGGCTGCGGGGCAAGATCGAGAAGGGCTTCGACAAGCCGATCCTGCACACGGTTCGCGGCGCCGGCTACATGCTGAAAAGCGGCTAGAACCCCATGACTCTTTCCGTGCCGGCCATCATGAAGACGACGGCAGCGCGGCTTTCGGCGCTCTACCTCCTGCTGTTCGCCATCTGCGCGGTGCTGCTCGTGTTCTACATGACCTCGCTGTCGGCGCGCATGCTGACCGGCCAGACCCAGGACACGATCAACGACGAGGTGCTCGGCCTCGCCCGCGCCTATCAGCGCGGCGGCTTGCCGCTGCTGGTCCGTGTCGTCGAGCAGCGCTCCCGCCAGCCCGGCGCCAATCTCTATCTGATCGCCGATGCCAACGGCCAGATCCTGACCGGCAACGTGCAGAGCCTGGAGCCGGGGGTGATCGAGGCCGAGGGCTGGACCACCGAACCGTTCTCATACCGCCGCTTCGGCGAGGGCGAGCTCGAGCGGCAGCGCAACCCGGTCTCCGACCCGAACGAGCCCGCCCAGAGCGAAGTCCAGGCCGAAGGCGAGAAAGGCCACAACGCCATTGCCCTGGTGCTGCGCCTGCCCAACCAGATGATCATGCTGGTCGGCCGCGACCTCGGCGAGCCGGAGCGCTTCCGCGCCCTCATTCGCCGCGCCTTGATGCTGGCGCTCGGCATGATGGGCGTCGGCGGGCTGCTGATCTGGTTCTTCGTCGGGCGCGCGGCGCTGAAGCGCATCGACAGCGTGTCGGAGGCGAGCCGCCGTATCATGGGCGGCGATCTTTCCGGCCGGCTGCCGGTCACCGGCGCCGGCGACGAGTTCGACCGGCTGTCGGAAAACCTCAATTCCATGCTGGCCAGGATCGCCACGCTGAACGAGGGCCTGAAGCAGGTCTCCGACAACATCGCCCACGACCTGAAGACGCCGCTGACCAGGCTGCGCAATCGCGCCGAGGCGACGCTTTCCGGCAAGCACAACACCAGCGACTACCGGCAGGCGCTGGAAGGAACGATCGCCGAATCCGATCAGCTGATAAAGACCTTCAACGCCATCCTGATGATCTCGCGACTGGAAGCCGGCTATTCCTCGGAAAGCACCACCAGGGTTGATCTGGCCGCTGCCGTGCACGACGTCGTCGAACTCTACGAGCCGGTAGCGGAGGAGGCGGGCGTGACGCTCGAAACTTCGGTGCAAGGTTCCTTCGCCGTCAACGGCAATCGCGAGCTGATTGGCCAGGCGCTGTCCAACATCGTCGACAACGCGATCAAATATTCGACCGACTCGACCTCCAGGCCTACGGTTCGCGTGACGCTGGAGCGTGTCGGTAGCGAGATCAGACTCGCCGTCTCCGACAACGGCCAGGGCATTCCCGACGATGTCGACCGCGCCAGGGTGACCGAGCGTTTCGTGCGGCTGGAAAAGAGCCGCTCGCAACCGGGTTCCGGCCTTGGCTTGAGCCTCGCCAAGGCGATCGTGACGTTCCACAATGGACGGCTTGAGCTTCTGCCCGGCAATCCCGGATTGTCCGTCGTCATGAGTTTTCCCGGGCGGGAGGATCGCTGATGGTGGCGAGGATGGCAGTGCGACGCCTCGAAACGGACTGGCTGTTGAAGCCGGCGATAAAGCTCGTTCCGCTGGATGCAAGCCGCGCCAGGCAGGGGTTGTCGGAGATCGCCGACGCCGCGCGGCAAAAAGAACTGCCGCGACTAGCGAAATTCTTGGCAGGCAAGGGGGTCGTCCAGGATTTCCTCGCCGCCGTGTTCGACCTGTCGCCGTTCCTGCGCGATACCGCGCGCCGCCGGCCGCGGATACTCGATGCGCTTTTCGACGGGAGCGTCGAGGCGCGGCTGTCATCGATCGGCGCCGCGGTCGACAAGGCGGCACGCGTAGAGGCCGTCTCCGAAAGCAGCCTGATGATGGAGCTGCGCCAATGCAAGGCGGAGGCGCATTTCCTGATCGCCTTGGCCGATCTCGCCGGCGAAGCCGAGACCTCGCTGACGGTGCGGCGACTGAGCGACCTTGCCGACGCCTGCACGCGTGCGGCTGTCGATTTCCTGCTCCGCGACGCGCATGAGCAAGGCAAGCTCCGATTGCCGGATGCCAAAAATCCGGCGCGACGCTCGGGCTGGATCCTGCTCGGCATGGGCAAGCTCGGCGCGCATGAGTTGAACTTTTCCTCCGACATCGACCTCGTCGTCTTCTTCGACCCCGATGCGCCAGCTGTCGTCGATCCGCTCGATGCAACCGAGCTGTTTTCGCGCCTGACCCGCCGGCTGGTCCGCATTCTCCAGGACCGCACCGAGCATGGTTATGTCTTCCGCACCGATCTCAGGCTTCGTCCCGACCCCGGCTCGACGCCGCTGGCGATCCCGGTCGAGGCGGCGCTGCGCTACTATGAGGCGCGCGGCCAGAACTGGGAGCGCGCCGCCATGATCAAGGCGCGCCCGGTGGCCGGCGATGTTGCTGCCGGCGCCGTGTTCCTGAAGGAACTGCAGCCCTATATCTGGCGCAAATACATGGACTACGCGGCGATTGCCGACGTCCATTCGATCAAGCGCCAGATCCACGCCCACAAGGGCCATGGCGAGGTCGCGGTCAAAGGCCACAACGTCAAGCTCGGCCGCGGCGGCATCCGCGAGATCGAGTTCTTCGTCCAGACCCAGCAACTCATCGCCGGCGGCCGCTTTCCCGAACTGCGCGGCCGCGAGACCGTGCCGATGCTCGGCGAGCTCGCCGCGCGCGGCTGGATCACCGCCGACGCGCGCGATGCGCTCACCAGGCAATACTGGTTCCTGCGCCGCGTCGAACATGCCATCCAGATGGTTGCCGACCAGCAGACGCATATCCTGCCGGAGGACGAAGAGGGGCTGGAGCGCGTCGCCCGCATGCTGGGCTTTGCCGATGCGGCAGGCTTTGCCGAAACGTTCCGCGCGGCGCTGCACCAGGTCGAGCGCCACTATGCAGCGCTGTTCGAAACCGCGCCGGAGCTTTCGGCCGGCATCGGCAATCTGGTCTTTACCGGCGACGTCGACGATCCCGATACCTTGCAGACCTTGCAGCGGCTCGGCTTCCAGCGGCCGAGCGACATCTGCCGGGTTATCCGCGGCTGGCACTTCGGCCGCTACCGCGTCACCAGGTCGGCGGAAGCGCGCGAGCGGCTGACCGAACTGACGCCGGCGCTGCTGCAAGCCTTCGGCCAGACGCGGCGGGCGGACGAGGCAGTGATCCGCTTCGACGAATTCCTTGCCGGCCTGCCTGCCGGCATCCAGCTGTTTTCGCTGCTGCAGTCGAATCCGGCTTTGCTGAAGCTGATGGCGACTATCATGGGCGCGGCACCGCGGCTGGCCGCCATCATCACGCGCCGGCCGCATGTCTTCGATGGGCTGCTCGATCCGGCGCTGCTGAGCGAACTGCCAAACCGCGCCTATCTGTCGGCGCGCCTTGCCGCCTTCCTCGAGGGCGACAGAGCCTATGAAGACGTGCTCGACCGGCTGCGCATCTTTGCTTCGGAGCAAAAATTCCTGATCGGCGTCAGGCTGCTTGCCGGGTCGATCGACCCGCCGCGCGCCGGCCGCGCTTTTTCCGATCTCGCCGACCTGACCATCGAGGCGGCATTGCAGGCGGTGATGGCGGAATTCGCTTTGCGTCATGGCTATATTGCCGGCGGCCGGGTCGCGCTGCTCGGCATGGGCAAGCTCGGCAGCCGCGAACTGACGGCGGGCTCCGACGTCGACCTCATCCTGCTCTACGATCACGACGCCGATGCGGAGGAGTCCGACGGCGACAAGCCGCTTGCCCCCTCGCATTACTACAGCCGGCTGACACAGCGGCTGATCGCCGCTGTTTCCGCGCCGACCGCCGAGGGCGTGCTCTACGAGCTCGACCTTCGCCTGCGGCCGTCCGGCAACAAGGGGCCGGTGGCCACCCATGTCGACGCCTTCAAGAAGTATCAGCGCCAGGACGCCTGGACATGGGAGCACATGGCGCTGGCGCGCGCCCGCACGATCGGCGGCGATGCCAAGCTCTGCCGCGAGGTCGAGGGAGAGGTTGCCGCAGTGCTCGCTCTGCCGCGCGATCCAGCCAAGGTGATGGCCGAGGCATCCGAGATGCGCGCCATGGTCGACAAGGAGAAGCCGCCGCGCGATCCCTGGGACATCAAGCTGATCCCGGGCGGCCTCATCGATCTCGAATTCATTGCCCAGATTGCGCTGATCACCGGAAAGATCGAAGCCGGCCGCAGGGCCACCGGCACGGCTGAGGTCCTGTCGCGCCTAGCGCCGGATTTCGCCAGCGCCCAGGTCAGGCAGGAACTGGTGGATGCCTATTCGCTCTATCTGGCGCTGACCCAGATGATACGGCTTTGCCTCACCGGCGCGTTCGAACGCGACGACGTTCCGCCAGGGCTTTCGGATCTGCTTCTGGCCGTCACCGACCTGCCGGATTTCGGGGTGCTTGAAGCGCATGTCGGGGAGACGTCGCAGAAGGTCAGAAAGGATTTCGACCTTCTGCTTCGTGCGAAACAACCGTGACGGCAACCAGCCGTACGGGCGAGAGCATCGGGCCCAAAATTGCGACCTGCTTTGGGAGGTTCCGATGTTCAATCAAAGAGATAGAGCGGGGGATTGAAGGTCCGCCGCTCTAGCATCGGGGGTGACGATGCAACAGGAGAAGACCATGAGAAAGACAACCAGACTTGCACTCGTTTTCGCAGCCCTGGCCGGCGCCGTCGGCACCGCTGCCTATGCAGACGAGCACTCCGGGGCCGGGCCGCGCGACGGCATGATGATGCGCCTCGGCAAGGTCATAAAGGACAATGACGGCACCATCACCTTCGACCAGTTCTCCGACGCCATGAACGCGCGGCTGAAGAAGATGGTCGCCGACAATGGCGGCAAGCTGACCGTGGCACAGCTCGCCGACGCGCTGGAGAAAGCACGCTTCGAGCAGATGGCCAGGCGCATCATCGCCCGTTACGACACCAAGGGCGACGGCACGCTGACCGCCGATGACATCACAACCCGCCAGAAGAAGGTCTTCGCCATGCTCGACCGTGACAATGACGGGAAAATCGAGAAGAACGAACTGCCGAAGGGTCCCGGCGGTCACCGCCAATGGGACGGCGAGGGCAATGATGGCAGTGACGGCATGCAGTGAGAATTGATAACGCTCCGGCGGTGCGAGCCGCCGGAGACTTATGTGCGCGTCGACGCCTGAATCACCAGATCGGCCCAACTGCGAACGGACGGTGTTTCCACCGCATTCAGCTACTCTGTTCGGCGAGTCCGGTGCAGGGCGCGGCTTGTGTGGACCTGCAAAATCCGGTCGCGCAGATGGGCATAGAAGCGCGGCGGCAGCATGCCGTAATCAAAGCGGGACGGCTTCGTCCCTGGAATGGGCCTCAAATCGGGACCCGGCCAAAGGAATTCATTGATCTCGGTCACGATGATCCACGACGGCATATCGTCGAGACCGAGGTGGGTTTTGAGTGGCGCAGGTATTTCTATTGCATCCGCATGATCAGCCGGAGCTGAGTGGGTAATCGGAACCACCGTTACAACTTCACGCCCCTCCACGATGCGACGGGCGGCGACAATTGCGCAGGCCCGGCTCTTGCGGCCTTCCTCCGCGCCTTTTTTGTTTTCTCTCGCCCAGAGATAGGGATAGGAAATCACCAGACCGGGGACAGGTTTTGGGAGGCTCACGGTGTCCAGTCTTTGAGCATTGCATCAAGTCCGGCGTATTGGGTCGGGACGGCGCTTTCGCCGATGGCGTTCAGCGTCTCGTCGTCCAATTCCTCGACCGGGCGGGCGACCCGTCCTCTGACCAAAACCTCGAACATAGCCGCTGACAGGAGTACTGTATGGGTCCGCCCATTCTTTGTGATTGCAACCGGCGTGCGCTGGGCGGCATCCTGAAAGCGTCCGACATTCTGCTGGAATTCCGTTGAAGTCACTCGCATCACAAGCCCTCCTGTTTATCTAAAATAGATAATATAGACAGATTTATCAAGGGAAAGTTCTCGCGTTGCAGGGCGGCGCGCAAGCGCATGTTCGACTGATCATGCTGGGCCTGATCACGAAATCATTCAGGCAGCCGCCCTGACCGCCTGCGCGGCTTTCTTGATCGGAATGCGTACCGAGACGATCGTGCCGACGCTTTCGGTCGAGCGGATCTTCAACGCGCCACCCTGAAGCTCGGCCAGCGAGCGCGAGATGGCGAGGCCGAGGCCGGAGCCGGCATGGCTCTTGGAGAACTGGTTTTGCACCTGTTCGAATGGGCGCCCGAGCTTGCTCAGCGCCGCCTTCGGGATGCCGCAGCCATTGTCCTCGATCGTCAGGATCAGCGCGCTGGAAATGCTGCGGGCTCTGACCGAGATGTGGCCGCCTTGCCCGGTGAACTTCACCGCATTGGACAGAAGGTTGATGAGGATCTGCTTGATCGCCCTGCGGTCGGCGAACAGCGTCAGCGAATCGGCGATTCGGGTTTCGACGGTAATCGACTTTTCCGCCGCCTGCAGAGAAACGACGCGCACCGTCTCCCTGATGAGCGGGCAGAGATCGATTTCTTCCTGATCCAGGGCGAACTGGCCGGCCTCGATCTTCGACATGTCGAGGATGTCATTGATCACACCGAGAAGATATTTGCCGCTGCCGTTAATGTCGGTGGCATACTCTTCGTAGCGCGGCGAACCCAGCGGCCCGAACAGCCGCCGTTCCATCAGTTCCGAGAAGCCGATGATCGCGTTGAGCGGGGTGCGCAACTCGTGCGACATGTTGGCCAAGAATTCGGATTTGGCCCGGTTTGCCGCTTCGGCGCGCTCGGTTTCCTTCATGTATTTGCGATTGAGTTCGACGAGCTCACGCGCCCGTTCTTCTTCCGCGCGGCGGGCAAGGCTGAGGTCATGGATTGTCGCCATCAGCCGGCGCTCGCTGTCGACCAGCTTCTCCTGGTGCAGCTTGATCTGGGTGATGTCGGAGCCGACGGAGACGGTACCGCCGTCCCTTGTCCGCAACTCATTCACCTGCAGCCAGCGGCCGTCGGCAAGCTGGCGCTCGAAGGTCACGCCTCCTTGCGGTCCGTTGGTGTTGGCAAGCCGCCGCTCCGAGGCGAAGGCCAGCATGCGTTCCTCCAGAACGGCGCGCGGAGCGCCCGGCATCACGTCGCGATCCAACAGGCCGTTGTCCTGCTGGTATTTGGAATTGCACATGATCAGGCGCTCGGACGAATCCCACAGCACGAAAGATTCGTTGATGTTTTCGATGGCCGTCCTCAGGCGCAGGTCCGCCGCTTCGGAGCGCAGCGCCAGATGCCGCTGCTCGGTGACGTCGACGGCGATGCCGATCAGCTGGATCTCCGGCGCTTCCGGGTCGATAACGTGTGCTCTTGCGCGCATCCAAACCCATTGCCCGTCGGCATGGCGCATCCGGAACACCTGGTCGATATGGTCGATCTCGCGTGCGACGATCCTGTTGGCGAGTTCGAACAAATCGCCGTCCTCGGGATGAATGATTTCATCGACTTCGCCGAACGACAGCATCGTGTCACAAGGCTCGTAGCCCAGCATGTCGTACATCGAGCGCGACCAGTACATCTTGCCGCGCACCATGTCCCAATCCCACAGGCCGCAGCGGCCGCGCACCAGCGCCATGTCGATGCGCTGGTGGGCTTCGAGATAGATGCGATCGGCGGCCTGGGCGCGCGCCGCCTGGCCGAAATAGGCGTAGAGGATGATGATCAGCACGCCGGCCGTCAGCACGAACAGCGTGACGTTGAGTGAGACCGTCTTGCGCCAGGCGTCAAAAACTGCCTCCTGCG
Source organism: Mesorhizobium sp. M1307 (assembly GCF_040318155.1). Taxonomy (NCBI): domain Bacteria; kingdom Pseudomonadati; phylum Pseudomonadota; class Alphaproteobacteria; order Hyphomicrobiales; family Phyllobacteriaceae; genus Mesorhizobium; species Mesorhizobium sp. M1307. The sequence continues at coordinate 130,599 of NZ_JAMYLR010000012.1, read as the reverse complement.
GCACGAACGCTGCCGCGGCACCCCTTCGGCCATTCGCCAGGCTCACTGCCGCGTACCAGTCCTGTCCGCCGATGTTGACCTCCATTACCCCGGCGCGGTCGCCGAACATGAACAGCGGCTGCCCGCCCTGCACGACACCATCGAGCGACCGGCCCTCCCAGTGCATCGACTGCGGCGATACGGCAATGATCTTGAAGGCGCTGTCGGTGATCGCCAGTACGTGGCTTCGGCCCATCGCGCCCTGACGACCGGTGCTCTCCAGCAGGTCCTGGATCGCACCTGGCGCGGAAGCCATGGTCGCGTCGGCGATCGAACTGGCCAGTTGGCCGGCGGCCAGCGCAAGGATCGCCTTGGCGTCGCGCTCGATCTCGTCGCGCTCGTTCATCAGTGACAGAAAGCGCAGTACTGCGATGATCAACAGAAACATGATGATGAGGGCCGGTATCGATCGCCGCAACAGCGGCTCGGCTGCCAACAGCCGTCGGTAGGCAGGTTCGGCGATGAGCCGCGTATTGCCCGCGAGACCGTCGCTTCGCGCCTCGCGCCGCCCAAAAGCCGTCCCACCGGGCGCGCCCCACGCGTCCGCCTTCGCCATAAATGGCACTCCCCGATTTTCTGTCCCGCTTGACGATCCGGCAACGCCGCACTTCCGAATCGTCACTAAAGAATCAAAGGTGATTCGCCTTGTCCAGAGGCGCGGCGAAAAAAGATTAAAAATCGACTAAAATAACGGGGTTTTCGGGTGGTCTTCCCTTTTTCCCACAAGGGGACAACGGAGGTCGCTTACGCCAGGGTGCGCTCGACGATGTCTCGCAAATCGGCCGACAGCTTCTCGGTATTGGCGATCGAAAGCAACGCCTCCCTTGCCTTGGCCTGCCGCACCGGTTCGAGCGAGCGCCACGACCTGAGCGCCGTCGCCAGCCTGGCGGCCACCTGCGGGTTGCGTTTTTCGACCTGCAGCACCGTTTCGACGAAAAGCCGGTAGCCTTGGCCATCAGCGCGATGGAAGCCGGTCTGGTTGGCGCTGGAAAACGTACCGATGAGTGCCCGTACCCGGTTCGGGTTGGCCATCGAGAACGCCGGGTGGCTGGTCAAGGCGCGCACCACGTCGACGGTTTGCGGGCCGGGCACGCTGACCTGGATCTGGAACCATTTGTCCATGACCAGCGCATCGGTTGCATATTTCGCCTCGAAATCCGCCAGTGCCTTGGTCGCCTCAGGTGACCCATGGTGACGGTGCGCAAGAACGGTCAACGCCGCGGCACGATCCGTCATGTTGGTCGCCGATTGGAAGTGCCCGGCAGCGAGTTCCGCACCTCCCGGCAGCAAGCACAGATAATCCAGCAGGACATTGCGCAGTGCGCGCCGCCCGGCACTGGCCGCATCCGGGCTGAACGGACCATTGTCGGCGAGCCGATCGTAAAGTTTGGAGAATATCTCGCTGTTGGTCTCGGCGATCGCAACCGCCAGCGCCTCGCGCGCCGCGAAAATGGCGTCGGGGTCGATGTTCTTGCCAATGTCGCGGGCGATATCGGCCTCGCCGGGCAGCGCCAGGGCCAGTGCCCGATAGGCGGGTTCGAGTGCTTCGTCGCCGGCTGTCTTGCCGGCAAGCTCGGTCAGCCGGGCGCTGATCTCGGTTGGCCTGTGGTCCAGGATCTGGCGGAAACCGGCAATCAGCGCATCAGTCAAAAGCGTGTTGAACGACTGCCAGCGCGAGAAGGCGTCACTGTCGTGGCCAGCCAGAAAAAACTGGTCGTCGGGCCGCTGCTCGACCGAAAGCGTCACCGGCGCCGAAAAGCCGCGGTTGAGCGACATGGCCGGACGCTCGACAATCCCGGAAAACCTGACGACATGGCGGCGTTTGCGGATATGGATGACACCGTCCTCGACATTCGCCCCTTCGACGCCGCTATGGGCTATCGCCTCGCCACCGGCGCCAACCAGGCCGAATGCAAGCGGAATGTGCATCAGCCGCTTTCGGCTTTCCGCCGGTGTTGGCGGCACCGACTGCTCGATTTCGAGCGTGAATTCCCGCGCCGCCGGATTATACGCCGAACTGACGGTCAGGTTCGGCGTACCGGCCTGATGATACCACAGCGAAAACTGCGACAGGTCGCGACCTGAGACGTCTTCGAACACTTTGATGAAGTCTTCGATCGTCGCCGCCTGGCCGTCGTGACGTTCGAAGTAGAGGTCCATGCCGGCGCGAAACGTCTCGGCGCCGAGGATGGTATGGATCATGCGCACGACTTCCGAGCCTTTTTCGTAGACCGTCGCCGTGTAGAAATTGTTGATCTCGCGGTAGCGGCGAGGCCGGACCGGATGCGCCAGCGGCCCTTGGTCCTCGGGAAACTGATGGGCGCGCAGCGTACGCACCTCGGCGATGCGCTTGACGGCGCGCGAGCGCTGATCGGCCGAGAATTCGTGGTCGCGGAAAACCGTCAGCCCTTCCTTCAGGCAAAGCTGGAACCAGTCGCGGCAAGTGATTCTGTTACCTGTCCAATTGTGGAAATACTCATGCGCGATGATGGCTTCGATATTGGCGAAATCGGCATCGGTCGCAGTTTCCTGGTCGGCAAGAACGTACTTGTCGTTGAAGATGTTGAGGCCCTTGTTCTCCATTGCGCCCATATTGAAGTCGGACACGGCGACGATGTTGAAGACATCGAGGTCGTATTCGCGGCCGAATGCCTTCTCGTCCCATTTCATTGACCGTTTCAAAGCGTCCATGGCGTAGCCGGCGAGCCTCTCCTTGCCCGGTTCGACATAGATTCCGAGCTCGACCTTGCGGCCAGACAGGGTGACAAAACTGTCCGAGATCTTGCCGAGGTCGCCCGCCACCAGCGCAAACAAATAGGACGGCTTGGGGAAGGGGTCGTGCCAGACCGCATAGTGCCAGCCGCCGGCAAGCTCGCCGCCATCGGCCGGGTTGCCGTTGGACAAAAGCAGCGGCGCCTCACGGCGCTGAGCTTCGATGCGGACCGTATAGACCGACAGGATGTCGGGACGGTCGAGGAAATAAGTGATGCGGCGAAAGCCTTCGGCCTCGCATTGTGTGCAATAGACGTCGCTCGAGCGATAGAGGCCCATTAGCGCCTCGTTCTGCGCCGGCGCCAACACGGTTTCAATTCTCAGCTGGAAGCACCTTGTCGCAGGGGGGCTGATGATTGTCAGTTGATCGGGCGTGGCGAGAAAATCCGCAGGGCTCGGCTCCTGGCCGTCGATGGCGATGCCGCGGAGCGTCAGCCCGTCGCCATCCAGCACCAGTGGCACCGACGCCGCAATCCCGTCGCGGCGTTCGACCGTCAGCACGGCGGTCACATGCGTTGCTTCAGGCGAAAGGCGGAAAGTCAGGCTGGTTTCCGGAATGAGATAATCACTGGGGCGATAGTCTTCGAGCTTGAAGACCTGGCCGGTATCTGTGCGCATTCCTTGATTTTTCCTGTCGATCCGGGTGCGGCGGGCGGGTCCGCTGGTCCAAATAATTTGAAGTCTGCGCTCTTTACACGAAACGCTCCCTCGACAAAACTGCAGCGACGTCTATTTCAGGCGATCATTTCCCAAGCATCATCGCGAGGCTTCCATGACCGTCGTCACGCCGAAATTCGGAACGAGCGCCTCTGTGTTGCGTCGCGAGGATGTGGCCTTCATCAAGGGCGGGCGGGAGGCGGGTACGATCGGGTCGACGCCTGCCGCGCTCAATGCGGTGACCGACGCGGACTACCGCACCTACGGCATCAGGCATATCGACATGCCGGCAACGCCGGCGTGCATCTGGGCGGCGATCGAGGAAGCAAAAGGGGCGTGACAGCCAGACCGGATTTGCCAGTGCTTGCAGTTGGCGACCTTGCCGGCGAGCACAGCACGCTGACCGGGATCTTGCTCAAGATCGTATCGGTGGCGGTCTTCGTCGGCATGTCGTCCTGCATCAAGGCGGCAGGCACCGTCCCGGCGGGCCAGATCGTCTTCTTCCGCTCCTTCTTTGCCATTTTTCCGATCATCGCCTTCCTCGCCTTCCAGGGAAAACTCGGAACCGCCTTTTCGACAAAGCGCCCGCTCAACCACATTGCGCGCGGCGTCGTCGGTGTCTGTGCCATGGGGCTCGGCTTCTTCGCGCTGACGCGGCTGCCGCTGCCGGAGGCGATCACACTGAACTACGCGCAGCCGCTGCTGGTCGTGGTGTTCAGTTCGATCTTCCTCGGCGAAGCCATCCGCATCTATCGCTGGAGTGCGGTTGCCGTCGGCCTGGTCGGGGTGCTGATCATCTCGTGGCCGGAACTGACGCTGCTCAGTTCGGGCGCTGCCCTTGGCGATCAGGAGGTGCTTGGCGTCATCGCCGCCCTGATAGCCGCAGCGATCTCGGCCATCGCCATGCTCCTGGTTCGCAACCTCGTCCAGAGCGAGCGGACGGCGACCATCGTGCTGTGGTTTTCGGTAACCGCGAGCGTCATGGCGCTGCTTTCGCTGCCATTCGGCTGGCAGGCGCTGACGCCAGCACAGGCGGGGCTTCTGATTGCCGCGGGTTTTTGCGGCGGGCTTGGCCAGATCCTGATGACCTCGGCCTATCGCCATGCCGAGGCTTCCGTCGTAGCACCTTTCGAATACACTTCGATGATCCTCGGCGTCGTCGTCGGCTATCTGGTCTTTGGCGATATCGCCACGATCAACATGCTGGTCGGCGGCATGATCGTGGTTGCGGCGGGGATTTTCATCATCTGGCGCGAGCGCCAGCTGGGTCTCGAACGCACCCGCACCCGCAAGGCCGTCGCGCCGGAAGGGTGATCAGCCCGCTGCGTCGGTCCGCTCTTTCGCCAGCCGCATCAGCACCGCCCGCGTCTGCTCGTCGGCGGGGAAAAAAGATTCGATCGCCAGCTCCGCCAGCGTCACGTCGAGCGGCGTGCCGAACACGGTGATGGTGCTGATGAACGACAGCACCGCGTCGCCATGGGCAAGCTTGAGCGGATGGACAATCGCGTTCGGCTCGACCGGCGCCGGCCGGCTGCTTTTAAGGCCGGACGGATAGGCCCGATGCTCGCGCTCGAGCTCGACCAGAACCGGATCGGCGGCAGCGTCGTTCTGCCGCTTCAGCCGCTCCAGAAGATGCGTCCGCCATTCCGCAAGGTTGACGATGCGCGGCGCGATGCCGCCGGGATGCAGGCTGAGGCGCAAAACGTTGACCGGCGGCTTCAGCAGGGAGGCGTCGGCGACATTGGCGAGGAACGGGCCGATGGCGGCGTTCGCCGACACCAGGTTCCAATGCCGGTCGACTGCAAGCGCCGGGAACGGCTCGTGCGCCTTGAGCACGGTCTCGACCGCCGCCATCGCCGGTGCCATCGAGGCATCGTCAAGTGGTCGTTCGCTGAAGCTCGGGGCAAAGCCGGCGGCCAGCAGCAGCTGGTTGCGCTGCCTGAGCGGGATCGAAAGCTGCTCCGCCAGATGCAGCACCATGTCACGCGAGGGTGCGGCGCGGCCGCTTTCAACGAAACTCAGATGCCGCTGCGAGATCTCGGCCTCCATGGCGAGGTCGAGCTGGCTCATGCGCCGGCGTGTACGCCATTCGCGAATGAGACTGCCGGCGGAAATCTGGGCTGCTGTCATGACGAGATGACTAGGCCGGCAGTGGGCGCATTTCAATTACCTGCGAGGTCATGATGCCGCCCTTCCTTCCTCGCAAGGGGAGGACGGAAGACGCGTTCTGCACCGTTACCCAAGTGCCCGCAACTTCGCCTTCACTTCGAGGAAATCCCGCCACGCCAGCTTCTTGTGCGCCGGCGTTCTCAACAAATAGGCCGGATGCAGGGTCGGCATGGCGGGAATGGCGACGCCAGACGGGGTCGTGTGGACGCGCCAGTTGCCGCGCAGCCGCAATATGCCTTCGGAGGCGTTGAGCAGGGTCTTTGCCGACGGGCCGCCGAGATTGACCAGCACCTTCGGATTGACCAGTTCGATCTGCCGCTCGATGAACGGCCTGCAGATCTCGGTCTCGTGCGGCGTCGGCGTGCGGTTGCCCGGCGGCCGCCAGGGAATCACGTTGGCGATGTAGGCAGATGTCCGGTCAAGACCGATCGCGGCCAGCATGCGGTCGAGCAGCCGGCCCGAGCGGCCGACGAACGGCAAGCCCTCTATGTCCTCGTCGCGGCCCGGTGCTTCGCCGACCAGCATCACCGCGGCAGTCGGATTGCCGTCGGCGAACACCAGGTTCTTGGCGGTGAATTTAAGATTGCAGCCGTTGAATGCCGCCATGTGCTGGCGAAGCTCGTCGAGGCTTGCCGCCGATCTCGCCAGTTGCCGCGCCAATGCCGCCTGCGCCTCGTCGGGCACCGTTGACATGGCCGGGGACGTTCGCACTGCCGGTGCCGTATTCGGTCTCTCGCCCATTTCGGCGCGCGACACGCTCGTCGAGCGATGAGGCGATGCATTTTCACCGGCCGGCAGAGCGGCCGCCGCAGGCACCCGCTCCGGCGGCCTGGCTTCTGCAAACCTGTTTACCGGCTGTTCTTCAAGTGCCTCGTCGACGCCGGCGCTGGCGTAGAAGGCCAGCAGCTCGGCGAGATCGGCTCGGCTAGTGTGGGGGGCGGCAGTCATGGTTTCACATTCGGCCGCGGAGCTTGAATTTGCAAGTTCAGCTCGACGGTATGCGCGGATCCTGCACCAGATAGAACGTCCAGCGCGGCGTGTAGTCGGTGATCAGGAAATAGAAGCTGGCGGTCTTCAGCGGGTCGATCTTGCCGTTCTTGAACAGCAGGCGGTCATACGGTTCGAAATTGCGGTCGAAATCGGCGTAGCTGCTCGACCAGATATTTTCGGGCGTTTTGTTGCGCTGGTCGAACGACAGGCCGTCGCCGAACACGCTCGGCTGGTCGAGGATCTCCTGGAGTTCGAACTGGAACTCGACCCAGGCTTGGCCGCTATTGTTGAGCACGTCGATGCGCATATACATCAGACCATTAGCGAAGTCTCCCGCCTTGCCGAACGGCTGGATCGGCCTTGTCGTGCGAATGGCCAGCGTTACCGGCGTCGCTGAATTCAGCTCTTCGGTGATGACCAGCGGATCCTCTTTCGTGCCGATGCCGGAAGCCCCGGTGATGCGGAAACCGCCGCGCTCGTCGGAAAAGGAATAGGCGCCGGTCGCCCAGACCAGTTGCTGCTCGGCACGGGCATCGAGGGCCGTCAGTGGCAGAAGCGCCAAGAGCGCCGCACGGCAAAACCGGCCGGGCGTGAAAAAAAAGCGCGTCGATGAAAAGCCAGCCGGCCCGAATATGCGCATGGCGGGAAGTATGGCCGATAAGCAAGCCGTCGAACAATTAAAAACATCAGTGCGACATATCTGTGCAAACGGAATAGGATTGAAGATTGATGCTCGTCACCGCGAATCTGTGCGGCAGGACGCGACTTTTTGACGAAATCGGTATTGTCACGTCCGCGCCGGTTTCCCGTCGCTATTTGATGCGCTATGCAGCGCGTGAGCCAGCAAGATGCCGGGAATAGCGAGCCAGTGAGGGATCGATGAGCGATATCGAACGCGAAAGCATGGAATTCGACGTGGTCATCGTCGGCGCCGGCCCGGCCGGCCTCGCCGCCGCGATCCGTCTCAAGCAGGTCAATCCCGAGCTTTCCGTCGTCGTGCTGGAAAAGGGCGGCGAAGTCGGCGCGCACATCCTGTCCGGCGCCGTCGTCGATCCGATCGGCATCGACCGGCTGCTGCCCGGCTGGCGCGAAGAGGAGGGTCATCCCTTCAGGACACCGGTCACCGACGACCATTTCCTGGTTCTCGGCCCCGCCGGTTCGTTCCGTCTGCCCAATATCCTGATGCCGCCGCTGATGAACAATCATGGCAACTATATCGTCTCGCTCGGCAATGTCTGCCGCTGGCTGGCGACCAAGGCCGAGGCGCTGGGCGTCGAGATCTATCCGGGCTTTGCCGCGGTCGGCCTGCTCTACAACGAGGCCGGTGCGGTCACCGCCGTCGTCACCGGCGACATGGGCGTCGAGAAGGACGGCACGCACGGTCCGGGCTTTGCGCCGGGCATGGCGCTGATGGGCAAATATGTCTTGATCGGCGAGGGCGCGCGCGGCTCGCTGGCCAAGCAACTGATCGCCAAACACCACCTTTCCGACGGTCGTGAGCCCGGAAAATACGGCATCGGCCTCAAGGAACTCTGGCAGATCAAACCGGAAAACCACCGGCCGGGCCTTGTCCAGCATTCCTTCGGCTGGCCGCTCGATATGAAGACCGGCGGCGGCTCCTTCCTCTACCATCTCGAGGACAACCAGGTGGCAGTCGGCTTCGTCGTTCACCTGAACTACAAGAACCCCTATCTGTCGCCCTTTGACGAGTTCCAGCGCTTCAAGACCCATCCGGCGATCCGCGGCACCTTCGAGGGTGCCAAGCGGCTGGGCTATGGTGCCCGCGCCATCACCGAAGGCGGCTGGCAGTCGGTGCCGAAACTGTCCTTCCCCGGCGGTGCGCTGATCGGCTGCGCGGCCGGCTTCGTCAACGTGCCGCGCATCAAGGGCTCGCACAATGCCGTGCTCTCCGGAATGCTGGCGGCCGAGCATGTCTGTGATGCGATAGCCGCCGGCCGCACCAATGACGAGCTGGCCTCCTACGAGGCCGCCTGGCGCGCCACCGATATCGGCAAGGACCTGAAGAAAGTGCGCAACGTCAAGCCGCTATGGTCGCGCTTCGGCACTATTGTCGGCGTCGGCCTTGGCGGCCTCGACATGTGGCTGAACACGCTGTTCGGCTTCTCGCCCTTCGGCACGATGAAGCACGGCAGGGCCGACTACGCGACGCTGGAACCGGCCGCCGCGCACCAGAAGATCGCCTACCCGAAGCCGGACGGGGTGCTGACCTTCGACCGGCTGTCGTCGGTGTTCCTGTCCAACACCAACCACGAGGAGAACGAGCCGGTGCATCTGCTCGTCGCCGACATGGACCTGCAGAAGCGCTCTGAGCATGACGTCTATGCCGGACCCTCGACGCGTTACTGCCCGGCCAGCGTCTACGAATGGGTCGACAAGGATGGCAATGCCGCCGCCGATCCTGCGGCCAAGGATGTGCGCTTCGTCATCAACGCGCAGAACTGCGTGCACTGCAAGACTTGCGATATCAAGGACCCGAACCAGAACATAAATTGGGTGCCGCCACAGGGCGGCGAGGGCCCGGTCTACCAGAACATGTAAGTCACAAGGTTTGCTCCGGACTAAACAAGATGAGGAGCAGCGCAACCGTAGGATTGTTGAATAAACCGCCTGCCTGTGTTTCCTTTCTGCGGCGACAGGGAGGAAGGAAAAATGCGCCTGGCAGTTCTGACGAGCGTTGTGGCGATCGGGGCATTGTGCGCCCCTGCAGCCTTGGCCGGCACTAAGGTGCTGGTCAAGACACGAACTTACAACATTGCCGGAACCACCGGCGCGGCCCTGATCGAGGCCATGGATCGCAGTGGGCCGAAGCACGGCTTCATGACCCACGCCATCGCGCAGACCGGCTACAGCGTCGATGATTGGACCTTCGACGCCCATCGGGAAAACGGCGTCTGCCGCCTGCGCCAGGCCAACGGGACGCTCAATCTCTTCTATACCTATCCCAAACTAGTCTCAGCCACGTCGCCTGCGCTGCAGAAGCGCTGGAAGCGGTTCTTCGCTGGCGTCCGCGCCCATGAAGAGAGCCATGGCCGCATCGCCAGACAGATGATGCGGGCCACCGAAAAGTCGGTTCGAGGGCTGACAGTCGGTGATGACCCGCACTGTTTCGAGGCACGTCGCGAGGCAAAGCGCCGGATCAATGCCATCTATGCCGAATACGAGGCAAAGCAGATCGCCTTCGATGCGCACGAGCATCGCGACGGCGGCCCTGTCGAGCACCTCATCCGCGCTTTTGTGGGCCAGTAATAAGCCAGGTCGAGATTGGACTGCGGATTTTCAGCTTCGCGTCCCGCCAGGCAGCGCCGCAAGCGCGGTCGCCGTCTGGTGCTCGTCGAGCGGCTTTTGTTCATCCGACCGTAGCGAAAACTCCACCAGCATCGGCAGATGGTCTGAGCCGGTGTCCTCAAGGGTCGACGCCGAACGGATAACGATGGCGCCCTTGCTGAAAACCTGGTCGATCGGCAGTCCGGCGAAGCGCAGGAAATCCGGCAGCCTTTTGTAGAGCCAGGTCGGCCCGACCGACGGCATTACAGTCAGCTTGCCAAGCGATGCGACGCGCCGGACGGCTGCGCTCCATGGCGCTGCGTTGCAGTCGCCTGCCAGGATTGACGTCTCGCCAAGCGAGGCGATTTCGCCAGACAACCCTCCAATCTGCCGTGATTGGTTGTGCGGCCATGGCCAGGTGAGGTGGATGGCGGCGACATCGACGTCGGTTCCGCCGAAATCGACCGTGGCGATCGCCATCGCGCCGCGGCTGTCGCAGTGCGGCTCCGTGCCTATGGCAAACGGTCGTCTGGACAGCAGCGCAACGCCGAACACGCCATTGGGATATGGGCAGAGGATCCGGTGGGGATAGGCGCCGGATAGCAGCCCAAGCTTTGCCTTCCACATCTCGGACACCTCGTCGAGGGTGATCACATCAGGCTGGGTCCGGCCGATCAGCGACAGCACCTTCTCAGGCGTTGGATTGTTGAACCTGAGGTTCATCTGCAGCAGGCGGTAGACTGGCTCGTCACCGGGTTTGGCTTCGTAGGCGGCCTGCACCTGCCATAGCCGCGAAAGCGGCAAGGCATTCGACGTGGTGACAAAGGAGGCTATCGCAAACAGCAATGCGGCCGCGGCCTGCAGGCGAAACGAGGTGGCGAGCAGCGGCAGCGCGCAAAGCGCCATCAGCACCGAAAAATGGACGCGGAAATGAGCAAAGGAATCGAGGGCCGGATGCAGCGATCCGAAGAACCCGGCCACCAGCGCGGCCGAGAGTGCAAGCATTGCGACGAATGCCAGCGCAACCGTCATGTCCCGAACACGTGCCATCGCCTTGTCTATCGGCAGAAGTGCGGCTCAATCAAGATGACGAAATGTCCTGACCTGGACAGACACATGCGATTCGGCATTTACTGGAAGGCAGTTTCCGAAAAGCTCCTGAGTTTGCGCGAATGCAGTCGGTCCATCGGCATTTCAGCCAGCTTCTCCATCGCCCTGATGCCGATGGTCAGGTGCTGCGCTACTTGCCGCTTGTAGAACTCGGTCGCCATGCCCGGCAACTTTAATTCGCCATGCAGCGGCTTGTCGGATACGCAAAGCAGCGTGCCATAGGGCACCCGGAAGCGGAAGCCGTTGGCGGCGATCGTCGCCGATTCCATGTCGAGCGCGATCGCCCGTGACTGCGACAGCCGCTGGACCGGCCCGCGCTGGTCGCGCAGCTCCCAATTGCGGTTGTCGATAGTGGCGACGGTGCCAGTGCGCATGATGCGCTTGAGATCATATCCGGAAAGCCCGGTGACCTCGGCGACCGCTTCCTGCAGAGCCACCTGGATTTCGGCTAGCGGCGGGATCGGCACCCAGACCGGAAGATCGTCGTCGAGGACATGATCTTCTCGTACATAGGCATGGGCCAGCACATAATCCCCAAGCGCCTGCGTGTTGCGCAGGCCGGCGCAATGGCCGAGCATCACCCAGGCATGCGGCCGGAGCACCGCAATATGGTCGGTGATCGTCTTGGCGTTGGAAGGGCCAACGCCGATATTGACCATGGTGATGCCGCCATGATTCGGCTTCTTCAGATGATAGGCCGGCATCTGCGGCAGGCGAGGGGGCGCAGCACCCTCACCGGGCGCGCCGTCCCCTGCTTTGGTCACGATGTTGCCCGGCTCGACGAACTCGACATATCCGTCACCGCCATTGGCCATCAATTCGCGTGCACGGGCGACGAATTCGTCGATATAGAACTGGTAGTTGGTGAACAGCACGAAGTTCTGGAAATGCTGGGGGCTGGTCGCCGTATAGTGCGACATCCGGTGCAGCGAATAATCGATGCGTTGCGCGGTGAACGGCGCCAGCGGCCGTGCCTCGCCCAATGCCACTTCGAACGTGCCGTTGGCGATCTGGTCGTCGGTGCCGTCGAGATCCGGCACGTCGAACAGGTCACGGATCGGCCGTTTGATGCGTTCGGCAGCAGCGCCGTCGACATGGGTGCCTTCGAGGAAGGCGAAATGCAGCGGGATGGGAGTGGTCGATTCCGAAACCGTGACGGGAACGCCGTGGTTGCGCATGATTAGCCGAAGCTGTTCGGTGAGGTAGCTTTCGAAAAGAGCAGGCTGGGTGATGGTGGTTGAGAAATGCCCCGGCGTCGGCATGTGGCCATAGGCCTGCCGCGAGTCGATTTGCGTGAAGGAACTCGTGGTGACGCCGATCTCCGGATAAAAGGCCCGGTAGCGCTTGTTGTTGTCACCGCCCGCGGCGAGCGCGGCAAATGAATCGCGCAGGAACTTGGTGTTGCGGTCGTAAAGCACCTGTAGGGCCGCGACGGCCTTCTTGGCGTCGTTGAAGCTCTGCCGGCCAAACGGCTCCGGCGTGACCACCGATTCAATGGCTTGGGGATAGATTCGCTTTTCCATGACCCAATATAGAGAGTTGGACGCGCGGTTGGGAGGGGGTAAGGCGGCCTCAATACGCGCTGTCGGCGTTTTTCGGTCTGCTAACCGCGCTGCAGGCTAACCAGCAGCACAAAGCCGAGGCCTGACTTCCTCAACGCAGGCGCCTCGATCGTCGAGCCGGCATTGGTGCGCATCGTCGGCACGGCCAGTACCGGTACCGAAAGAACAGTCAGGATGAGCGCCGCGCGCGGCAGCAGCCGAAGCGTCTTGAGGGTGTTGGCGGCGAGGCGGTTCATTGGCGTTTTGCTTTTCTCTAAAGGTTCAGCTCTTTGTCGTTTCAGTGGTGAAGATGGTTCAAGCAACCGAGTCGGCAGGAACTGGCGACGTCCCAGGAGCGGGACGGGCGGCCGGCTTCGGCGACAAGGACGGCGAACAACATGCCGAACAGGCTCATTAGCAGGCAGACGATGGTGAAGCGGCGGGCAAGCATTGCGCGGTGTCTCCTTCAACACGCATGACAATGCCTTGCCCCGGCTGAACCGGCTCTGATCCCGGCGTTCATCTGCGGTTCAAAAATGGTTGATGATCTCTGAGAGGGTCCGCTTTGAGTGCAGCGACCCATGGCGACGCCATGGCTGCGAGACCGATAACATGAAAACGGGGCCGACTGGCCCCGCTCACCCCGGCAGGAAGGGCACGATCAGAGCTTGTGCCAGGTCTGGCTCTTGCAGATCAGCCCGCCGAGCACGCAGCCGCTCATCTTGAGCGAACTGCCGGAAAGCGAAGCCTTGCCCGAATAGGTCTTGTCGGTTTCCGGGTCGGTTATGGTGCCGGCATATTTGTTGTCGCCGGCAACCTTCAGTGAACCGATGTTCTTGCCGGCAAATTTGCCGGATTTGAGCGTAATCGAAAATGCCCCGCCGCCACCCGAAATGGCGGCAGTCGATCCGGCTTGCGTTTTCCAATTGCCTTCGATCGGATCGGCCCACGCCGCGCCGGTCATCATTATTGCGGCCGCGAGGGCCAGGCTCACTTGTCGAAACATGTCTTTCCTCCCTCAGGTAAGTCCAATCGGGCTCCGTCCCGGGTGTCTGCCCCTTACGCAAACGTAAGCTAGTCCAGCTCCCGGAAAAACAAAAGCGGTGCCGCGACGGAAGGGTTGCGGGTTTTTGCCCGCTCCCGAACGGCCGCGCCGGCGAAAAATGAAACGGGCCGCACACGTCTTTGTCTTCTGTGGTTAGCGGAGTCTTGATCCGCGCCTCGCAAGTTTTCTTCAAATCTTGTGCAAACCGGCGCGATCGCTGGCTTTGTATCCTTAACGAATTTTCACGTTTACCTCTTGTTTTAGCTTTGTTTTCCTCAAATTAAGCACGCCATTTAACGACGGATTCAAGCCTCCGGGGCATTCTCGAAAGCATCGAAAGAGCGGCCGCCCCCGACGGTAATCAAGGACACGGAGGGACAGACGGAGACAGCTCTCGGGAGCCAGAACAGGGGATTTGAAATGGCACGTTTTGAAATGCTTGAAGCCGGCTTCGGCGCCATGGGGGCAACTGCCCAGGCCGATATTCTTTTCGAGTTGGGCATGATGTATGCGACTGGTCGCGATTGCGAGACCGATGTTGTCGCCGCCCACAAATGGTTCAACATCGCCGCGATCAAGGGTTCGGCCCGCGCCGCGGAACTGCGCTCCGAATTGTCTGCCGCCATGTCGAAGGTCGAGATCGCCAAGGCGCTGCGCGAAGCTCGCGAATGGATGACGATGCACTGAATTCGCGGGCATCGACTTCACAAGGGTACTGACCTCACAACAGGGACGCTTCGGGTCAAGGCCGCGCAGAGGGCCGGGCTCGAAAAATCAAGGCCGCGCAAGACGGCTGAGCCAACAAGATCAAGAACACGGCGGCAAGCTGTGCAATAGACAGGGAAGGCGAGCGGGTCCTGGCGCCGATGCGTTGGGAAGCTCATGGCAAAAGCCGCGACCGGCCGGAACAAGGCTGGCGCGGCTTGTCTTTGGGACTGCGTGTTGCAGGCCCAATCGAGTGCCGACGATGCGTCTAGACAGCCCCGGTGAAGGATGAAATTCTCCCGCCACTCTGGAAGAGGCGCGGCCGGGATGGTCGCGCGAGAATGGAGGAGTTGTGTCACCATGAAGAAATTCAGTATTTTGAGCGCCGCCATATTTGGCCTGATGATGACCGCGCCGGTCGCCTTCGCCGACGACATCACCTTTTCGGTGGTCGGACCGATGACCGGTCAGCTTGCCACCATCGGCGATCAGTTCAAGCAGGGCGCGCAAGCCGCCGCCGACGCGATCAACGCGGCGGGCGGCGTCGACGGCCGCCAGGTCAAGCTCGACATCGAGGATGACCAGTGCGATCCGAAGCAGGCGGTTTCGGTCGCCAACCGCATCATCGCCAACGGTGTCAAGTTCATCGATGGCCACGCCTGCTCAGGCTCCAGCATCCCGGCCTCCGCCGTCTACGCCGAAGCCGGTGCGCTGATGATGAGTCCGGCTTCCTCGAACCCGGTACTAACCGACGCAGCGGCGAAGGCCGGCTGGCCGACGATCATGCGCCTCTATACGCGCGACGATGCGCAGGGCGCTTTCATTGGTCCATGGATCGCCAAGAAATATGCCGGCAAGAACGTCGTCATCATGCACGACAAGAGCGCCTATGGGCAGGGCGTGGCCGATGCCGTGAAGGCAACGATGAATCAGAACGGTCTCAAAGAGATCCTCTACGAGGGCATCAACGCCGGCGAGAAGGACTATTCCGCTCTTGTTACCAAGCTCAAGGAGCTGAAAGCCGACGTCGTCTATTTCGGCGGCTATCACCCCGAAGCCGGCCTGATCCTGCGTCAGTCGGCGGAGCAGAACCTCAAGTTCCAGTTGATCATGCCGGACTCGATCGCTTCGCCGGAATTCTGGCAGGTTGCCGGTCCGGCCGGCGAAGGCACCATGTTCGTCTTCCCGTCGGATCCGCAGGCGAAGCCCGAAGCCAAGGAAGCCATCGCCAAGATCAAGGCCGGCGGCTTCGTGCCGGAGGGCTTCACGCTGTTTTCCTATGCGGTGATCCAGGCCTTCGCCGAAGGCATCAAACGCGCCGGCAGCGACGATCCGGCAAAAGTCGCCGAAGCGTTGAAGAACGGCCAGCCGATCAGCACGGTTGTCGGGTCAGTCACCTTCGACGAGAAGGGCGATCTCAAGAACGCCAGCTACGACATCAACCAGTGGCACGACGGCAAATACGCGCCGATCCAGCCGTGATGGCCGCGGCGCCGCAAGACGCGCCGCTGTAATTGAACATGGCCGGGGTCAAACCCGGCCATGTTGTTTTTGGCGACGCCTTTGTGCCGCGTTCGAGATCACTTCGTGGATAGGGAAACAGCAGTCAACTGAGGTTCCTCGGCAAAGCGAACCAGCACGGTGCCGTCGGTTACCTGCGCGCCTTCGGCAGCAATCTCGGCGATAACCCCGTCATGGGGCGCGGCAATGGTGTGCTCCATCTTCATCGCCTCCAGGATCAGCAGCGGCTGGCCCTTGATCACGGACTCGCCTCTGGCTGCACGCACCAATTTGACCAGGCCGGGCATTGGCGCGCGCAGGCTGCCGGAAGCGGCGGCGGCTTCGTCGGCTCGCGCCAGCGGATCCGGCACGGCAAAACCGTAGCCGATTGCACCATCGAAGACCGTGACGTGGCCCGGCCAGCGGGCGAGGCGAGGCGCGGCGCGAAGATCATGCGAATTGACGCTGTCATAGGGCGCATCCAGCGCCACCTCGAACCGTCCGTCCGGCCGCACCGACACGCGCGCGCCGATCTCCTGCTCGCCAAACTTCAGCAGAATGCGCCGCACTACAGCGTGGAAATGCGCATAGCCGGCCAGCGACAACCAGGGATCGTCCGAGGACGGCAAGTCGCGCGCACCGGACGCGGCAAGTGCCGCGGCGGCAATCGTCTCACCGCTCGGCGGCGGAACCGCCGTCAACGCCTGCAGATGCCTGGCGATCAGGCCGGTATCGACATCGCCCGCCGCAAAATCCGCATCAGCGACCAGCGCGGCAAGAAAGCCAGTGTTGACCGTCGAGCCGGCGATTTCGGTCTGCGACAGTGCTGTGCCAAGTGCGATGAGCGCCGCCCGTCTGTCCTTGCCATGAACGATCAGCTTGGCGATCATCGGGTCGTAAAACGGCGAAATCGCATCGCCGGCGCGCACACCGGTTTCGACGCGCATGGTCGCACCCTCCGGTGCCGGCTGCGGAAATTTCAGATGGTGCAAGGTGCCGGTCGCCGGCAAAAACCCTCTTGCCGCGTCCTCGGCATAGATGCGCGCCTCGAAGGCGTGGCCGGAGAGCGCGATCTCGCTCTGGGTCTTCGGCAGTTTTTCGCCGGAGGCTACCCGCAACTGCCACTCGACCAGGTCGATGCCGGTGACCATTTCGGTGACGGGGTGCTCGACCTGCAGGCGGGTGTTCATTTCCATGAACCAGAAACGGTCGGCCTTCAGACCTTGCGAGGCATCGACGATGAACTCGATGGTACCGGCGCCGGAATAGTGGATTGCCTTGGCGGCTTTCACCGCCGCCTCCGTCATCGCCTTGCGCAGTGCCGGCGTCATGCCGGGGGCAGGGGCTTCCTCGATCACCTTCTGATGGCGGCGCTGCGCCGAGCAGTCGCGTTCGTGAAGATGCACGGCGTTGCCGAAATTGTCACCAAACACCTGCACTTCGATGTGGCGCGGCTTGTCGACATATTTTTCAACCAAGACGCGGTCATCACCGAACGCGGCTTTCGCCTCGCGCCGCGCGCCCGACAGTGCTTCAGAAAAATCATCGGGATGCTCGACACGCCGCATGCCCTTGCCGCCGCCGCCGGCGCGCGCCTTGATCAGGACGGGGTAGCCTATCTCGCGCGCCTTGGAGGCGAGCAACACGATCTCCTGCGCTTCGCCATGGTAGCCCGGAACGACAGGCACGCCGGCCTTTTCCATCAGCCGCTTGGCGGCGTCCTTCAGTCCCATGGCACGGATCGAGGCCGCCGACGGCCCAATGAAGATCAGCCCAGCCGCCGCGACCTGGTCGACGAATTCGGGGTTTTCCGAAAGAAAGCCGTAGCCCGGATGGATGGCCTCGGCACCTGTGGCCAAGGCCGCCGCGATGATCTTGTCGCCGCGCAGATAGCTTTCGTTGGCGGGAGAGGCGCCGATATGCACCGCTTCGTCGGCCATTTCGACATGCAAGGCGCGATCGTCGGCGTCGGAATAGACGGCGACGCTGCGCACACCCATCCTGCGTGCCGTGCGGATCACCCGGCAGGCGATCTCGCCACGGTTGGCGATCAGGATCTTGGCGAACATCGGGCCTCCACAGGCAGAGCTGCCGCCAACGGCGCGAATTCTCGTCACGCGAACTGCGGCAATGCCCTGCTTTGTAGTCTGGCGGTCAAAGGGTAGGCAAGCGAGGCCTGCCTACTTTGAGGCCGCGATTTCGCAAGCTCCCCCGGTCGTGACCCTGTAACGGTCGCGGGTGACCTGGCAGGATTTCATCGCCATATCCTCGGCAGCCTTTTGCGAGGGCGCATTCAAGCGCGAGCCGCACAGGATGTACAACGAACGCACCCGGGAATACGGAGTGGTCGCATAAGCTGAATGGCCGCTGGCCGCCACATAGGCCTTATATGCCTTGGTGCATGGCCGATCCGCGGTCGCCGGAAAATACGGGTAGAAGCGGACGTCGCCCTTGCTTCCAGCCAGCGATTCCGCCGCGCCGACATTGGGGCTCGAGATTAGAAGCAACCCGGCTATCAGCGAGAAGACTGCTTGTTTGACGCTTATAGATTTCATTTTTCCCACCCATTGAATACGTCGAAGGCCGACGAGTGTCGGTCTATTTGGAGGCAGCTATGGCGCAGGCCCCTGCAGTCGTGACCTTGTACTTGCTGCGCGCGGACTGGCAGGATTTCAACGCCAGCGCCTCCGCAGCCTTCTGGGATGTTGCATTCAGATAAGCACCGCAAATAGTGAATTCGGTTGCCCAGTTGAATGGCGTCATCGCATAGGCCGAGTGACCGCCAGCCGCCACATAGTCCTTGTAATTCTTGCCGCAGCCTCCGATTGTACCCGGTGCAAAATAGACCGGAAAGCGGCTGTCGCCCTTGCTTCCCGCCAGCGATTCGGCGGCGCCGACATTCGGTGCAGAGGCCACAAGCAGTGCAAGTACCGACATGGTTGCTCGCTTGATTGATAAAGATTTCATTGCCAAACCCATTTGAACCCCAAACACTGAAATATATTCGCCTACTTGGAGGCAGCGATTTCGCAGCCGCCGCCTGTTGTAACTCTGTAACTGTTGCGGGCGGCCTGACAGGATTTCAACGCCAATTCTTCGGCAGCTTGCTGTGACGGTGCATTCAAGCGCGAGCCGCAGATGATGTACAGAAAACGCACCCGGGAATACGGAGTGGTTGCATAGGCTGAATGGCCGCCGGCCGCTACATAGGCCTTGTAGGCCCTGGTACACGGATCCTTCGGGCTCTGCGGCAAATAGGGATAGAAACGGGTCTCGCCCTTGCTTCCCGCCAGCGACTCCGCTGCGCCGATGCCAGGCGTCGCTAATATAAGCAATCCCGCAAGTATATGCGCAGTTGTTCTCTGAAAAACCCGCCGCCTCATCTTCGCCCAATCCCCATTGGTATTTGCGATGATCAATAGCCGTGATTCTTTCGTCTGGCCAGATCGAGAAGCAAAAAATAGTCTGGAGATGTGGTGGGTTGTCGCCCGCGCAGGGTCACACCCTGCCGAGTGCAGCAACGACCCGCTGATACAATTCGGCCGTTGGCTCGTCGAAGCAGCAGAAAATGACGGTTTCCGGAACGATGTTCTGGCCGATGAAGGCACTCACGGTACCGACAGCAATTTGCGTCGCCTGATCCTTTGGGTAGCGGTAGACGCCGGTCGAGATCGCTGGAAACGCCACCGTCCGGCAGTCCTTTGCGGCGGCGATTTCGAGCGACCGGCGATAGCAGGAGGCGAGCAGTTCGGCTTCTCCTTTGCTGCCGCCTTGCCAGACCGGCCCGACCGTATGGATGATGTAGCGCGCGGGCAGCTTGTAGCCCTTGGTGATTTTTGCGTCTCCGACCTTGCAGCCATTCAAGGTCCGGCATTCTGCCAGAAGCTCGCGGCCGGCCGCGCGGTGAATGGCGCCGTCCACGCCACCGCCGCCGAGAAGCGAGGTATTGGCTGCGTTGACGATGGCATCGACCGCCAGCTTCGTGATGTCGCCCGTCTGAATATGAATCCTCTGGCCGATTTCGCTCATCTCACATCCTGAACACGCCGAATTTTGTCTCCTCGATCTCGGCGTTGAGCGCGGCCGAAAGGCTGAGCGCCAGCACCTCGCGGGTCTTGGCCGGATCGATGATGCCGTCGTCCCAGAGCCTTGCCGACGAATAGAGCGGGTGGCCTTCATGCTCGTACTTCATCAGGATTGGCTTCTTGAATTTCGCTTCCTCTTCGGCGCTCCACTCGCCACCCTTGCGCTCGATGCCTTCGCGCTTGACCACGGCCAGCACCGTTGCCGCCTGCTCGCCGCCCATCACCGAAATGCGGGCATTCGGCCACATCCACAGGAAGCGTGGCGAATAGGCGCGTCCGCACATGCCGTAATTGCCGGCACCGAACGAGCCGCCGATGATCACGGTCACCTTCGGCACCTTGGCCGTTGCGACCGCCATGACCAGCTTGGCGCCGTCCTTGGCGATGCCGCCGGCCTCGTATTTTCGCCCGACCATGAAGCCGGTGATGTTCTGCAGGAAAATCAGCGGGATCTTGCGCTGGCAGCACAGCTCGATGAAGTGCGCGCCCTTCAGCGCGCTTTCCGAAAACAGCACGCCATTGTTGGCGACGATGCCGACCGGCATGCCGCTGAGATGGGCGAAACCGGTGACCAGCGTGGTGCCATAATTCTGCTTGAACTCATCGAACTCGGAACCGTCGACGGTGCGGGCGATTACCTCGCGCACGTCGTAGGGCTGGCGCAGATCCGTCGGCACGATGCCGTAGAGTTCGTGTGGATCGTGAAGCGGCGGAATCGATTTCTGTAAGGCAAGGCTTACAGTCTTGTTCCGATTCAGGTTTTTGACGATACGCCGGCATATGGCCAGCGCATGCTCGTCGTCGAGCGCATAGTGGTCGGCAACGCCGGAAAGCCTTGTGTGCACGTCGGCGCCACCGAGGTCCTCGGCGGTGACGTCCTCGCCGGTGGCCGCCTTCACCAGCGGCGGCCCGCCGAGAAAGATGGTCGCCTGGTTGCGCACCATGATTGTCTCGTCCGACATCGCAGGCACATAGGCGCCGCCGGCCGTGCACGAACCCATGACGCAGGCGATCTGCGGAATGCCGGCGGCCGACATGTTGGCCTGGTTGTAGAAGATGCGGCCGAAATGATCGCGGTCGGGAAACACCTCGTCCTGGTTGGGCAGATTGGCGCCGCCGCTGTCGACCAGATAGACGCAAGGCAGATTGTTCTGCAATGCGATCTCCTGTGCACGCAGATGCTTCTTCACCGTCAGTGGATAATAGGTGCCGCCCTTCACCGTGGCGTCATTGACGACGACCATCACTTCGGTGCCTTCGACGCGGCCGATGCCGGCGATGAGGCCGGCCGAAGGGATGTCCTCGCCATACATCGACCATGCCGCGAACTGGCCGATTTCGAGGAAGGGCGAGCCTGTATCGAGCAATTGGGCTAGGCGTTGCCGCGGCAGGAGCTTGCCGCGGGAGACGTGCCGCTCACGCGCCTCTTCCGAGCCACCGCGCTCGATGGCGGCGGCTTTTTCAGCAATATCGGCGACCAGCGCCCGCATGCGCTCGGCATTGGTGCGGAAGGCATCGGAGGCGGACGACATCTGAGAGGTGAGGGGGGCCATGGCGCTACCGGATCAGCTCGATCTTGCAGCCGACATCGAGGTCGCCCCAATCGCGATCAGCGGTGACGGCAATGGCATTCTCGCGAATTGCCAGCGCCAGGCAAGCCCGATCGCCCAGCGACAAGCCGCGATGCCGCGTCAATTGGCGAAGCTGCCCGGCGGCGATGCCCATCGCGTCGTCGAAAACGGCGATCGGCATGCCGAGACTGGCGAGGTCGTCCGCGGCCTGTTCCATGCTGCGTCCCTTGTCGATCAGCTTGGCGATGATTTCGGCCGCATTGACTGAACTGCATTGTGCGTCCGGCGCGAACCCCAAAGCATTGTCAGTGCCTTGCTCGTTGAGCAGGATTGCGAGCGCCGCCGAACTGTCCATGACGTAGGGCTTCATTTCGTCCGCTTTCCCGTTGTCCCTTCGGCGTGAAGCCGGTCGAGACGCTTGTCGCTTCGACGCTGCTCTTCCCGTCGCTCTTTCAGAAATTCGTCGACGACGCTTTCACCGGGCTGTTTCAACGCTGACAATTCGGCCTGGACGCGTCGCAGATTCTGCAGCCACGATCTTACCCGCAGCTCGCCGTTTTCGACATGAAGGATCATGTCCTCGCCAGGCTTCACGCCCATCTCCTCGCGCATCGCGGCAGGAATGACGAAGCGCCCGCCCTCGCCAAGCTTGACACGCTCGCGTTTCGCCGGAGCACGAAGCTGTGGTTGGCGAGCGCCGGCATCGAACCGTGCTTGCGGATCTTCGTCAAATCCGGACTTTCCCGTTTTGCCAGCCATGGTCCGTCTCGCCCGTGTTGTGGCACATATTCCGAAGTGTGCCACATCGTGCGGCTTCTGGCAAAATCTCAAAAAGACGCCATCAGGCGCCCTCCACCATGATTTCCCGCCCGATCAGCCAGCGACGGATTTCGCTGGTGCCGGCACCGATCTCATAAAGCTTGGCGTCGCGCAAAAGCCGGCCGGTCGGGTAATCGTTGATGTAGCCGTTGCCGCCCAAAAGCTGGATCGCGTCGAGCGCCATCAGCGTCGCCTTTTCGGCGGCGAAGAGGATGCAGCCGGCGGCGTCCTTGCGGGCCGTCTCACCGCGATCGCAGGCGGCGGCCACGGCATAGACGTAGGCGCGCGCCGCGTTCATCGTCGCATACATGTCGGCGAGCTTGCCTTGCACCAGCTGGAATTCGCCGATCGGCTGACCGAACTGCCTGCGTTCATGCACGTAAGGGATCGCCACGTCGAGGCACGCTGCCATCAGCCCGACCGGGCCGCCGGCCAGCACGGCGCGTTCGTAGTCGAGGCCCGACATCAGCACCTCGACGCCGCGCCCTTCCTCGTGCAGCACATTATCGAACGGCACTTCGACATCCTCGAACACCAGCTCGCCGGTGTTCGAGCCGCGCATGCCAAGCTTGTCGAGCTTTTGCGCCACCGAAAAACCGGCAAAAGCCTTTTCGACGATGAAAGCGGTGATGCCGCGCGAATTGAGTTCCGGATCGGTCTTGGCGTAGACGACCAGCGTCTCGGCATCCGGCCCGTTGGTGATCCACATTTTGGTGCCGTTCAGCACATAGCGATCGTTGCGCTTTTCGGCGCGCAGGCGCAGCGACACCACATCAGAGCCGGCACCCGATTCCGACATCGCCAGTGCGCCGACTTTTTCGCCGCTGCAGAGCGAAGGCAGATACTTTTCCTTCTGCGCCTGCGTCGCCCAGCGGTTGATCTGGTTGACGCAGAGGTTGGAATGGGCGCCGTAGGAGAGGCCGACCGAGGCCGAGGCGCGCGAAATCTCCTCCATCGCCACGACATGGGCGAGGTAGCCCATGCCGCTGCCGCCGAAATCGGGATCGGCGGTGATGCCGAGCAGGCCGAGCCCGCCGAGCTCCGCCCACAGGTGTGCCGGGAATTCGTTCGAGCGATCAATCTCGGCGGCGATCGGTGCGATCTTTTCCTGGGCGAAGCGCCGCACCAGGTCGCGCAGCGCCTCGATGTCTTCGTCAAGCCCGAAGTTGAGCGTATGCGTGTACATGCCGTTCCTCCCGGCGCACGACCGCGAAAATCGGGATCATGCGCGAAATCAAAGTGCTGCAGCGTCCGTTGCGCGCTCGAATGGACGCACGGCGCCGTGGCTCGTCCTCGCGCCATCGCTCTTTGCTCCAACAAGGCGCATTGTCATTGCTAGATATGTAGCGGTGACTTCGGCGATCGACAGCCGTTCGCCCGGCCGGAACCAGACGATGACGCCGGTCATCATCTGGATCAGCGCCATGGCGGTGAGCCCGGTGTCTTCGATGCTGAATAACCCCGCTTCGACGCCGTCGCGCAGGATGGCGCGCAGCTCCTTCTCGTAGGCCGTGCGCATGCGCAGGATCTGCGTGAGTTTTTCATGCGACAGGCTGCGCAGCTCCATGTTCGAGACATGGGTGGAGTGGCGGCGTTCGATATGGAAAGCGATGTGGTTTTCGACATAAGCGGCAAGCCGCGCTGCCGGATCGGCGCCGACAGGGCGTGTTGCGCGCCACGCCTCGATCAAGCCTTCCATATGCTCACGCATCAGCATGAACAGAAGGTCCTGCTTGGTCGGGAAATAGCGGTACAGCGCCGCTGCCTGGACGCCGACCTCGGCCGCCAGCTGGCGCATCGACATCGCCTCGTAGCCGAGACGCGCAATCAGGCTGACCGCCGCCTCGCGGACCGCAGCTTCGGTCTTCTCTCCGTCGGAACCGGTCGTACGCGCCATGACAAGCCGCCTTTTCGCGGACAATAAAACAAACGTTCAATTAATTCAAGGACCGAGGCATGTCCGGGCAGGGCAATGGCTTCAGGTTTGCTCTATCTGCACCCTGGAGATTTGTGCGATGGAAGCGAATGAGCAGGATCATGCCTTGCTAGGCAACAATCCTGAAACCCGCGGACATATCGCGAACCTCGATCTCCTCGACGTCGACCTTCGAAACCGCTGCCCCCGGCGGCCCTTGCCAAAGCCGTTCGATCATTGTCGAGACCGCCGCACCGGTCCCTGCGATCAAGGCTGTCACCGAGCCGTCAACTTCGTTGCGCACCCACCCGGCAAGGCCAAGCGCCGACGCCTCGCGCCGCGCCCAGACCCGGTAGCTGACGCCTTGCACCTTGCCGTATATGCGTACCTGCACCGTACGATCGGTCATCGCGCTCTCCATCCTCTGAGTCGAGTCTGGCGCATCGCCGTGCAAATTCAACCGCGCAACGTGCATCGAAGGTCTCTCTCCGGTCGCTATCCGCCAGCTTCACGTGCGAGATAGGCGGCGTCTCCATTAATGATTGACTAAGTCAAATAATAGGCGATCATGGCCCTGACGGAGCGGTCCGTCAGAAGGAGGTCGACATGCCGGCCGATCGGAATGCCCTTGTCGCGGAGATACGTGGCTTCAATCGCTTCTACACGCGCCTGATCGGGCTGCTCAACCTGACCTTCACGCACAGCGCCTATACGCTGGGCGAGGCGCGGCTGCTGTTCGAATTGGGCGGCCGATCCCGCGCTGTCGCCAATAGCGGCGGTGAGGCAGGGTTTCTTGCACGGGCGTTCCACCTCGATCTCCGGCCGGCGGCCTCCGAAATCGCTGCCGAACTCCGGCTCGATCCGGCCTATGTCACACGCGTCCTGAGGAGGTTCGCCGCCGCTGGCCTGACCGAGACACGCTCTGACCCAGCCGATCGGCGCAGACGTATCCTGTCGCTGACCGCTCGCGGAAGTGCTGAGCTCGCCAGGCTTCAGGCTGCGGCGGATCGCGACCTCGCCCGGCTGACGGCCGGCCTCGCCGATGACGCGGCTGCCGAATTATCGGACACCTTGAAGCGCGTCATGCGCCTGCTCGGGGAGAAATAGCGGGCAGCACTGGAATCCCGGCGTTGCGCTCTTCAGTTCCCCCGCGCTGCCGCCAGTGCGCCAGGCAGTTCCTCGGCAAAGATGTCGAGCTCGTGGTCGAGGCCGACAGTGACCCGGATGCAGCGGTCGAGAACCGGCACCATCGGCTTGCGGATGAAGACGTCGCGTGACAACAGCGCCTGCAGCACTTTCAGTGCGAAGGCGCCGTCGCGGCCGCAGTCGATGGTGACGAAATTGGTCGCCGAAGCCAGCGGCTTCAGCCCGTTCGCTTCGGCTATTGCGGCGATACGCCCGCGGCCGGCGGCGACCCGCGCCACAACGCTATCCAGCCAGGCCTGATCGGCAAGCGCCTCGACACCGGCGATCTGCGCCATGCGGCTGACGCCATAGTGGTTGCGGATCTTCTCAAAGTCCCGAATCACCTGGGCCTCGGCCACCGCATAGCCGCAGCGTACGCCGGCCAGCCCATAGGCCTTGGAGAAGGTGCGCATGCGGATGACGTTCGGCCGCGCGACATCGATCGGCGGCAGCGCTGAGGCTGGCCCTAATTCGCCATAGGCTTCGTCGAGCACCAGCATTGTGGTCTCCGGCAAGGCTTCGATGAAGCGGCTGAGCTCGGCGGCTTCCCACCAGCTGCCCATCGGATTGTCCGGATTGGACAGGTACACCAGTGGCGCCTTTTCCCTGGCCACTGCCGCCAGCAGGCCGTCGAGGTTTTCCCGATCGTTCTCGTAGGGCACTGCGACCAGCCGGCCGCCGACGCCGGCAACATGAAAGTTGAAGGTCGGATAGGCGCCTAGCGAGGTCACCACCGCATCGCCCGGCGCCACATACATGCGCGCAACCAGGCTGAGCAGCCCGTCTATCCCTTCGCCGACGACGACGTTTTCGGCGCCGACACCGAGATGCCTAGCTACGGCTACCTTCAAATCGTGATTGTCAGGGTCGCAGTACATCCACATGTCGCCGGCAATCTCGGCCATACGGGCAACGACGCGCGGCGAAGGGCCAAAGCTGCTCTCGTTGGCGCCGATACGGGCGCGAAAGGCGCGGCCGCGGTCGCGCTCCTGCGCCTCAGGGCCGACAAACGGCACCGTGGAGGGAAGCGCGGCGATGAGCGGCGTAAGGGGAGGGCGCATGGCAAAGGCTCATTCGAAAAGGGGCCTTCTTGCTAGCCTGCCGGCTTGGCCTGCGCAAGTTCCGCGGCAGGCGGGAACGTCAGGCTGGATTCTCCCGGATCATTTTGCTAGCGAGACATCATGAGCAACCGACTGCCGCCCGCTTGGTCCAAGCACATAAAGTCCCGCCCGGCGCCGAACGTGCAACCGCCGAAAGCGAAACCGCCGTCGCGCGCGCAGGCCGACGATGCGCTGCTGCGACAGGCGTATGGCTTGCAGCAGGCCAAGCGGTTGGCCGAGGCTGAGGAACTGTGCCGTCGCGTGCTGGAGCGCACGCCCAACCATCCCTTGGCTTCGTACATCATGGGCACGCTATTCGTCGGGCTCGACGATGAAATGGCGCTGCGATATTTGGCCCGAGCCGTCGGCGAGGAGCCTCAAAACCCCTTTTATCACCTTAGTCTGGGTGAAGTTTATCTAAAAGTCAGCGAATATTCGCCCGCAATCAGGCATATTCAGCAAGCATTGAAGTTGAAGCCCGATTTGCTGGAGGCGCTTTGCGCATTGGGACGCGCTTACGTCGAATTCGACAAGGCTGACATGGCTGTCCCGGTTTACGAGAAAGCGCTCAAGATCAACCGTGATCATCCTCGCGTTCGGACAGGACTGGCCAGCGCACTCACCGGTCTCGGTCGCGTGGACGAAGCCGAAGTCTATCTGAAAGAAGCGATCGAACGTCGCATCGCGATGCCCGCTGCCTATAACGAGCTTGTGCATGCGCGCAAATTCACCGAAGAGCCGGCCGAACTTAAGTCCATTCTGCGCGAACTGGGCTACCCAAAACTTGACCCCGAAAGTGCGATGAGACTTCATCACGCAGCCGGCAAGGTGCTGAACGACCTTGGGCGCTACAAAGACGCGATAGATCATTTCAAGAAAGGCAAGCGGGCCGCAGGCTATAAGTTTGACCTGGAAGCCTATCGCCGCTGGGTCGACTCTACGATCGAACTCTTCAACCCGGACATGGTGGCTGCCAAGGCGGGTCATGGAAGCCCATCGGAAGTGCCCGTGTTTGTGTTGGGAATGCCCCGGTCGGGGACCACCCTGACCGAGCAGATTTGCGCGAGCCACCCGGATGTTCACGGCGCAGGAGAACTGAGCAAGCTAAGGCGAGCCGCAAATGCTACCGGCCTCACCAGGCTTTCGGCACGGGCTTTGGGCCAATCGATAGTGCCGATCACCCCTGACCTGTCCAAAATCCTGGCCGAGGAGCACCTGTCCTACCTTCGTGAGCGTGCGCCGACCGCACTTCGCGTCGTCGACAAAATGCCCCAGAATTTCGAACTGATCGGTCTCATAGGCCTTCTCTTTCCCAACGCGCGGATTATTCACTGTCGCCGCGACGCCATCGACAATTGCCTCTCATGTTTTTTCCTGAATTTCTCCAAGGGACACAGCTACATCGCCGACCTGCAGACGCTCGGGCTGTACTACCGTGAATACGATCGCCTGATGCGGCATTGGGACAAGGTTTTTCCAGGACGCATCTTCGAAAATCGCTACGAGACGCTGGTTGCGGATCAGGAGGCACAATCGCGCCGTCTTATCGATTATCTTGGATTGCCCTGGGACGATGCCTGCCTGCGCTTCTTCGACAAGGAGGGATCGGTCAACACGGCCAGTCGCTGGCAAGTCCGGCAGCCGATCTACAGGTCATCTGTCAAGCGCTGGAAAAACTATGAGGGCAAGATCCAGCCGCTGATCGACGCCTTGGGCGACCTAGCCGAACTTTGAACAAGGAGGGCGCCCGACAGGATAGGCCAGCCCTTCAGGCCAGGCTGGATTCTCCCGGACCATTTTGCTAGCGAGACATGATGAGCAACCGACTGCCGCCCGCTTGGTCCAAACACATAAAGTCCCGCTCGGCGCCGAAAGTGCAGCCGTCGAAAGTGAAATCGCCCTCGCGCGCGCAAGCTGACGACATGCTGCTGCGACAGGCGCTCGAACTTCAGCAAGCCAAGCGGCTCCCGGAGGCGGAGGAATTATGCCATCGCGTTCTCGCCCGCACGCCCAACCACCCGCTTTCGCTCTACATCCTCGGCACGTTGGGGCTCGGTATCGACGACGAGTTGGCTCTCAAATATTTTGCGCGGGCAGTAAGCCAGACGCCTCAGAATCCATATTTCCACCTTAGCCTGGGAGAGGCCGGTCTGAAGCTTGGCGACAGCTTGCTTGCGATCAGGCACCTGCAGCGCGCCTGCGAATTGAAACCCGATCTGGTGGAAGCGCTTTGCGGACTGGCGCGTGCCTACGTCAACTTCGACAAGGCCGAGATGGCTTTGCCCCTTTACGAGAAGGCGCTAAAGATCAACGGCGACCATCCCATGGTCCGGATTGGTCTGGCTGGTGCGCTCACCAGCCTCGGCCGCATGGACGAAGCCAGAGCCTATCTCGATCAGGCAATAGAACGTCGCGTCGATGTTGGGGCAGCCTACAATTACCTGGTCGACACGCAAAAGTTCACCGAAAAACCTGCCGAGCTCGACTCTATCCTGCGCGAACTCTCCAATCCCAGGCTCGAACCCGTTGCTGCATCGCAGCTCCACCACGCGGCAGGCAAAGTGCTGAACGATCTTCAGCGCTATGAAGAGGCGATAGACCACTTCAAGAGGGCGAAAAAGGCCGCTGGTCACGATTTCGACCTGGAGTACTACCGCCGAAGCGTCGATTCCATGATCGAGATATTCAGCCCATCACTATTGGAAGCCAAGGCTGGCCACGGCAGTCCGTCTGAAGTGCCTGTGTTTGTGCTGGGCATGCCCCGGTCGGGGACGACGCTGACGGAGCAGATCTGCGCGAGCCATCCGGATGTCCATGGCGCCGGGGAGCTTACGAAGCTGCGGCGAATCGCGAACTCGATGGGCTTTAGAACACTGTCGGATGAAGACCTGCGCAATTCGATTATGTCGATGACGAGGGATCAGTCGAGGGCGCTGGCCGAAGAATACCTGTCTTATCTGCGCCAGCACGCGCCTGCCGCGCCCCGCATCGTCGACAAGATGCCGCACAACTTCGAGTTTATCGGCGTCATTGGAATTCTCTTTCCCAACGCACGCATCATTCATTGCCGGCGCGATGCCATCGACAATTGCGTCTCCTGCTTCGTCTTGCATTTCACCAAGGACCACGGCTACAACGCCGACCTTGAGACACTCGGGTTGTACTACCGCGAATATGATCGCTTGATGCGGCACTGGGACAAGGTCTTTCCCGGACGTATTTTCGAAAGCCGCTATGAGACGCTGGTTGCGGATCAGGAGACGCAATCGCGCCGTCTCATCGATCATCTCGGCTTGCTTTGGGACGATTCCTGCCTGCGCTTTTTCGAGAGGAGCGGATCGGTCAATACCCCCAGCCGCTGGCAGGTCCGGCAGCCGATCTATAGTTCATCCGTCAAACGCTGGAAAAAGTATGAGAGCGCAATTCAGCCGCTGATTGACGCCTTGGGCGATCTGGCTGAAATTTGAACAAGTAGGATGCGCCCGATCGGCCGAGGTCGATCGTGACTTGCTGTCGAGATACATTGATCCGGTAGGCCAGCTCTTCAGATCGGCCCAAGTTTTTCTTTTGCACGAACAAGCGTGCGGAGCGAGCATTGCATTCGACCAGCCCTGCGATCGGCTGCTCAGCAGCAGCCTGCATTATGCATCGAGAGTTGACAGCTGCGTCGCGCCGATACGAAAAACCCGGCGGTTGCCCGCCGGGTTCAATCTCAATCTAGCTCGGACTGTTAGAATGAGCGCTGGAAGCGGAGCATGCCGCCGACGCTGTCCTTGTCGTCGGCATTGGTCCAGTTGCGATCGTAGGCTTTGTCAAACTGGCCGTCGCGGGCCCAATCGACTTCGGCAGTGATCGTGAGACCGGGAACGATATCGTAGGCAATGTTCGCGGCGACGCCGTAGTTTTTGTCATCGTCAGCCGACGCCTGGAGGTTGAACGAGGTCTTCTCGTTTATGGTGTAAGTGCCACCACCCCAGACTGCCCAGTTGCCGCCCCATTGCTTGTAGAAGTTGCGGTCGATGTTGTCGTCCGAACCGTAACCGGCCATGAGGAACAGTGTCAGGTTCTGTATCGGCGTAACGTCGACGCGAACCTTGCCGGCCCACTCCTCCCAGGTGCTGTCATAGGCGGCGACACCGGTGATCGAGCCCCAGCCCTGCGTGTATTTGATACCGCCGACGACATACGGGACATAGCTGTCGATGGAATCATTGCCGCTGTTGCTGTCTTGGAAAATGCCAGGATCCGCAGCGGCACTGCCCGAACCGGTTTCCAACGATGCCACGGCCGAGAAGCCGTTTCCGGCATCGAAGTAATACTGGACGACGTTGGTGTCGAAGCCGCCGTAGGGGACCAGCGTATCCTGAATGACGTTGCCGGCGTAGCCGATGAAGGTATCAAAGGCCGATTCGTCCTTGCCGACGCGCAGACCACCAAGCTGGACCCAGGCAAAGTTCAGCGAAACGCTCGTACCGCCGTTAAAGTTGTCATCAAGGTAATCGTTGTGGTTACCCCAGTTGAAGCGGGTCTCGGTGTAGGTCTTCAGGGTGCCGAGCTCGGTTTCCTGGCCGGTCCAGGTCTTCAGCGTGAAGCGGGCGTGCTTGTAGTAGGTATCCTGCGAGTCGCCGTCCTGCTGATCGGTGGTCTTTGCACCGTCGAATGAGCCGACGTCACCGATGCCGATGTCATAGCGGACATAACCGCCGA
Organism: Mesorhizobium sp. M1307; assembly: GCF_040318155.1. Taxonomy (NCBI): domain Bacteria; kingdom Pseudomonadati; phylum Pseudomonadota; class Alphaproteobacteria; order Hyphomicrobiales; family Phyllobacteriaceae; genus Mesorhizobium; species Mesorhizobium sp. M1307. The sequence continues at coordinate 99,404 of NZ_JAMYLR010000012.1, read as the reverse complement.
TGCGCAGGCAGGTTTCGGTGCCGGGGATGTAGAAGTAGCCAGCGCCGTAGACGTCGCAAATCTTGACGTATTCAGCGGGTTCCGGCTCGGCGACAACGACGGCGTCGGCGGCGCGCGCACCGGAAACTGCGATCAGTGCCGCAGCGGAGCCGAGAAGAAGGCTCTTGATGTTCATTTTCTGACCTCCAGTCAGAATCGGGACGGTGGCCGGCGAAAAGCAGCTCGTTGGGTCCGTTTTTATTTATATTTCAAATAGATAGTCCTAAGGCCGTCAGTGAGGCCCTGTCGGCCAAAAACGTTTACTCGCAAAGGCCTTGGCCCGAACCGGTCTTGAAATATCGCTCGAGTTGCCGCGCGTTGGCCTCGGTTTCAACCCCGATGTAGGCCTTCAAGATTACAGGCAGATAAGCCTTAGTCGAAGTCACATAGCCTGATCGGTGCGAATCAAAACGGCGTCGAAGATCGTTGGTCGATCCGACATCGCCGTTACGGAGTTGCAGAAATTAGACGTACCACATGGTCCCCCTACGCTACTTCGTAGCTTCGGGCGACACCCTACGCCCAAAATGCGGTTTCGGGTGGCCTGCCACCCAAAGCCCGCAGGGCGTAGGGTGGCGGAGAGGATGGGATTCGAACCCACGAGAAGCTTTTGACCTCTACTCCCTTAGCAGGGGAGCGCCTTCGACCACTCGGCCACCTCTCCGTTGCGCCGGTGGATAAAGAAAAGCGCCGGCACAATCAACAAGCTGACGCTATTATCCTTGAAAAATCGACCCTTCGCCAAAGCGCCGCGCGGCGATATGGCGATTCTGCGGCAATTCCCCGGTTCGCGACTCGGGCCATGGTCACATTTCGGGCCGACCATCGCCGGAATCCGCCGTTTGCAACGGCTTGCGAAGGGCTGTTGGTTAACGGGAGCTTTCGGAGTGAGGCCAAATCGTGTCATTTGTGCAACAACGCTGGGGTATAGCGCCAACACAAACCTTTTGCCGGTACGATCGTGGTTGAACGCCGCCGTCTCATGGGTAATGTCGGGTTTGAAGGAGCGGCGCGGTGCGCATCTTTTTCGGTAGTGGGGATGGGGCAGGGAACGCTGTCCTTCAGCAAAGAATACCCAGACCCGTTTTTTAACTTTTGACTGGAGGTCAGAAAATGAACATCAAGAGCCTTCTTCTCGGCTCCGCTGCGGCACTGATCGCAGTTTCCGGTGCGCGCGCCGCCGACGCCGTCGTCGTCGCCGAGCCGGAACCCGCTGAATACGTCAAGATCTGCGACGTCTACGGCGCTGGCTACTACTACATCCCCGGCACCGAAATCTGCCTGCGCATCGGCGGCTATGTCCGCTATGACATCTCCGTGGGCCAGGCTGGCTCGTTCGACGGCGCCAGGTACCAGGACCTGTCGGATGCCTTGGATGGTGAAGACAACGTCAACGACGGCTATTACAAGCAGGCTCGCTTCACGTTGAGGACCTACACCGGCCAGGAAACCGAGATGGGCACCTTGAAGACCTACACCGAGACCCGCTTCAACTGGGGAACCGGTTATCAAGACGTGCCTGGGTTCGACGAGCACTTTTCCAGGTTTGGTAGCAGAGGCGTTTCGCTGAATTTCGCCTGGATCCAGCTCGGTGGTCTTCGCGTCGGTAAGGACGAAACAGCCTTCAACACGTTCACCGGCTACGCCGGCAACGTCATCCAGGATACGATCGTTCCCTACGGCGGCTTCGACACCAATGTCGTCCAGTACTACTTCGATGCCGGCAACGGCTTCTCGGCCGTGGCGTCGTTGGAAACCGGTGAAGGCTTTATCCTTAACAGCGCCAATACTGCCATCACTCTCGGTCACGACTCGGTCGACAGCTATGTTCCGTATCTCGTTGGCGGCGTGAAGTACACGCAGGGCTGGGGTTCCATCAGCGGTGTTGTTGCCTATGACAGCAGCCTGGAAGAATGGGCCGGCAAGGTTCGCCTCGACGTGACGCCGATGCAGAACCTGTCGCTGTTCCTGATGGCCGGCTACGGCTCTGACGACAATCTCCCGCGCAACTTCTACAAGCAGTGGGGCGGTAACTGGGCAGTCTGGGGTGGTGGCACCTACACCATCAACGAGAAGACCTCGTTCAACCTGCAGGCGTCGTATGACGAAGCCAAGGAAGCTGGCGTCGCGGCCAATATCGCCTACGATATCGTTCCCGGCATGACGATCACGGCCGAAGTGGACTGGGCTCATAACAGCCACCACATCGATAGCGACTCGCTGCCCGGTTATGAATACAACTGGACCGGCATCCCGGGCGACAAGAAAAACGCCGTTGGCGGCTTCCTCCGCTTCCAGCGCTCGTTCTAAGGGCTGGACTTAAGGCAAGTGAAATCCAGCCCGGGCGCCTTAACGCCCGGGCTGTTTTTGTTTTCGCGACTGGTCGCAAACAGAAGGAAAAGGGGGTTCGGTAGCTGAACAGGGTTGTGGAACGATGTCGTTGGGATCCGCCACTGGTGGATGAAATCGGCCACAACGCTTAAAACTCTTGAAAGGGCACCGCCAAGCAGGTAGGTCTAGGCCTATCCACTCGGGGGTGTGGCGAATAATGACGAACGATGCGATTCAAGAGGGAGGAACCTCTGATCATTTTTCGATGTTTTCTTCTCAAACTGCAAAAATAAAATACAGTTACAACAAGATACGAGAAGTAAAGTCGCACAGGATCGGAGAACTTTTTTCAGCATACCGGGACATACTTTGGGATGACGGGCGGCATAAATACAATGTCAGCTCCTTCATCGGCGAAATAGACGAGATCCTCCTTGGGGAGCGTTTCAGCGCCTTTGACCAAAGCACCCTCGACAATCTTATCGGCACCTTGCGCCAGCGCGGCAACAGCAACGCAACCATCAATCGGAAGATGGCTGCCCTCAGCAAACTGCTGCGCAAGGCTCACAAGATGGGAGATATCCACAGCCTGCCCGAGTTCCGCCGCCAGAAGGAGCGGGCGGGACGGATTCGTTTCCTCGAAAGGGACGAGGAGGCCCGGCTGTTCGCTGCCATCAAGAGCCGCAGCGAGGACGCTTATCGGCTTTCCGTCTTTCTCGTCGACACCGGTTGCCGCCTCGGCGAAGCGCTGGGTTTGATCTGGAACGATATCCAGGAGCACCGCGTCAGTTTCTGGATCACCAAATCCGGCCGCAGCCGCACCATTCCGATGACCGAGCGGGTAAAAGAGGTGATCAAGCTGCCGGCCACCGAGGGCCGCCGGCCCAAAGGCCCGTTCACCAAGCTCAGCCAGGCGCAGTTTCGCGCCATCTGGAACGATGCCAAGGCCGAAGTCGGGCTTGGCGCCGACGATCAGGTCGTGCCGCATATATTGCGCCATACTTGCGCCTCGCGTCTCGTCCAGGGCGGCATCGACATCAGGCGTGTGCAGATGTGGCTCGGTCACCAGACGCTGTCGATGACCATGCGCTACGCCCATCTGGCCACCAACGATCTCGATGGCTGCGTCACCGTGCTGGAAACGCCGCGGTGCAGTGGCGCGGACAGAGGCGGTGCAAGCGCTTTGTCTTCTCCACCTCCGGCGAGGCGAGAGCCAAAAAGCGAGCCGGCCGGAAGCAAGGCCCCAAAGCCCGCAAAGAGAAACGCCAAGTCCTGACGGATCTGACGTGAGACATCAGCCCGCTCAGGGTTGCGCTGCCCCTCATTGCCCTGCCGGGCATTTCTCCCCGTATAGCGACGGGGAGAAAGGCGTCCTTGCGAAAGAGTCGCTAATCCCCAGCGTTGCAGACACCTCCCTTCTCCCCGTCGCTATACGGGGAGAAGGTGCCGGCAGGCGGATGAGGGGCAGCGCCGACATCGATAAAAAGTATTTCACCGCTAATTCCAACGGAACTGTCAGCGGCCGTCGGAATGCTTTGACCGACGCAAAACCTGCGCGTGAATTACTTCGCTCGGTCGAGCTTTACTTCCTGCCACCCCGCCGCTCCGCCCGATCGAAAAAACCAGCGATCCTGCCCGGCAGGATCCCGGACTCCAAAAACGGTGCATGGCCCTGGCCGTCGGCGGTGATCGTCTCGATATCGGTATGGCGCGTCCGCATCTGCTCGAGCGTTTCGGCGGACAGCAGCTTCGAATTGGCGCCGCGTATGACGAGCATCGGGATGGCCGCCAGCGCGTCGAACTGTGGCCAAAGATCGGGCAGCGGCCGGCTGGGATCGAGCCCCGCCAGCGTCTCGACCAGTTTCGGATCGAAATCGGGCAGAAATCCCTCCTCGGTCTCGCGGTAGAGGGCTGATGCCATCCGCTCCCAATCCGCATCGGTCAGCGCCGCAAAATCCGCGCCATGGGTGCTGCGCAGGCCGCGGACCACCTCTGCGTACGTCTTCGGCCTGGGCGCGAGGTCGAGATAGGAGCGGATATGGGCGAGACCTTGCGCCTCGATCACCGGGCCGATGTCGTTGAAGACGATGGCCTTCAGCACGGCCGGCCGCATCGCCCCGAGCACATGGATGATCAGTCCGCCGCGCGACGTCCCAATGAAGGCTGCCTTCTCGATGTTCAGCGCCGCCAGCCCGGCAAGGATATCGCCCGCCTCGCTGCCGTTATTGTAATGGGCGATATCGGCATCGTAGGCGGACTGCCCGCGCCCGCGATAATCGAAGGCGACAACCCTGCGCTTCGCCTGCGTCGACAGATAAAGCGCCAATTCGTGAAAGTCACGGCAATTGCGGGTCAGGCCGGGCAGGCAAACGACTGGCCAGTGGCCGGAATTCGCTTCGCCGTAGATGCGGGCGTGCAGGGACAGCCCGTCCGGCGCGGCGTAGAAGAAATCGGAGAAGCCTTCGTCGTTTGGCATGTACACTCGATTCCGTGCTGCTGTCAGATCGTTGCGACTGCTACAGGCGAGGGCAGGGGCGGTCAAATTGGGGGCTCTTCCTTCTCTCCTTGTGGGAGAAGGTGGATCGGCGCGTTAGCGCCGAGACGGTTGGGGGTGTTGGACGGAGCGTTGTCGGAACCAAGCTGGAGCACCCCTCATCCGACCGAGCTTCGCTCGGCCACCTTCTCCCACAAGGAGAGAAGGAAAGGCTAACCCCGGCCGTTCACCAGATCTCCGACAATATCGTACTTGCCGGAGATACGCATCTTGTAGACCTCGTAATTCTCCATCACGCGCTGAACGTAACTTCTTGTTTCCGTATAGGGAATCCGCTCGATCCAGTCGACGACTGCATCGACGTCCTTGCCGCGCGGGTCGCCGTATTTCGTCACCCACTGGGCGGCGCGGGCGGGGCCGGCATTATAGCCGGCGAAGGTCAGCACGTAGGAGCCGTCGAAGCGGCCGAGCTGCTCGCCGAGAAAGGCGGCGCCCAGCGTTGCATTGTAGCCGGCATCAGTGGTCAGCCGGGCCTGCGAGAAAGTCATGCCGGCCTTCTTCGCCAATTGCTTGGCCGTGCCTGGCATCAGCTGCAGCAGTCCGCGTGCGCCGGCGCTGGAGACGGCGCCGATGTTGAACTCGCTTTCCTGGCGGGCAATCGCATAGGCCAGCGCCTTGCCCGAGCCGGAAATGTTGGCGGTGTCGGGAATGACGCCGAGCGGATGCGACAGCGCGCCGACGTCGATGCCACGTGCGCCGGCGATCTTGCCGACCTTCAGCGCCATGAAATGGTTGCCTTGTCTTTCCGCCAGCATCGCAAGCAGCGCCAGTTCGCCGGGGCTGCTCAACTGCCCGGCAAGGTCGCGGTAGAGGGTTTCGGCATAGCGGTCATAGCCTGCCTGCTGCAGCCGCTCGATGGCGCTGACCGCCTCGCGGGTGGCAAAATTCCGGCGGTCGGCGGCACTTGGCTGGGGGTAGACGATGTTGAGGGTCTGCCGGCCGACGCGCTCGCCGGCGAGCTGGCCGTAAAAGGTCGTGCCGTAGCTGGCGGCGCGGCTGAAATAATCCTTGGCACTGCCGGGACCGCCGAGTTCGGCGGCACGGCCGAGCCAGTAATAGGCGCGCGACAGCGACATCGGCCCTTGGGCGAGCTCCGCGATTTGCGCAAAATGCTTGGCGGCGGTGCTCGGGTCGTTGAGGCCGCGCAGCGCGTACCAGCCTGCATGGAATTCCGCCTCGGCAGCATTGGCGGGACTTTCGGCGGCATGCGCGGCGACTATTCTGTAGGCGGTCTTCATGTCGCCCTGGTCGACCAGCTCGCGCGACAGCACCCGGCGTTCGACCCACCAGGCGTCCGGATCGACCAGAGCGTCGCGGTCGCCCGGCGCCTTCAGCACCAGCGCGGCGGCATCGGAAAATTTCTGTTGCTTGCGCAGATATTCGGCTTCGGCAAACAGATAGCCGGCCGCCCGCTGCGCTGCCGGCACCGCCTTCAGCAGCTTGGCCGCGTTCTTGTCGCCTTTGGTGACTGCCGCCCAGGCATCGGCCAATTGCTGGGCGCCGGCGAGACCGGCGACGCGCAGCGCCGAAGCGACCCGATCGGCATAAAACATGCGCTCCATGCGGAAGCGATGGTCGGCGGCCGGGATCAGCGCGCCGAACTCGCGGATGACCGCCGCCTCGTCCGTGGCTTCGAGCTTTTCGGTGCGCCAGAATGGCGACAGCACCGAGCGCGCCGCCTTCGTATCGCCCAGCGCTACATAGGAGCGGGCAAGGATCACCACGCCCTCGAAGGTCAGCGGCTGGCTGCCGTCGAACGCCCGCACCACGACCTGTGGCGCGGGGTTCTCGCGATAGAGCGCGCGCTCGCTGTTCTTGCGCAAGGCGATCGTGCCCGGCCAGTTCGGCAGCATCTTCGCGGCATCGGCGATGTCGCCGCTCGGCACCTGGTCGTCGCCATAGAGCGCAATCGCCCAGGCAAGGATGTGCCGATCGAGCGATTTGGCCGGCAGCGCTTCGCGCACTTGGCGCGCGCGCTGAATGTCGTTTGCCGCCAGCGCATCGAGACCGCTCTTCAGCGCCGCGACCCTGGCGGATGGCGAAGGGGACTGCTGCAGTGCATCGTTCTGCGGCTCCGTCATCGGGATCGCCGACGTGACCTGCCCATCGACGCTGCCGCCGATCGCCGCGCCGGGGATCAGCACAACGATCGCGCCGAGAAGCGCGAAAAGATGAGGCCGCCTGGTCGGCATGGATTTGGTCTTTTCCTATTTCTTCGATGCTACAGCTGGCACAGATGAACTGCAGCCTATTCGTCTGTGATGAAGGGCCCGTAAAGAAAACCTTATCGAGGTCGTTCGAATTGCAATTGCTGGCGCAATGCTTGCCGGGCAACAATGTCGAGACTATGGTGCGCCGCTTCGCTTTCGGCTAGAAGGCGCGCACGACAAACACCTACAGCGCCGCGCGTCTTCTCAGACGCGCAAACGACGCTGTAGCAATTTAAATTTGGCGCATGATCCTTTCCGAAATCGACTGCGATTTTCGGGGTCATGCGCTAGTCCCAAGGAGTTGGACGACATGCTAAGAGGCTCGCTGACCGCGCTCGTCACACCGTTCGAAAAGAGCGGCCGTTTCGACGAGAAAGCCTTTCGCGCGTTCATCGCCTGGCAGATCGCCGAAGGCACGACGGGCGTGGTCCCGGTCGGCACCACCGGCGAGTCGCCGACGCTGTCGCATGACGAGCACCGCCAAGTCGTCAAGGTTTGCATCGAGGTCGCCAAGGGCCGGGTTCCGGTCGTCGCCGGCGCCGGCTCCAACAACACCGACGAGGCGGTCGGCCTGGTCCAGTATGCCGAGAAGGCGGGCGCCGACGCGGCCCTTGTCGTCACGCCTTATTACAACAGACCGACGCAGCGCGGCCTCTATGCGCATTTCGCCGCCGTCGCCAAGGCGACCAGCCTGCCGATCATCATCTACAACATTCCACCGCGCTCGGTGGTCGACATGAGCCCGGAGACAATGGGGCAATTGGTGCACGACTTCAAGAACATCGTCGGCGTCAAGGATGCCACCGGCAAGGTCGAGCGGGTTTCGGAGCAGCGCGCCACCTGCGGCAAGGATTTCATCCAGCTCTCCGGCGAAGACGCCTCGGCGCTCGGCTTCAACGCGCATGGCGGCGTCGGCTGTATTTCGGTGACGGCAAATGTCGCACCCAGGCTTTGCGCTGAATTCCAGGAGGCAACGCTTTCCGGTGACTGCGCTAAGGCGCTCGACCTGCAGGACCGTCTGTTGCCGCTGCACAAGGCGATTTTCATGGAGCCCGGCGTTTCCGGCGCGAAATATGCGCTGTCGAAGCTGGGCAAGGTCGAGAATGTGCTGCGCTCGCCGCTAATGACGGTCGAGCCGTCGACCGCCGAGAAGATCGACGCGGCGATGAAGCACGCCGGCTTGATAAACTAAGGATGAGGCGCCACCTCTCCGCATCATGAATCAAGTCAGAAAAGCCGATCCCAACAACAAGACCGTTGCGGAAAACCGCAAGGCGCGGTTTTCCTATGAGGTGCTCGACACGATCGAGGCCGGCCTGGTGCTGACCGGTACGGAAGTGAAATCGCTGCGCCAGGGCCAGGCCAATATCCAGGACAGCTACGCCTCGGTCGAGGGCGGCGAGATCTGGCTGATCAACTCCTATTTGCCGGAGTATCTGCAGGCCAACCGCTTCAACCATGAGCCGCGCCGCCGCCGCAAACTGCTGCTCAACAAGCGCGAGATGGCCAAGCTGGCGCAAAGCGTCGACCGCGAAGGCATGACGCTGGTGCCGCTGAAGATCTACTTCAACGACCAAGGCCGTGCCAAGCTGCTGCTCGCCGTTGGCCGCGGCAAGAAGCTGCACGACAAGCGCGAGACCGAAAAGCAGCGCGACTGGTCGCGCGAGAAGGGCCGGCTGCTGAAGGAGCGAGGGTGAGGAGCGGCCCGCGAAGCGGAGGAAAAGCCAGCGATTTGGCTTTTCGAGCGACGAACGCCCGGAGCCGTAGCGGCGGGCAGGGCGGACCAAAAGGGATAGGTCTCGTTTGAAAAACCGGATCGTCTTATGGGGCGCGGCCGGTCTGCTCGTGGCGGGCCTCGTTCTGGCCGGCGGCTATACCTACTTCCAGACGTTTTCTCCGGACCGCGGCAAATATCCGGTCAGGGGCATCGACGTCTCCCATCATCAGCGGCAGATCGACTGGCGGCGTGTTGCCGCCGACGATGTCGCCTTCGCCGTGATCAAGGCGACGGAAGGCGGCGACCATGTCGACGATGCCTTCGCCGCCAATTTGCACGCGGCCCGAGCCGCCGGCCTTGCCGTCGGTGCCTATCATTTCTTCACCTTCTGCAGGCCGGGTGCGGATCAGGCACGCAACTTCATCTCGGTGGTGCCGCGCGATCAGCCTTTGCTGCCGCCGGTGGTAGACATCGAGTTCGGCGGCAATTGCCCGCAGCGGCCAACCCCCGAACAGCTGAACGCCGAGCTTTCCGCCTTCCTCAGCCCGGTCGAGGCGGCGTTCGGCAAGACGGCGATCCTCTATGTGACCGACGAGGCGGCGCAAGCCTATGCCGGGCAGCTAGCCAGCCGCCCGCGCTGGCTGCGTTCGCTGGCGCTGCGGCCGGGCCATGACAACTGGATCTACTGGCAGTATCACAACCGGGGCCGCGTCGACGGCATCAGCGGCGACGTCGACCTGAATGTTCTCCAGGGCGGACCTGCGACGCTGGCCGCATTGTTTGCCGCAGCGCCTGAAGCGACAGCGTCGGATTGACGCTATTCCTGTCCACCAAAACACCCTCGATGGCCCGAAGACAGAGCGACGAAGCGTTCCCCGTGTGGCTATTCATATCGCAGGCGGCGCCGTGCTAAGTACATTTAATGCCGGAGCGCCCTTCATCAACCAATGACAGCAACGCCCCGCCTGCTGCGACGGACGGCGGCGACGCCCGCCTGGCATTTGTTTATGCGGAGGCGGTGCGTGGCCTCCAGCACCAGCAGGGCGTGGTTGAAAGTCTCAATACGCGCGCCGGCAATCTGATCTTCGCAACCGCGTTCGCGAGTTCTCTCCTCGGAGGCAGGGCGCTCCTGGATGGCGTGGGGCCTTGGGACTGGCTGGCGCTGACATTGCTTTTTCTTATCGGGCTGCTGGTCGCGATTATGGTGTGGCCGTATTATAACTATACGTTCCGTTTCGATCCAGAGAAGCTGCTCCAGGACTTCGTCGATCAGCACACTCCCGCAAACCCTGGACGGGATGCACCGAGCGCTTGCGCTGCGCATCAAATCCGACATGGCCAGCAATTGGCGGATCATCCAACGCCTGCGCGTCGCGCTGCAGCTTGCACTCTTTCTGTGGTTGCTGGATCTCCTGGCCTGGTTGTTCGCGATCGCCCGAATCTAGGGCTTGCCAGCGGGCCTCGTCCGACTCTATGTCTTCAGAAAAGCTTCTATCTGACTGAAGACGTTGACGAACATCGCTTCCGTCAACACGCCGGTATTGGTGTTGTAGCGCGAGCAATGATAGCTGGAAAACAGCGTGATGCCATTGGCCTGCTGCTGCCCACCATGCCGGAACGGATAGGCGGCAACGCGTTGGCCGAGCGCCCGCACGGTCGACTGGTGCGCGATCGAGCCAAGCGCCAGCACCGCGCGCAGATTTGAAAACCGTGCGATCGTCGGCACCAGGAACGTCCGGCAAGTCGCTATCTCGGCGCCAACCGGCTTGTTCTCCGGCGGCACGCAGCGCACCGCATTGGTGATCGCCGTACCGACAAGCTCCAGCCCGTCATCTGGTCGCGCTTTGAATTCGCCGCGCGCAAAGCCGTGCGCGATCAGCGTGTTGTAGAGCAGGTCGCCGGCAAAATCGCCGGTGAAGGGACGCCCCGTCCGGTTTGCCCCGCGCAGGCCCGGCGCCAGCCCGACGATCAGCAGACGCACTGCATCCTCGCCTTCCGGCGGCAAAAAGGTCGGCACCGGCGCGTTGAACCAGGACGGCTCGCGCCGCCGCCACTCGGCGATGAAGTCGTGCAACCGCGGGCAGAGCGGGCAATCGCGATCGGGTTCGGGGGAGACGACCAGGGGCGCGGTCAAGGCAACGACCGTCAATAGTCTTCCTCGTCGACTTCGGCCGGTTCGGGCCGGCGCACCGGCCGCTCCGACGGATCGCGGCCGACTTCATTCTTGAGCGTCATCAAGTCGATGAAATGGTCGGCCTGGCGGCGCAGATCGTCGGAGATCATCGGCGGCTGCGAAGCCATGGTCGAGACGATCGACACCTTGCGCCCGCGCCGCTGCAGCGCCTCGACCAGCGTGCGGAAATCGCCGTCGCCCGAAAAGATGACATAATGGTCGACGACATCGGCAAGCTCGAGCGCATCGACGGTCAGCTCGATATCCATATTGCCCTTAATCTTGCGCCGGCCGGTCGAGTCGGTGAATTCCTTGGCCGGTTTGGTCACCACCTTGAAGCCGTTATAGTCGAGCCAGTCGATCAGCGGCCGTATCGAGGAGTATTCCTGATCCTCGACCAGCGCGGTGTAGTAATAAGCGCGCAGCAGATAGCCGCGTTTCTGGAAGCTCGCCAGAAGTTTGCGGTAATCGATGTCAAAGCCCAGCGCGCGCGAGGTGGCGTAGAGATTGGCACCGTCGATAAAGAGAGCGATTTTTTCACGAGGATCGAACATGGAAAATGTCCTTTTTCGAAATAAGCGGTCGTCTAAATGGGTGGCGACTATCGGCCGGTCTGATAATAGACCTGTTGGCCTTCATCGTTCGAGATAACGCCAGTTTTACGGCAATCCAAGGCACCATGGCGCACCGCAAGCAATTGTGATCGGCGCTGTGTCGCCGCAGGCGGCCCGCGTCAGAGCTGCGCACCGCCATAAAAGCTTGTATTTTGGCGGCGTTCGGGTTATGGACCGCGCCTGTTTTCCATCAAATCCAGGCATGAAAGGGGCAACTCATGGCCCGCGTAACCGTTGAAGATTGCATCGACAAGGTCGACAACCGCTTCGAGCTGGTGCTCTTGGCCGGCCACCGCGCCCGTCAGATCAGCCAGGGCGCGCAGATCACCGTACCGCGCGACAACGACAAGAACCCGGTCGTTGCGCTCCGCGAAATCGCCGAAGAGACGCTGTCGCCGGATGACCTCAAGGAAGATCTCATCCATTCGCTGCAGAAGCATGTCGAGGTCGATGAGCCGGAAGCCGATGGCGAGGCGATTGCCGACCAGACCGGCAGCGCCGTTGCAGCCACCGATGCCGACGACGCCGAGGACAACGTCACCTTCGATCGCATGACCGAAGAAGACCTGTTGGCCGGCATCGAAGGCCTGGTGCCGCCGGAAAAAAGCGACGATTATTGATCTTAGCGACAACTGCCGACACTTTCGCGTCGGCAGTTTCGTGGCTATCTATGACATGCGCCGTACGCCAGTGCGGCGCATGATTCATTTCAGCATTGCGAGATCCCGCCCATGATGCGTCAGTATGAGCTTGTCGAGCGCGTGCAGCGCTACAAGCCTGACGTCAACGAGGCGCTGCTCAACAAGGCCTATGTTTACGCCATGCAGAAGCATGGCCACCAGAAACGCGCCTCCGGCGACCCGTATTTCTCGCATCCGCTCGAAGTCGCCGCCATCCTCACCGAAATGCACATGGACGAGGCGACGATCGCCGTTGCCTTGCTGCACGACACGATAGAGGACACCACGGCGACCAGGGCCGAGATCGACGAATTGTTCGGCCCGGAAATGGGCAAGCTGGTCGAGGGCCTGACCAAGCTGAAGAAGCTCGACCTCGTCTCGAAGAAGGCCGAGCAGGCGGAGAACCTGCGCAAGCTGTTGCTGGCGATCTCGGAAGACGTGCGCGTGCTTCTGGTCAAGCTCGCCGACCGCCTGCACAATATGCGCACCCTCGACCATGTGCCGGAAGCCAAGCGCCTGCGCATTGCCGAAGAGACGATGGACATCTATGCGCCGCTGGCCGGCCGCATGGGCATGCAAGGCATGCGCGAGGAGCTGGAGGAGATTGCCTTCCGCTTCATCAATCCGGAAGCCTACCGCGCCGTCACCGCACGGCTGGCCGAAATCTTCGAGCGCAACAAGGGCGTGCTGTCGGAGATCGAGAAGGCGCTCTCCACGCTGTTCGACAAATATTCGATCAAGGCCGAGGTCAAGAGCCGGCAGAAGAAGCCGTGGTCGGTATTCCGCAAGATGGAGGCCAAGGCACTGTCGTTCGAGCAGCTGTCCGACATTTTCGGCTTCCGCGTCGTTGTCGAGACGGTCGAGGACTGTTACCGCGCGCTCGGCGCCATCCACACCACCTGGTCGATGGTGCCCGGCCGCTTCAAAGATTACATCTCGACGCCGAAGCAGAACGACTACCGCTCGATCCACACCACCATCGTCGGCCCGTCGCGCCAGCGCGTCGAATTGCAGATCCGCACCTATCAAATGAACAAGATCGCCGAATACGGCGTCGCGGCTCATTCGATCTATAAGGATACCGGTGGCAAGATGAATGGTGCCGCCCATGCGATCTCGAAGGAAACCAATGCCTATGCCTGGCTGCGGCGCACCATCGAGCAGCTTGCCGAAGGCGACAATCCCGAGGACTTCCTCGAAAACACCAAGCTGGAACTGTTTCAGGACCAGGTATTCTGCTTCACGCCGAAGGGCATGCTGATCGCGCTGCCGCGCGGCGCCACGCCGATCGACTTTGCCTATGCCGTCCACACCGACGTCGGCGACACTTGCGTCGGCGCCAAGGTCAATGGCCGCATCATGCCGCTTATGACGGAGCTGAAGAACGGCGACGAGGTCGAGATCATCCGCTCGAAGGCGCAGGTCCCGCCGGCGGCGTGGGAATCGGTGGTCGTTACCGGCAAGGCACGCTCGGCCATCCGCCGCGCCACCAAGAATGCCATTCGCAAGCAATATTCGGGTCTCGGTATCCGCATTCTGGAGCGCGCCTTCGAACGCTCTGGCAAGACCTTCACCAAGGAAAGCCTGAAGCCGGTGCTGCACCGGCTGGCGCGCAAGGACATCGAGGATGTACTGGCCGCGGTCGGCCGAGGCGAACTTGCCTCCACCGATGTCATGAAGGCGGTGTTTCCCGACTACAAGGACGAGCGTGTCACGCTGGTCGCGCCCAAGCAGCGCGAGGAGGGCTGGTCGAAGATCCGCAACGCCGCCGGCATGCTGTTCCAGATTCCGGGCCGCGCCGCACGCAAGGACAAGAACCAGCCGCGCGACGACGCGGTGCCGATCCGCGGTGTGCGCGGCGATCTGCCGGTGCGCTTCGCGCCGGAGGGGGCAGTGCCAGGCGATCGCATCGTCGGCATCGTGCAGCCGGGAACCGGTATCACCATCTATCCGATCCAGTCGCCGGCGCTGCAGGCCTTTGACGACCAGCCCGAGCGCTGGATCGACGTGCGCTGGGATATTGACGAGCGCACCAAGGAACGGTTCCCGGCGCGCGTCTCGGTCACCGCCATCAACGCGCCGGGTTCGCTGGCCGACATTGCACAGGTCGTCGCATCCAACGACGCCAATATCCACACTCTGTCGATGGTGCGCACCGCGCCCGATTTCACCGAAATGCTGATCGATCTTGAAGTGTGGGACCTCAAGCACTTGAACCGGCTGCTGTCGCAGCTAAAGGACAATTCGAGCGTCAGCGATGCAAGGCGCGTGAATGGGTGAATAGTGAATAGTGAATAGTGAATAGTGAATAGTGAATAGTGAATAGTGAATAGTGAAAGAGGGTGCTCTCACTACCCTACTACCCTACTACCCTACTACCATTCACCATTCACCATGGACATGGAGTGAACGATGAACACCGATGAAGTGCTGGGCATTTTCCGCGAGGCCGGCGCCGTTCTCGAAGGGCATTTCATCCTGACGTCGGGCCTGCGCAGCCCGGTCTTCCTACAGAAGGCGCGCGTTTTCATGCATGCCGACAAGACCGAGCGCTTGTGCAAGGCGCTCGCCGAAAAGATCCGCACTGGCGTGCCCGGCAGGATCGACTACGTCGTCGGCCCGGCGATCGGCGGGCTGATCCCGGCCTACGAGACCTCGCGCCATCTTGGTGCGCCGGCGATCTGGGTCGAGCGGGAAGGGGGCGAATTCAGGCTGCGCCGCTTCGAGATCGCCAAGGGATCGCGCGTCGTCATTGTCGAGGACATCGTCACCACCGGCCTGTCGATCCGCGAGACCATCGACTGTCTGCGCGCACTTGGCGCCGATGTCGTTGCCGCTGCGTGCATCATCGACCGCTCGGCCGGCAAGACCGATGTCGGCGTGCCGCTGATCGCGCTCGCCGAATATGAAGTTCCGGCCTATCCGGCCGACAGGCTGCCGCCCGAGCTCGCCGCCATACCGGCGATCAAGCCGGGCAGCCGCAATATCTAATGCATGTCGCCCAAAAGTGTGCGGCGGTTTTGGGACAACGACATGCATAAAAACAAGTCAAGAGGCGCTTCCGTGATTGCCGGCATCGATCATTTCGTGCTGACGGTTCGTTCGGTGGACGATACCTGCGCCTTCTATCAGCGCGTGCTTGGCTTCAAGCGCCTCGACGAGCCGGACCGACCAACGGCGCTGCTGTTTGGAACGCAGAAGATCAATGTGCACGAGGTCGGGCACACCTTCGAGCCGAAGGCCAAGGCGCCGACGCAGGGCTCCGGAGATTTCTGCTTGATTGCCGCCCGGCCGCTCGCCGAGATATGTGCCAACCTCGCCGCCAATGGTGTGGTGATAGAGGTCGGCCCGGTCGAGCGTGTCGGCGCTCGGGGCGCGATGATGTCGGTCTATTTCCGCGATCCGGACGGCAATCTCGTCGAGGTCAGCGAATATCGATCCTAAGTGACGCTCCTTAAATTCGCCGCGATCATGCCCTGTTCAGAACGGCGACACCCAGGGCCGGCGCGACCGGCCACCGAGCGGATGCCGTCGGCCTCGTTGTTCTTCGGCCAGCGCATCGCTATATCAAAGTCGTAGTTGCTTTTCGGCGACCGCAGAGCGCAGCATGGGGCTGTCGCGCCCGGCTGGAGAAGCCGGCGTGAAGCTATTGACGGAACTAGGAACAGGAACAGAGTGCTTTTTCGACGGCGCAAGCCTGATGGTTTTTTCGAGCGGGTGCGTACTTATTTGTGGCCGCGCCGCTCGTTCTCGCGCTCGCTGCGGTATTTTTCCAAGCGCATCCTGCGGCTTAGGGCCACGCCGCATGCCGTGGCCGCCGGTGTTGCGGCGGGCGTATTCGCGTCGTTTTTCCCGCTTGGCTTTCACTTCATCATTGCTGCCATCCTGTGCTGGCTGATCGCCGGCAATCTGGTCGCGGCAGCACTCGGCACGGTCTTCGGCAACCCCCTGACCTTTCCGCTGCTATGGGCCGCCTCCTGGGAGGTCGGCAAGCTGATCCTGCATGAACACCTGCCGGCGCATGGCCCGCCCGCGCATCTCGGCGACATGCTGCATAATCTTTCCTTTGCGCAATTGTGGGGACCGGTGCTGAAGCCGATGACGATCGGCGCAATACCGCTCGGCCTGGTTTTCGGCCTGCTGTTTTACGGCATCACCCGCTGGGGCATGGTCACTTTCCACGAGCAGCGCCGCAAGCGGCTGGCCGAAAGAGCGGCAAAGGCTGGAAAAACCGGGCCGGAAGTTCCTGCCGAATGATTATCGGTATCGGCAGCGACCTCATCGACATCAGACGCATCGAGAAGTCGCTGGAACGCCATGGCCAACGCTTCATCCAGCGCATCTACACCGAGATCGAACAGGCGCGCTCCGAAAACCGCGCGGCGCGTGCGGCCTCCTACGCCAAGCGTTTCGCTGCCAAGGAAGCCTGCGCCAAGGCACTGGGTACCGGTCTGGCGCAGGGTGTGTTCTGGCGCGACATGGGGGTCGTCAACCTGGCCAGCGGCAAGCCGACCATGGCGCTGACCAATGGGGCGGCAGCGCGGCTGGACGAAATTCTGCCTGAAGGGCACCGCGCGGTGATCCACCTCACCATCACCGATGATTTTCCGCTCGCTCAAGCCTTTGTGATCATTGAAGCGTTGCCGGTCGAAGAAGCGCCACATTGATTGCATCTGACCACCGGCATGACGTTGCCCAGCGCGCGCCGAGACTCTATACCATCCAACGCACAATCGAGGACGACATGAGCGTGGCTGAAAAAACCCAGAAGAAATCCGGCGGACTTGGCGAAACCGTCAGCGTCATAGTCCAGGCCCTGCTGCTTGCGCTGGTCATCCGCACGCTCCTGTTCCAGCCGTTCTCGATCCCGTCCGGGTCGATGCGGCCGACTTTGCTCGAAGGCGACTATCTCTTCGTCACCAAGTGGTCCTACGGCTTCTCCCGCTATTCACTGCCGTTCGGGCCGAACATCTTTTCGGGCCGCATCTGGGGCTCAGAGCCGAAGCGCGGCGACGTGGTGGTGTTCAAGTTTCCGCCGGATCCTTCTGTCGATTATATCAAGCGCGTCGTCGGCCTGCCGGGCGACAAGATCCAGGTCAAGGATGGCCAGCTCTTCATCAACGATGTGGGTGTGCCGCGCGTCAAGGTCGGGCAGATCGACAACCACGACATCACCGAGGAGAACGGGCCGGTCGATGTCTATCGCGAGACGCTGCCGAACGGCGTCAGCTACGACACGCTCGACCTGACGCAGGCTTCGATCGGCGACAATACCAAAGAGTTCAAGGTGCCGCCCGGTCACTATTTCATGATGGGCGACAATCGCGACAACTCGTCGGACAGCCGCTTCACCGTCGGCTTCGTGCCGGACGAGAATTTGGTCGGCCGCGCCAACCTCATTTTCTTCTCGATCGGCGGCAGCGCCAGCCCGCTCGAAATCTGGAAATGGCCGTCACTGATGCGCGCCTCGCGCCTGTTCCATTTCGTCAATTAGGGCCATGGCGGCGACGAAACGGCTGACCGCCGATGCGCTCGCCGAGGCGCTCAGGGAGCGCACCGGCCACAGTTTTGGCGACCATCAGCGCCTGCAGCGGGCGCTGACCCATGCCAGCGCTCGCGGCAGTCACGCCGGCATCGACTACGAACGTTTCGAATTCCTGGGCGATCGCGTTCTCGGCCTTGTCGTTGCCGATATGCTGCTGGCGGCATTTCCCGACGCAGCCGAGGGTGAGCTGTCGCTGAGATTGAACGCTCTGGTCAACGCTGAAGCCCTGGCGGAAATTGCCGAGGAGATCGGCCTGCCGGAACTTATTCGCGCCGGTTCGGACGTACGCGGCCTCGACGGGCGCAAGCGCGTCAATCTGCGCGCCGATGCATTGGAATCGCTGATCGCCGTGCTCTATCTCGACGGAGGGTTGGAAGCGGCCCGTGCCTTCATCCACAAATACTGGCAGCCGCGCTCGCAAGCCATTGACGCCGCCCGTCGCGATGCGAAAACCGAACTCCAGGAATGGGCGCATCAGGCGGCAGGCGCAGTGCCGGTTTACATAATCGACAGCCGCGAGGGACCGGACCACGATCCGCTGTTCACCGTTAGTGTCAAGGTCGGCGCCTATCCGCCGGCGACCGGCAACGGGCGCTCCAAGCGCGAGGCGGAGCAGGCTGCAGCCGCGGCACTTCTGCAGCGGGAAGGCGTCTGGCTCAATCAAGGGAGTGCCGCATGACCGCCACCGAAGCTCCGGCAACAGAAGCTCCCGCTACCCGCTCCGGCTTCGTCGCGCTGATCGGCGCGCCCAATGCGGGGAAATCGACGCTGGTCAACCAATTGGTCGGCGCCAAGGTGTCGATCGTGACGCACAAAGTGCAGACCACGCGCGCTATCGTGCGCGGCATTGCCACCCACAACAACGCGCAGATCGTCTTCGTCGACACGCCGGGCATATTCAAGCCGAAGCGCCGGCTGGACACCGCGATGGTGACCACAGCGTGGGGCGGTGCCAAGGACGCCGATATCGTGCTTCTCTTGATCGATGCCGAGCGCGGCATCCGGGGCGATGCCGACGCCATCCTCGAGCGGCTGAAGGATGTCCGGCAGCCGATGGTGTTGATCCTCAACAAGGTCGATCGGGTCAAGCACGAGACGTTGCTGGCATTGTCGGCGGCAGCCAACGAAAGGGTGCCGTTCAAGCGCACCTTCATGGTTTCGGCGCTGACCGGGTCCGGCTGCAAGGACCTGCTCGACTATCTCGCCGAGACCTTGCCGGCCGGCCCCTGGTACTATCCGGAGGACCAGATCTCCGACCTGCCGATGCGCCAGCTCGCGGCCGAGATCACCCGCGAAAAGCTCTATCTCAGGCTGCATCAGGAACTGCCTTATTCCTCCCACATCGAGACCGAGAAATGGGAAGAGAAGAAGGACGGCTCGGTGCGCATCGACCAGACAATCTATGTCGAGCGTGACAGCCAGAAGAAGATCGTGCTCGGCCATAAGGGCGAGACGATCCGCGCCATCGGCCAGGCCGCGCGCATGGAAATCGCAGGCATACTCGAGCAGAAGGTGCACCTCTTCCTGTTCGTCAAGGTGCGCGAGAACTGGGGCGACGATCCCGAGCGCTACCGTGAAATGGGGCTCGAATTTCCGCACTGAGCCTGTTTGGGCGATCCGCAGAGCGGCCTGTTGGCCGCCTCAGGATTCTGAGCGGTCGCCGGGCTGCCCGCTTGGTCGACTTTGCATTTTGAACAACGGCCGAGTCATTCCGGGAGGCCATGCGTCGACCACGTCGTCGACCCGTTCCTCATTGGTACCGGCGCGACGGGAAATTCTGAGCGGTTTCTGAGAAATTTCCGATACTTCATGCAAAACAGGCCAGCTGACCGGCTGGAACTCCTGCCGATACTGCGATCGAGCATGGTTACCGTTTGTCGTCTCTCCGTCATACACCCTGCCTATAGGCTGTGCGAAAGACCCGCTTCCGAGCAAACCGGAACCGGCAGGCAAACAGCCAGATCAGGACATGACCGGGACTTGGAATCGCATCGACCCCATCCGTCAGATCGAGTTTGCAAACGCCGTCGCTGTTGAGATCGAGCGCGTGCTGGCGCGGCAAGGCAAGGTGACGAACAGCGATGCGGTCGTTGCAGCGGGCAGGGTCGCCGGCGCCGTTGCCGCCGCCGTCGCTTTGCTTGCGCCGACCGACATCAGTGCGATCGACACCATGCAGGAAAGATTACCCGGCATGGCGTCGCGTTTCGTGCGGATATTGGCAGCCGAAGCTGCGGAACGCCGTGCCCGGACGCATCTGTCGACGGCGCACGAAGGCCAAGGGGCAGACATCCAACGCCTGGCCGGAACGGGCGACCTCGACTCGATGCGGGTCGAGGACTGGGCCGGTCGGGTCGCCGGGTCGACGTTCCTGCAGCAAAATCTCGGCATATCGCGCTCGACCCTGCATCGCTGGCAGCGGAGCGGCACGGTCGTTGCGTTGCGCACCGGTGGCCGCAAACATGTATTTCCCCTAGCCCAGTTCATCGACGGCAGGCCGGCGCCGGGTATCAAGGAAGTGTTATCCGCGATGCCCGATCCACGGCATGCCTGGTCGTGGCTGATCGGCCCCGCGCCCGGCCTCGCCGGACGTACTCCCATTGAAATGCTCAAACGGGATCTGGTGGCGGAAGTCGTTCTTGCCGCACAGAACGCAGCGATGGCGAAGTCGCCTTGATCTCGCTGCCAACGTTAGAAGTCTATCCAAAAAAGAACACGTAAAAGGAATGTATGTCGGATTCGTATCGGCTTGCCGGCTAATGCCATAAGTATATTTTTGTACAATTGTGACAGGGTCTCGTTTATGACGGGGCAAATGTGAAGCAAATATGAAGTGATATTTGTGCAACATGGATTTATTCTGTTATACAAACATTGATTATTTTTGTAATCGTCATTGAGACTGGAATGCGGATGAGTATGTTCGCCGCCTGAGGAGGGGGTGCGGTGCGCGCCTTTTTCGACGTGGGTGAGGCGTTCAGCCGTTCAACCCATGAAACCAAAGCCATTTTTAACTTTGACTGGAGAGGTCAGAAAATGAATATCAAGAGCCTTCTTCTCGGCTCAGCCGCGGCATTCGTCGCGGTCTCCGGTGCGCGCGCCGCCGACGCTGTTGTGGTCGCCGAGCCGGAACCCGCCGAATACGTCAAGATCTGCGACGTCTACGGCGCCGGCTACTTCTACATTCCCGGCACCGAGACCTGCCTGCGCATCGGCGGCTATGTCCGCTATGACGCCAGCTTCGGCGACGCCGGCCGCGTTTTCGATGGCGCGACGACACATGACCTTATGGACGGTGACGAGCAGCAGACCTGGAACAAGAATGCCCGCTTCAATTTGAAGACGTGGACCGGCCAGGAAACCGAGCTAGGCACGTTGAAGACCTATACCGAGACCCGTTTCAACTTCGGCAACACCAAACACACCGTGAGCGGTGTTGATTTCAGCGTGCAGGACAACAAGGCGGTTACCCTGAACTTCGCCTGGATCCAGCTTGGAGGTTTCCGCGTCGGTAAGGATGAGACTGTCTATGATTCGTTCATCGGTTACGCCGGCAGCGTCGTCCAGGACACTATCATTCCTTACGGCACCAAGGACACCAACCTGATCAGTTACTATTTCGACGGCGGTAATGGCTTTACGGCAGTCGCCTCGGTCGAAACGGGCTCCGGCGCTGACCAGTCGATCGACAGCTACGTTCCGTTTGTCGTCGGCGGCGTGAAATACAAGGGCGACTGGGGTGCGATCGCCGCGGTCGGCGCCTATAACAGCACGTCGGAAGAATGGGCCGGCAAAGTTCGCCTCGACGTCAAGCCGATTACTGACCTGACCCTGTTCGTGATGGCGGGCTACGGCAGCGACGACAACGTCGCGAAGAACTTCTACAAGCCGTGGACTGGCAACTTTGCCGTCTGGGGCGGCGGCAGCTATGCCGTCAACAAGAAGACCTCTTTGAACGCCCAGGTCTCCTATACCGACGACCAAGACTTCGCCGTTGCGGCCAACGTCGCCTACACCCTCGTTCCTGGTTACACGATCACCGCCGAAGTCGATTATTACGACAATTTCGATGCCGACGATGCCGACGCAATCGGCGGCATCTTCCGCTTCCAGCGCTCGTTCTGATCAAACGACGATCTCGCAAAAAACGGCCCGTAGCGTATCGCTACGGGCCGTTTTGGTTTGGCGGCGGATAGTCGCTCATCTTGATTTCGCCATCCAACCGGTGACAAGCTCTCGTCATGGAATGGCACGACGAGGGAATCATTCTCGGCACCCGCAAGCATGGCGAAACCAGCGCCATTCTCGAGGTGATGACGTGCGCGCATGGCCGCCATCTCGGTCTCGTGCGCGGCGGCCGTTCGCGCAAGCAGCAGCCGGTCTTGCAGCCGGGCAATCGCGTCGACCTGTTGTGGCGGGCGCGGCTCGACGAGCATCTCGGCACCTTCCAGGTCGAGGCTATCGAGATGAACGCCGCCCGGCTGATGGACAGCGCCGTTGCCGTCTACGGCCTGCAGACGATGGCCGCGCATTTGCGTCTTCTGCCTGAGCGTGACGCCCATGGCGGCCTTTACGAGACGCTTGCGGTGATGATCGCTCATCTCGACGATGCCGATGCCGCCGGCGAGCTGGTGGCCCGCTTCGAGCTGCTGGTACTCGACGAACTCGGTTTCGGCCTCGATCTCAGCCAGTGTGCGGCGACCGGCACCAGGCAGGACCTTGCCTATGTCTCGCCGAAATCCGGCCGCGCCGTGTCGCGCGCGGCGGGCGCGCCGTGGCGCGACAAGATGCTGGCGCTGCCTGCCTTCCTGCAGCGCGGCTCCGGGCTGCGCGCCGATCCGGCGGCGATCGAGGACGCCTTCCGGCTGACCGGCTTCTTTTTGACCCGCCATGTCTACGAACCGCGCGGCATCGAGCCTCCCGGCGCCCGCGCCGGGTTTCTCGCCGCCTTGCGCAGGCATCATTCACCCGGCCGTGAATCCGGCAAGGCAAGCGCCGGGGAAGCCGCCACCGGGGAAACCACCAGATGAGCGAAGTTGAACCTGATCCCGAAAACGTTTCGCCGCTCGGCCTTGGCACCATTTCGCAGGTGGGCGAGGCCTATGCGACGGCCGAGTTCAAAGTGAATTTGACGCGGCCGATCACGCCAAGGACGGGCGAGGTGGTGTGCGACGGCAAAGTGGTGCACAAGGGCCGCACGCTGACGGTTTCGGAAGCGGCGCTGAAGGACGCCAACGGCAAGCTCCTGGCTTTCGGCACCGAAACATGCTCGATCTTTCCGGCCAATCTGGCGGCACGTTGAATGGACCGGCCGTTTGGCCGCCGCATTTGAATGTCACTGAACATTGAATGTCAGTGACAACTGGCCTGGTTTGGGGGAACCGCCATGTTTGAAAGCCTGATTGGCCTCGTCGCCATCATCGTGCTGTTCGTCATCATTTCACGCCAGCAGAGCCGCATCGGCCTGATCGAGCGCGAGCTTGGCGCCTTGCGCAGCCTTGTGCTTTCGGGCACGCCTGCGCTGCCGCCGCAAGCCAAGGAACCGGCTGCAAACGACAGCAAACCGGCGGATGCCGCAATCCCGCTTGCGGCCGCAGCCGACATGGCCGTATCGCCACGGACCGCAGCGGTCGTGTCAGCTACAGAGGCCGATGCCGATACAACAACGGCGCCGTCCGCGCCGGAGTCGGCGCAACCGGCGGCAGCGGCGAAGGCAGCTCGCCAGTCCGACGTCGAAACGGCGCTCGGTACCCGCTGGGCGGTCTGGGTCGGCGGCATCGCGCTGGCGCTGGGTGGCTTGTTTCTGATCCGCTACACCATCGAGGCCGGCATTTTCGGGCCACGCGTGCGGCTTGTCATGGCGGCGGCACTCGGGCTGGTGCTGGTCGCCGGCGGCGAGTTCATCCGGCGCACCGGCTTCAGGGTGCCGGTGCAAGGTGCCGCCGGTGCCTATATCCCGGCGATCCTGACGGCGGCCGGCGCTTTCATCCTGTTCGGTACCGTCTACGCCGCGTACAGCGTTTACGGCTTCATCGGCCCGACGCTCGCTTTCACGCTGCTCGGCGCCATCGGGGTGGCGACGATCGCGGCAAGCCTGGTCCACGGTCAGGCGCTGGCCGGCGTCGGTCTGCTCGGTGCCATGGTGACGCCGCTGCTGGTCGCCTCGCAGGCGCCCAATCCGTGGGCGCTGTTCGGCTATCTGGCGATCGTGCTCGCCGCCACCTGCGTCATTGCCCGCATCCGCGACTGGAGGCTTTTGATGGCCGCAGCCTTCGTCGCCACGGGCATCTGGACCATCTTCTACATGACCGACGCGCCGGGGGCGAACCTTGCCGTCATCCTCTTTATCGACGGGGTGACACTGGCCGTGCTCGCCTTCGTCTGGCTTGGCCGCCGCGACGAAGCGGTCGCCGGCAGCGGCTTCGACTGGCCGTCGATCGCGCCGGGCTTCTTTGTCGGCCTTTCGGCGCTGGCCCTGTTTGTCGATCCGGCCTTCGCCGCCATCCGCGGTGCATTGCCGGGGGCCGCCCTTGTCGCAGCCCTGGTGGCGGTGGCGCTCTACCGGCCGCGGGCGCTTGCACTGCTGCACGCCGCCGGGCTGGCGACGGTACTGGTCTATCTCGGCATCATTCCGCCGACCACGATCGCTTCTGATTTTTCGGGTGGCGCTCTTGGCGTCGACGGCATGCCGGTTGTGGCGTCCGATGCCTTGATGCTCAGGGTCGGCATCGCGCTCGGCCTGGTCTTCATCGGCGCCGGCTTTTGGGCGGCGCGCCGTTTTGCGGCCGCTGGCTGGCTGCGCGCCGCCGCATGGGCGGCCTGGAGCGCTGTCGCGCCACTGGTCATCCTGCTGGCGCTCTGGTCTGCCTTCGGCAATCTCGACCGTGACCTTGCTTATGCGGCGGTCGCAGCCGTTTTGGTCGGCGTCTTCGTCGCCGGCGGCGAATGGATAGCGCGCGGCGAAGCGCCGCCGCTGACCGGCGGCGCTGCCGTCTCCTTCGCGCTCGGCGGGGCGGCGATTGCCGGCCTGCTGATGCTGCACATGGCCTTTGGTTCCGGCTGGACAACCATCCTGCTCGGAGCAGCCGCCGTCGTGCCGGCGCTGGCGACGCGCTGGCGCAGCTATCCGGTGCTTGGCTGGATTTCCGTTGGCGCGGTGATTGCAGTGCTCGGCCGCGCTGCCTTCGACCCGACCATCGTCGGTGCCGAGTTCCTGTCGAAGACGCCGGTGTTCAACTGGCTGCTGCTTGGATATGGCGTGCCGGCGCTCGCTTTCGGTTTTGCTGCCTGGCAGCTTGCCCGAACCACCAACGGCCGACCGCGCCTCGCAATGGAGGCCGGCGCCGCGCTGTTCGCCCTGCTCACCGTCGCCATGCTGGTGCGCCATGCCATGCATGGCGGCGTCATCGATACCGCTGCTGCGACGCTTGCCGAACAGGCGATCTACACGCTGATCGCGATCGGTGGCGGTGCCATCCTGGTCGCCATCGACATGCGCTCGCCAAGCTCGGTGCTGCGCTACGGCTCGATTGCAGCGGGCGTGGTCTCGGTCGCGTTCATCGTCCTCCAGCATTTTCTGGCGCTGAACCCGTTGCTGACGGATGAATCGACCGGCAGCATTCCGGTGTTCAACCTTCTGTTGCTCGCCTACCTCTTGCCGGCGGTTGCGGCAGGCGCACTGGCGCTCTATACCCGCGACAAGCGGCCGAAATGGTATGCGGCCATGCTGGCGGTTATGGCGGCGGTGCTCGCCTTCGCCTATGCGACGCTGTCGGTCAGGAGGCTGTTCAAGGGTGAGTTCATCGGCCTGTGGAGCGGCCTCGGCCAGCTCGAGACCTATACCTATTCGGCACTGTGGCTGGTCATCGGCGTGGTGCTGCTCACCGCCGGTGTCTGGCTGAAGTCGCAGGTGCTGCGCATAGCGTCGGCGGCGCTGATCTCGGTCGCCGTGCTCAAGGTCTTCGTCTTCGACATGTCCGAACTGGAAGGTGTGTTACGGGCGCTGTCCTTCATCGGCCTCGGCGCGGTGCTCATCGGCATCGGCTTGTTTTATCAGCGGCTGCTGACAAGGGCGAGGGAGGCCTAAGGGATCAGGGGAGATCGCTGGAGTCACGGCCTTCCTCAATTTTCCAAGGATGCAGAAAAGGCGCTGTCGCCGAAGCTGCCAATCTCCCCACTTGTGGGGGAGATGCCCGGCAGGGCAGAGGGGGGCGCGAAGGAACGCGGCCTCAAAGGCGAACAGGGCGAAGCGAATTCGCATTTTTTGCCGGTCGCAACGTATTTTGTTCTTGCTTTGTGCCGGCAGCTATGCTACTAATTTAGTTATGGTGCCAATTGGCTCCAACGACCCGCCCGCCGAGGCGGGTTTTTTGTGTGTGCCGAGCATGATCGACCGGCTCGGAGGTGCAAGTCCTCTACCCAGCCTGATGGCGGCGAAGGGTTATCGAAGCACAAGGGCGTCGTCGTGAGTCGGGGTCTGAAGGAAGTGTGGAGCAAAACCGCGACCCGATGGACAAGAACCGGATATGAGGCCTACCCGGCCGGACGAGCGGGCAACTGACCGCGAAGTCCAAGGTCATCAAGGGCCGGGGTGGTAAATCTGGCGGGTGTGCGGGGAAGGCGGTCGATCTTACCTCGGGAGATCTGTGCCGTGTCCGGGATTCCGGACTGGGCCCGCCGTGAGGCGCGCCGATCGCGGTGCAGAAGTCAGCAGAGGGCATAATAGTCGCCGGGCTTGCCGCGGAGGCGAAGGCTCGAACGGTTTGGAAGGACGAGTAGGACGGAGTTCTCGCATTGGCCATGCGGCGGAAAATCCAGCTGGAGCTGGCCTTCCCTGAAGCCTGAAGTGGGAGCGGGTGAAGCCCGCACCGTCTCGGGGCAGGGACCGAAGCCAGTGCGGCGAACGCCGTTTCCGAAAGCCCGGCGGCCATGGCTCCTGCCAAAGCCACATAACCAGCCGAACCGCCCTGTACGGACCCGTATGCTGGGTAGTGTGGGAGGGGAGGAACCGCAAGGTTCACCCATCCCGATTCTGGCTCCTTTCGATCAAACGTTGCGTGATCTGCCGATGGCAATGTCGGCGGGACAGCGCCCTGGACAGTGCCCCCCTCTGTCCTGCCGGACATCTCCCCCACTTGGGGGGAGATCGCTGTTATTACTGCCTTCGCCAATTTTCCAGGGATGCAGAAAAGGCGCTGTCGCCGAAACCGCCAATCTCCCCCCTTGCGGCGGCAGGCCAGAGGGTGTGCGAAGGAACTCGACGGCTCGATTCTGGATCGCTGCGCCTTCCGGCACGTGCCAAGGCGGGATATCGGGTCTTTGTCGCGTCGCTCGCGATGGGAGGGATTCTGTTTGCCTCTCAATCCTGCCGGGAATAAACCTGCCGCTGGCAGCGTTATTCAGATGCTTGGGTGACCGGGGCGGCGGACCGCTTCGCGCTGGCCGCTTGCGCCGCGCCGCGAAGGCGCGTTCAATCACCACGGACAGGGCTCCAGAACCAGCGGTCATGGACGAAAAGAAGGCAGCAATCCTTGGTGAAATACCGCGTCTGCGCCGCTATGCACGCTCGCTGTTGCGCGACCGCGATTCCGCCGACGATCTCGTCCAGGATTGTCTCGAGCGGGCACTTGTGCGGCTCGACAATTGGCAGACAGGAGAAAGCCCCAGGAGATGGCTGTTTACGATCATGCATCATTTATTCATCGACCAGATGCGCAAGGTGAACCGGCGCGGCGAGGCAGCGATGCTGCCGCTCGAGGCGAGCGAGGCGCAGGCAGCACCCGCCGAGCAGGTCGAGAGCATCGCCTCGCGCGAGATCGTCGAGGCTCTGCAGGCGATCAGCCCAGACCGGCGGGCGGCACTTGTGACGGTCGCCATCGAAGGGTTTTCCTATGCCGAAGCCGCCAACATCCTTGGAGTCCCCGCCGGCACCTTGATGTCGCGAATCGCGCGCGGGCGTGAGGAACTGCGCGCGCTGCTGGATGATACCGCGCGCCGCCGCTCCATAAGGATCGTCGAGAAATGAGCCGGCGCGATTTCTCCGAACGCGACATCCACATGGCCCTCGATGGCGAGTTGCCGGGCGACGAGCGGACGGCCTATGAGGCATGGCTCGAGGCCAATGCCGAGATGAAGGCCAAGAGCGCACGCTACGCCGCCGACCGGGCAGCATTGCGCGCAGCCTTTAACGGCGTGCTGGACGAACCCGTCCCGGTGCGGCTGAGCAAGGTGGTGCTTGGCGAGGCGCCAGCGGTCAGAGCGTCGCCGTCGCGCTCGCGTTGGTGGCTTGCGGCCGCCGCTGCCGCCATCCTGGTGATTGGCGGCGCTGGCGGCTACCTTGTCGGCATCGGCCGCCTCGGCCTGGAAAACACGGCCGAAGACCAACTTGCCGAAGAGGCGATTGCCGCCCACGTCATCTATGCCGCTGAAAAGCGGCATGCTGTGGAAGTGCCGGCAAGCGACAAGGATCATTTGCAGAGCTGGCTGTCTAACCAGGTGGGTTTGAAGCTGGTCGCGCCGGATCTGGCGGCGCAGGGATTCCAACTGGTCGGTGGCCGGCTGCTGCCTGCCGGCCAGGGCAAGGCCGCGATGCTGCTTTACGAGGATGACAAGGGCGAGCGCATTTCGCTCTTCGTAATCGCCGAATCGGCGGCCAAGGCCAAGGGCACCTATGGGGAGGAAGATGGTCCTGAGGCCGTCTACTGGCTGGACAAGGGTTATGGCTGCGCCGTCGTCGGATCGCTGCCGCGCGAGCAGCTGGCCGCAGTGGCCAAGAGCGCCTATGGCCAGCTTCTGGCGGGCTTGAAAAGCTGAGCAGGATCTCGTTTTTCCGGAGCCGCGCCGATGCCGAAACACGAAGGTCGTTTCAAAGCCTTTGCGCGACCTGCCTGCCTTGAAAACTGTCACAATTCGGCCCTAATCGAGGTGCGATAGCGCTTGCTGAATGCTGGCACTTCGGCTGGTGTGACCGATGTTTAGACTAGGGCAGTTTCCACAACCCAATCGAGGTTTTCTGAGCCCGCATGCCTGCCGAGATTCGCAAGGCCCGCGCGTCCGACGTCGATGACCTCGCCGCCATCGAAAAAGCTGTTTTCTCGAGCGACCGCATTTCTCGCCGCTCTTTTCGCCAACTGATCGAACGCGACACCGCCGAACTGCTGGTTGGCGAGAACGATGGCCACGTCGCCGGCTATGCGGTCGTGCTGTTTCGCAAGGGCAGCGGCGTCGCACGACTCTATTCGATCGCCGTCGGTCCATTTTTCGGCGGCCGCGGCGTTGGCCGCCTGCTGCTGGAACAGGCTGAAGCCGCCGCTTTCGAGCATGGCCGCATGATGCTTCGTTTGGAAGTCCGCGAGGACAACCCGCGCGCCATCCAGATCTACGAGCAGAGCGGCTACCGCAAGATCGGTCGTGAACCGGACTACTACGAGGATGGCGCCACGGCGCTGCGCTATGAAAAGACCTTGCGCGGCGACATTCCGGTCGCCACCGAAGTGCCGTTTTATCAGCAGACTTGCGAATTCACCTGCGGACCATGCTGCCTGATGATGGCGATGGCTAACTTCGACCCCGGATTCGTGCCGGATCCGGTGATGGAAATCAGGCTGTGGCGTGAGGCGACGACCGTTTTCATGATGTCGGGGCCGGGCGGCTGCGAACCGTTCGGGCTGGCCGTCGCCGGTTATGAGAGCGGTCTTGCTGCTGAGATCTATGTCTCCTTCTACGGCGCGCTGTTCCTGCAGTCGGTGCGCAGCGAGGACAAGCGCCGGGTGATGGAGCTGGCGCAGGTCGACTTTCGCCGCCGCGCGGAACTTTACGGCATCCCGGTGAATTACCGTTCATTCGGGCTTGACGACATTCGCACCGCGATCGCAGAGGGAAAACTGGTGCTGGTCCTGATCAGCGGCTTCCTGATGTTCGGCAAGAAGGTTCCGCACTGGGTATTGGCCATCGGTGACGACGGCGATCATATCCTGATCCACGACCCCTGGGTCGAGGACGAGCGGCAGGAGACGATCCTCGATGCTGCCAACATTCCCGTGCCTTACGGCATCTTCATGAACATGGCGCAATTCGGCCGCGACGGATTGCGCGCCGCCATCACTCTCGGAAAGCGCGACAGCCAATGACCTGGGTCATCCTTACCGGCCGGCAGAACGATCTCGACCAGGTGGCGACGCCGCACAAGATCATCACCAATCGCGACTACCTTGCCCATCCGGCACTGTTTCGCGGTCAGCGGCCGAAGGTCATCAACCTGTCGAACAATTATGGCTACCAGAGCCGCGGCTATTACGCGTCGCTGCTTGCCGGTTCGCGCGGCCATAAGGTCATCCCGACGGTCGAAACGATGATCGACCTGTCAGAACGCAAGCTCTACGAGCACGCGTTGCCGGAACTCGAACTCGCACTCAACAAGTGCCGCAAGGATCTGGGCGGCGCTTTCCCGCAGAAGGTCTGCATCTTCTTCGGCATCGGACCATCCAGGATCTGGGACCGCTTCGCAAAACTTCTGTTCGACTGGTTCCGTGCCCCGGCGCTCGAGCTCCACATCAGGGACAGCGCCGAATGGGCCTCGATCCGCAAGATTGGCTTCCATCCCCTGGCCAGGATGACCGAGGACGAGGAAACGCACTTTCTCCAGTGCCTGGAGACCTACACCAACCGCGAGTGGCGCGACACCAAGGGCCGCACTCCGGCGCGCTACACTTTCGCAACGCTGGTCGATCCGCATGAGGAACTGCCGCCGTCGGAGATTTCGTCGCTGCGCCACTGGGCCAAGATCGCTGAAAAGATGGGCGTCGAAATCGAGCCGATCACCAAGCGGGATCTGGCCAAGCTCGCCAACTACGATGCGCTGTTCATCCGCGAGACCACTTCGATCTCCAACCACACCTACCGCTTTGCCCGCCGCGCCCAGCAGGAAGGCATGCCGGTCATCGACGATCCGCTGTCGATGATCCGCTGCACCAACAAGGTCTATCTCAACGAGCTGATGACCTACAACAAGGTACCGGTGCCGCCGACGGTGATGATAGCCGGCCCTTCGGATCTGGAACTTGCGGCGCAGACGCTGGGCTTCCCGCTGGTGCTGAAGATCCCGGACTCCTCGTTTTCGCGCGGCGTCAAGAAATGCGGCACCTTCGAAGAGTTGAAGACGCTCGCAACCGAATGGCTGGAGGATTCCGACCTCCTGATCGCGCAAAAATTCATTCCGACGGAATATGACTGGCGCGTCGGTGTCCTCGGCGGCCAGCCCTTGTTCGCCGTCCATTATCTGATGGCCAAGAAACATTGGCAGATCGTCAATCATAAGGCCAACGGCAAGCCCGACCAGGGCGGCATCAAGACCTTCACCCTGAAGGAAGCACCGGCCCATGTCGTCGAGACGGCGGTGAGCGCGGCGCGCTGCATTGGCGACGGCCTCTACGGCGTCGACCTCAAGGAAACCAGGGACGGCGTCTTCGTCATCGAGGTCAACGACAACCCCAACCTCGACCACGGCTGGGAGGACTCCGGCGAAAAAGACGAGGTCTGGGTGCGGCTGACGCAGTGGTTCCTGGAGCGGCTGGACCGGCCGGGGCGATAATATCCGAACTGAGGGGAAAAAGATGCTGTTCTTCGTAACCGAAGATTTTCGCGGCTGCGACCGCAAGGAGATCTACCGCCGTTTCCGCGACCAGGGCCGCCTGAAGCCGGACGCGCTTCTCGTGCACCACAGCTGGATCGCAGCGGATATGAGCCGCTGCTTCCTGCTGGTGGAGGCCGATGACGTCACGCTCCTGCAGCGGTGGGTCATCGAATGGGCGGATCTGGTCGAATTCGAGATCGTTCCCGTGGCGACGAACAAGGATATGGTGGAGGCATTGAGCGGACATCTCTGACCCGTTGGGAACCTCCTGGTTCGCCACACCTGAATGCCGCCTTCTCCTATCAAGGAATTAACACGCGGATCGAGCGTCATCTCAAGGAGATCTGAGCCGGTTGCCCGCGCTTCCGCGAGACTGTCGCACTTAGCCGGACTGCCGGATCGTCGCGCTCGACTTCAGCAGCCGATTAATGTCCGACGCCTTTGACGGCACCCCGATCAAATAGCCCTGGGCCTCGACACAACCCTCCTTTTGGAGGAATTCAAGCTGCGCGTCGGTCTCGACCCCTTCGGCGGTGACGGTGATGCCCAGCTGTGCGCCAAGCCCGATGATGGTGCGCACGATCGCCGCGGTATCGCGACTGTCGATGTCACGGGTGAAAGAGCGATCGATCTTGATCTTGTCGACGGGAAAGCGCCTGAGGTAGCCCAGCGACGAATAGCCGGTGCCGAAATCGTCCAGCGCGATGCGGACGCCCAGATCGCGTAGCTGCCTGAGTGTCTTGAGCACCAGATCGCTCTCGTCCATCAGCACGGTTTCGGTGATTTCCAGTTCAAGCCGGTTGGCCGGCACGCCCGAGAACGCCAGGGCCGAGATAACGCTGCGGGCAAAGGTACCGCTTTTGATCTGCACGGCGGAGACATTGACTGCGATGCGCCAAGCCGCCCAGCCTGCCGCGGTCGTGCAGGCTTTTCGCAGCGCCCATTCTCCAAGCGGCACGATCAGCCCGGTCTCCTCGGCGGCCGGAATGAAGTCGTCCGGCCGTACCAGGCCGCGCACCGGCGAACGCCAGCGCATCAAGGCTTCGGCACCGACGATTTCGCCGGAGGCGATGTTCATGATCGGCTGGAAATCCAGCTCGAATTCCCGGCGCGACAGCGCTGCCCTGAGATCGATTTCGAGCGCCCGGCGTGCCCGCACCATCGCGTCCATGGCTGGTTCGAAGAAGCGGTACAGGTTGCGCCCTTCGCTCTTTGCCCGATAGAGCGCCATATCGGCATTTTTCAGCAAAGTGTCGGCGTCCTTGCCGTCATTCGGAAACAGCGCGATGCCGAGACTGATGCCGACACGCATGTCGTGTCTTTTGTCGCGAAACGGCTTTCCGATGATCTCGACGATGCGTTTGGCCAGCTTTTCCGCGTCGCCCGGGCTTTTGAGATTGAACTGGATGATGACGAATTCGTCGCCGCCGAAGCGGGAGACAACGTCCGTTTCATTGCGCAGGCACCGTTGCAGCCGTTCGGCCACGCATTTCAGCAGCCAGTCGCCGGAAGGATGGCCCCAAGTGTCGTTGACCGCCTTGAAGTGATCGAGGTCGAGCGAGAATATCGCCAGCGATCCGTCTCTCGTGTCGCTCAGGGCTTGGTCGAGCCGTTCGCGAAGCATCGAGCGATTGGGCAGGTTGGTCAGTGTGTCGTGGTGCGCAAGATGGGTCATGCGCTCTTCCACACGCCTGCGCTCGGTGACGTCGTCGAACGTCGCGACCCAGCCGCCGCCGCTCATCGGCCGCCGCGCAACCAGCAGCGTTCTGCCGTCAGCGAGATGGCGATGCGTTACGTGTGTTTTCCCCGCCCGCAGGCAGGCTTCGATTTGCGAGATTTCGCTGTCGGGGTCGAGCTTTGTATAAATGCCCAGTTCCAGCAGCCGCTTGAACGCATCATGATGACTCATGCCAAGCGGGAAGTCGGCCGGCCTGACATGATAAAGTTCCAGGAAACGTTCGTTGCGCACGATCAGCTTGCCATCCGCATCGTACATCAAAAGGCCTTGCGACATGTTGGCAAGTGCCGCGTCGAAACGGCGGTGCTGCTCCTTCAACTCCTGCTCGGCGCGCCGTTGGTCGGTGATGTCCTCGTAGATCGATACCCAACCGCCTGACGCCAGCGGCCGGTGCGAAATGTTGACGATACGCCCGTCTGCAAGCGTTTCCTCATAGGTGGAAGGTTTTGCCTGGTCGATATAGGGCTTGCGGATGGCATAGAGTTGCTCAGCGCTTTGCGAGGCGATGCCGATATCCACGCTGTGCTGGAGGATGTCGAAAAACCGGATGCCGGGCCGCACCACTTCGGCGTCGAGGCGAAAGATGCTGATGTAGTTCCTGTTGCAGATGATCATCCGTTCATCGGCATCGAACATGCACAGGCCATGCGACATGTTCTCGACCGCTGCCGAAAAACGCTCGTTCTGTTCGCGTAGCTCGTCTTCAATAGGTTGCGGCTGACCAACGCCTTTGGCCCTCCGTCGGCGGACGGACGAACCAGCCTTGATACCGGCGACGGGCATGAGGCAAGCCTATGGACCATGGTTAACCATGGCACTGTTGTCCCTGCCGGTTAATTTACCGTTTTCAGCCGGCTGGAACGGCAGTCTGGCGTCGCGACTTTTCGATCGTCGCAAAGCGTTTGAGAAAGGCATTCTGCGCCCAAGTCACCGAGCGCGGCGTGACGTCGAAGCGCTCGGCGTTGAAGCCGCGCGGCCGCCCGAAGAACTCCGTCGCCTCTGCCGTCGAAAAACCCGCAAGCAGCGTTGCTTCGAAATAAGCGGCGATCTGATCCGCTCGCTTGATCTCCTTGCGCAGTCCCGCGTCGAGTTCGGCCGGCAGTGAAAAGCGCAGATGGATGGCGCGCTGCAGCCTGATCTCGCAATCTCTGTAGCTGCCGCCCATCACGGATTTGAACGGCGAGATCATGTCGCCGATGACATATTCCGGCGCGTCGTGCAGCAGCGCCGCCAACCGCGCGTCGGCGTCGGCATCCGGCATCAGCTCGCCGACAAGCGTTTCGACCAGCAGCGAATGCTGGGCGACAGAAAAGGCGTGCTCGCCTCTGGTCTGGCCGTTCCAGCGTGCGACGCGGGCAAGGCCATGGGCAATATCGGAGATCTCGATGTCGAGCGGCGAGGGATCGAGCAGATCGAGCCGTCGGCCGGACAGCATGCGCTGCCAGGCGCGCGGCGGCGCCCCGGCGCGATCGGCAGCCATCAGGCATCCTCCGCGCCGATGGCTTCCTGCGGAAAGCTGAATTTCGCCCAGGACGGGATAGCGAGCGACACGGCGACGTCCTCCGCCAGGACCGGCAGGCCGGCGTCGAGCGCTGCCTTGACCCGGTCGATGCGGGCAATGGCAAGGCCTGTCCTGGCCGCGGTCGAGCCAAGCGTGCCGACCGGTCGCCCCTCCACGGTCAACTCTGCGCGCGAAGTGGGCAGGGTGCGTTCGGCCGAGACAATCAACACCCGACGCCTGGCAGTGCCGCGATGCTGCATGCGCGAGACGACCTCCTGGCCGACGTAGCAGCCTTTCTTGAAGCCGACACCGCCGATCTCGTCGAGCAGCACGTCATGCGGAAAAGCGTCGCCGAGCTGGTAGTCCGCACCGCTTTCGGCAATGCCATGGGCGATGCGAAAGGCTTGCCATGCGGCAAGGTCGCCGCCATCTGCGGTGTGATCGTAGAAGCGCTTGACGGCAGTATCGACAAACCGCGCATCAGCAAACGGTGCTGATTCAAATTGCGAAGTGGTTGAATCGCTTCCCCATGCGACGGCCACAACCGGCTGATCCAGCTTGGCAATTTCGACTTTGGCGCGCAATTTGTAGAGCGTCAGCCGTCGCATGAAATCATCGGCGGTCTCGGTACGGCATTCAAGTCGGAAAGCATTTTCGCCGGCGCGCGAGATCAGGAAGTCGAAAAGGATCTTGCCTTGCGGCGTTAGCAGCGCGCCGGGCTTTGCTTCGCTGCTGCCGAGCACGTCGAGGTCGGTGGTCAGGATGTTCTGTAAAAAGTGCTCGGCATCCGGCCCGGACACGGAAACGAGTGCGCGATCTCTGAGCGAGGCAAAGGGCATGGTAGGAAAACGAGCCTGATCTTGCAAAACTATCGGCCATTACGTAAGCCGCTGACACTTCCCCCGCAAGAGACCGGATCCGTATGGCCCCCATCTACGATCTCATCCTGACAGGCGGCACCGTGGTCAATCACGACGGCCAGGGTTTTCGCGACGTCGGCATCAATGGTGGGCGCATCGCTGCCATCGGCGACCTCCGCGAGGCGTCGGCCGGTGAGACGATCGACTGCCGTGGGCTGCACATCCTGCCGGGCGTCGTCGACAGCCAGGTGCATTTCCGCGAGCCGGGCCTGGAGCACAAGGAAGATCTGGAGACGGGCTCGCGGGCAGCGGTGCTCGGCGGCGTCACCGCCGTCTTCGAGATGCCGAACACCAATCCGCTGACCACCAGTGAGGCAACCCTTGCCGACAAGGTGCGGCGTGCCACCGGCCGCATGCATTGCGACTTTGCCTTCTGGGTCGGCGGGACCCGCGACAATGCAAAAGACGCTGGCGATCTCGAGCGGCTGCCTGGTGCGGCCGGCATAAAAGTTTTCATGGGCTCGTCCACCGGCGACCTGCTGGTCGAGGACGACGAAGGCGTTGCCTCGATCCTGAGGAACACACGCCGCCGCTCCGCCTTTCACTCCGAGGACGAGTTCCGGCTGCGCGAGCGGCTTGGCGAGCGCATCGCGGGCGATCCGTCCTCACATCCGGTGTGGCGCGACGAGATCGCTGCGTTGCGCTGCACCGAGCGCCTTGTGCGAATCGCGCGCCAGGTCCGCGCCCGGATCCATGTGCTGCACATCTCGACCGCCGAGGAGATAGGCTTCCTCGAACAGCATAAGGATGTCGCGACTTGCGAGGCGACGCCGCATCATCTGACGCTGAGCGCCGATGACTATGCGCAGTTGGGCACCCTGATCCAGATGAACCCGCCGGTGCGCGCCACGCGCCATCGCGACGGGGTCTGGTACGGCGTTGCGCAAGGCATCGTTGATGTGCTCGGCTCCGACCATGCGCCGCACACGCTGGCCGAGAAGGCAAAGCCTTATCCGGCATCGCCGTCCGGCATGACCGGGGTGCAGACTTTGGTGCCGATCATGTTGGATCATGTCAACGCCGGCCGGCTGACGTTGCAGCGCTTTGTCGATCTGACCAGCCACGGCCCGCAACGCATATTCGGCATCGCCAGGAAAGGCCGCATTGCCGCCGGCTACGATGCCGATCTGACCATCGTCGATCTGAAGCGCCGCGAGACCATCGCCAACGCCCAGCAAGGCTCCAAGGCCGGCTGGACGCCTTATGACGGCAGGCAGGTGACCGGCTGGCCGGTCGGCACCATCGTGCGCGGCCGGCGCGTGATGTGGGAAGGCGAGATCGTCACGCCGGGCCAGGGTAGGGCGGTGGAGTTTTCCGAGGCGTTGGCGGGCTAAGCTCCTGTCTCCAAGAGACCATGCTTAGCCACTTAATCGCCGGCGACGAAGAACGTCCATTGTCCGGTCGGCGTGATGCCGACGCGGTAGAAAATGTAGGCACCGAACTGCTTCATGTCGTCATAGTCGCTGGCGGTGACGATCTTGAACAGCTCGACCCGTTGTCTGGCGTCGAGCTTGTCCAGCGGCAGGGCGAAGAAATAGGGCCAGACATAGAGATCCTGCGGCGTGCCGGCATCGACATGGACAAAACCGGCACTGAGCACTTCTTCCAGGATGGCGAGGATCTCCTGGCCTTCCGTATCGCCCGAAAGGCCCTTCAGGAAGGCGATCGGGTCGCCCTCCATGTCGCCCAGCGACAATTGGGTCATCGTGTCTCCCGTGCCGATCAGCGGCCGAAGCTTTTCGATGTCGCCGCTTTTGCACGCCTCGACTATCAGATCGTGCATGCGCCTGACCGGTTCCGGCAACTTGGCGAGGTCGTAGACGACTTCGGGCACAGGCGCGTCGGGATCGACATGCGGATTGGCCACGCCGCCATCATTGGCCGGCCCTTTCGGTTCGGTTTGTTCCGGCTCGTCGGATGGCGTCGGCTGGCTGGCCGGTGGTGGCGTCGTGCCGAGCGGGCCGGGCATCGGCACGGTACTTCCGGGCGGCGACATGTCACCGTCGGGTGGCGGCGTGACCGGTGAGGGAAGGTCTTCGCGCTTGATCTCGCTGAGGGCGTGAGCGGGACTGCTCGCAAGAAACAGTGCAGAAGGAATCATGGCGCAGGAAGCGGTGAGCCAAATGCTGAGGACCAGGCCGTGCGGCTTGCCTGATATCGAAAAATTCACCGCCTGCTACTCCCTGGTTCCAGGCCCGTCCATGTGCCCGGACATGATGTCCGGCGGCGCGCCGTCGTCAAAGAACCGGGGTCAGTGCCGCAGTCTTTCGGGCTCGAAGGCCCCGGCAATCACCTTTTCACGCATGCGATCGAGCAGGGCAAGCGCCGAGGTCTCGCCATTGGTGCGCAGCATTTCGCCGAATGCCGTTTCGAGGGCTGCCTCGGCGATGATTTCCGGCTCGATCCCGGCCGACAATCCTTCTGCCCAGGCTTCGCTGTGGCTTTCCACGGCGGTCAGGCGCTTTTCTTCCCTGACCAGCGCGTCGATGTCGTTGACGCCATGTTCCATTGCGATTTCCACCCTTTCAAGCGGTGATCCGTTGGACAGGGATCAAGCTTGAGTTGTCCCTTTTACACGCAGGCGCAGTAAGTATTTGTAAATACGACATTTTTTTGGTCGTCTTCTACAAATTCCGTCGCGTCCAGCAAACCTGCGTCCGATCCGTTTCAAACTTAGCCGATTAGGCCGGCCAAGGGGACGGAAACCTTCAGTTTGAGTTAATTTCACATTCGCGCGCTAACGTTTCGTTAACATAGTTGCAAAAGTGCAACATCAGGTTTGCACCAAGACCTCACCCGAGGCAAGCGGAGAAGTGTCGAACGCGTCCGCCGCCCACAGCGCCGCGGTTGATGCCGGTTTGCCGGAACGGCAGCTGCCGTCGTCAGTTTCCGTAGCGCGAAGCGATGTCGCGAGACAGCGTCTCGCCTTCCTTCATGTAGCGGCTGATGGCTTCCGTGGCCGAGGCGGTGCATTGCGTATAAGTACCGCCGAACGACCGGTAGCCGCGGTTGAAGCTGGCGATGAAGCGGGCGCGCCGCTCCGGGTTCGGATTTTCCGATGCGATCAGTTTTTCCATCTCGGCTCGCCACCGATCGCCCTTCTCGCCACACAGATTACGCAGGAAATGCAGCGAGCCGAGCACTTCCGCCAGCCGCATCAGCCCGGGCTCGAACGGTGCTTCGGCGGCAATCGCCGGGCGCGCACCGACAACCACACTGACGGCGAGGCATGCGGCGAGAAACGAAGACGTGCGGTTCATGAGTCCTTGTGCTGAAACAATTTGTCGCCTGCAAGGCGATTCTCTGGCTCA
The DNA here is from genome assembly GCF_040318155.1 of Mesorhizobium sp. M1307. NCBI lineage: Bacteria > Pseudomonadati > Pseudomonadota > Alphaproteobacteria > Hyphomicrobiales > Phyllobacteriaceae > Mesorhizobium > Mesorhizobium sp. M1307. The sequence continues at coordinate 60,444 of NZ_JAMYLR010000012.1, read as the reverse complement.
GGTCTCGCCGTCTTTGTTGGGACCGAGTAGATCGTCGGCAATTTCAAACACCGCATCGGCGAGCGGCATCGCTGTCATTTCGGCCAGCGTATAGAAAGCCGCGGTTTCGGCGTCGTCGCTGGCCACCGCCTCGCCGCCAGCATAATTGGCCCCAAACACCGTCAGCCAGTAGTCGACCGGATGCCCGTCGCCGCTGCCGTCGATGTGGATTTCCCGCAGCGGCCGGTAGCTGCGCGCCTGCAATCCGGTCTCTTCCAGCAATTCGCGCCGTGCTGCCTGTTCCAGCGTCTCGCCGGCTTCGACCTTGCCGCCGGGAAAGGCATGGAGGCCTTGCGAGGGCGGCCTGGCCCGCTTGACCAGCAGCACCGTGTTCTCGCGCACGACGCAGACCGAGACTGCCGGAATGATCTTGCGTGCTTCCATGGGCTTCGGATCGCTCGATTGGCATAGCCCGTTGTGGACCGGCCGTCGGCGAACAGCTTTAGCGGTTGCGAAAGGCGGGTTCCATGGCCACTTTCACATGCCACCAATTCGAGAGCTGAATTCATGTGCGGACGCTTTGCTTTGACGGCCACTCCGGACCAGACCGCCGCCTTTCTCAGCCTGGCGGAACTTGAGGAGTTTCCGGCCCGCTACAACATCGCGCCGACGCAGCCGGTGCTGATGGCGCTCGCCGGATTGCCGCAGGCGCCGGGCTCGAACCTGCCCGACCGCCGCTCGATGCTGGTGCGCTGGGGCTTGATCCCGGCCTGGGTCAAGGATACGCGTAACTTCCCGCTGCTGTTCAACGCGCGTTCTGAGGGGGCTTCGGAAAAGGCGTCGTTTCGCGCTGCCATGCGCCATCGCCGCGCCCTAGTACCGGCTACGGGATTCTACGAATGGCACCAAACCGGTGGCAGAAGAGGGCAGCCCTATTGGGTGCGGCCAAGGCGTGGCGGGCTTGTCGCCTTCGCCGGGCTGATTGAGACCTATGCCGAGCCGGGCGGCTCGGAAATGGACACCGGCGCCATTCTGACCGCCCACGCCAATGCCGACACTGCCCATATCCACGACCGCATGCCGGTGGTGATCCATCCCGAAGATTTCGCGCGCTGGCTGGATTGCCGCACGCTCGAGCCGCGCGACGTGGCCGATCTGCTGAGACCCGCCCAGCCCGATTTCTTCGAAGCGATCCCGATTTCCGACCTCGTCAACAAGGTCGCCAATACCGGGCCGGAGATTCAGGAGAAGGGCGTCGTCGAGCCTGAGCCCGACAAGGTCAAGCGCCAGAAGTCCGGCGCGAACGACAGTCAGATGAGTTTATTTTAGCAAAAGCTACTATTACTGGTTCGCCGTGAGCGCCTCAATCTTTCCCGACGGCATTCTCAGGCAGCGCGCGGCGAAACGATTTTTTGCGCCGGCTTCTTCTTCTTCGCGGTGTGCAGAAGAGCTGCGACGATTGCTGCCGGGCCGATCGCCCGGTAATGGCTGGCGAGCGCCGGTTGCTTGGCGCGGTTGGATTCTTGCTTAGGCATTGTTCTCTTCCCTGGTAACGTCGTCGTGTCTGCGTTTGCTGGCCGAATCCGACCAAATCGTGACGCTTGCTGATCTAGCCGGCGAATGTTTCATCACAGTGCCGACCTGTTTAATAAAATGTTTCAGTGGCTCAATTCCTGTGAGCCAACGATATTTTTGGCGAAGGTAGCGACTTGACGGCAACACCGGGCAAGGCGATAAAGCCGGCCATGAGAACGTCTTTCGCCATTTGTGGCATTTGCATTATTGGCTAGCCTCGCGCTGGTCCTGGACGTTTTCGCCTCATCTCCTCCCAGATTGGACAAACGCCCCGGCCAGCAGGCTGGAGCCGATTCGCGCCTCGGCGTAACCGACTCCATCCAGGCACGATCCCAAAAGGTCATGCCAAAGTAACGCACCGGGAACGCACGTATGTCTGACGCATCGAAGAGCCTGCGCCTCTACAACACGCTAACGCGGAGCAAGGAGGATTTCTTCCCGATCGATCCGCGCAACGTGCGCATGTATGTCTGCGGCCCGACGGTCTACGACTTCGCCCATATCGGCAATGCGCGGCCGGTGATCGTCTTCGACGTGCTGTTCCGTTTGCTGCGCCATCTCTACGGGCAAGCGCACGTCACTTACGTCCGCAACATTACGGATGTCGACGACAAGATCAACGCCCGCGCGCTGCGCGATTTCGGCGGCGAAATTGCATCGGGCAAGCTGTCGCTGAACGAAGCGATCAGGCGGGTCACCGAAAAGACCGCCGGTCAGTTCCACAAGGACGTTGCGGCGCTCGGTTGCCTGGAACCGACGGTCGAGCCGCGCGCCACCGAGTTCGTCGAGCCCAGGCCCGACGGCAAGGTCGACATGATCTTCTTGATTCAACGCTTGATCGAACGCGGCCATGCCTATGTCGCGGCTGGAGAAGTCTTGTTCGACACCGCTTCCATGCCGGATTATGGGCAGTTGTCGAAGCGCAATCTCGATGAGCAGCAGGCCGGCGCCCGCGTCGCCGTCGATGAGCACAAGAAGAAGCCGCAGGATTTCGTGCTGTGGAAATTGTCTTCGCCCGAGGAACCGGGCTGGGACAGCCCGTGGGGCAGGGGTCGGCCCGGTTGGCACATCGAGTGCTCGGCGATGTCGGCCGCCTATCTCGGCGAGGTGTTCGACATCCATGGCGGTGGTATCGACCTGATCTTTCCGCACCACGAGAACGAGATCGCGCAATCGCGTTGCGCCCACGGCACCGAAACGATGGCCAAGATTTGGATGCACAACGGTTTCCTGCAGGTCGAGGGCCAGAAGATGTCCAAGAGCCTGGGCAATTTCTATTCGATCACCGAATTGCTGGAGACGGATACCTTTGGCGGCCGCAAATGGCCGGGCGAGGTGCTCAGGCTGGCGATGCTGATGACGCACTATCGCGAGCCGATCGACTTTTCCGTGCGCAAGCTGGAAGAGGCGGAGAATACGCTGCGCAAATGGAAGCGGGCGGCCGATCTGGCGCCGCCGACGGCAAAGCCGGTGCCGGCGGATGTGATCGAAGCGCTGTCGGATGACCTTGCCACCTATGCCGCATTCCAGTTGCTGACGCAGTTGGCTGGTGATGCTGTTGATTTCAACGCAGGTAGCGGCAACGCAGCCGCCGAAGACAACGATGCTGCCGCTTCACTGAAGGCATCGCTTCTGTTCCTCGGCTTCGACATCGCAACAGCCAAGGTGGATGAAGACGCCATTGCCAAGGCGATCGCCAAACGCCTCGCGCTGATCGCCGCCAAGAACTGGGCCGAGGCCGACCGCATCCGCGACGAGTTGCTGACGCAAGGCATCCAGTTGAAGGACGGCAAGGACCCCGTCACCGGCGAACGCATCACCACCTGGGAGGTAAAAAGATGATCGATCATCTCGGCATCACCGTTTCGGATTTCGACGCGTCGAAGGCTTTTTACGACAGGGCGATAGCGCCGCTCGGCGCCTCGCTGCTTTACATGGTGCCGCAGGAATTTACCGGCGGCGCCAAGGTCGGCGGCTACGGCCGCGACCGGCCGGTGTTTTGGCTGCATGCCGGCAAGGACAAGCCGAAGGATCATCAGCATGTCGCCTTCACCGCTCGCAGCCGCGCCGAGGTCGATGCCTTTCACGCCGCGGCGATTGCCGCCGGCGGCAAGGACAATGGCGGGCCGGGCCTGCGCCCGCACTACCATCCGAACTATTATGGCGCCTTTGTTTTCGATCCCGACGGCAACAATGTCGAGGCGGTTTGCCATGCGCCGGAGTAGTGCGCGATGAGCCTCGACAACAGACCGGTCTATACAGGCGGCTGCCAGTGCGGCGCGGTGCGCTTTCGCGTCGAAGGAGCGCTCGGCGATGCTTCCGTCTGCCATTGCCGCATGTGCCAGAAGGCGAGCGGCAATTTCTACCTGCCGCTGGTCTCGGTGCGCGGCGCAAGGCTGGACTGGACGCGCGGTGAGCCCAAACGCTTCCGCTCGTCCAACGCGGCTTTGCGCGGTTTCTGCGCCGAATGCGGCACGCCGCTGACCTTCGAAGCGCCCGACGGGGTGGCCCTCGCCATCGCCACATTCGACCACCCCGAGGAGATCGCCCCGACCATCCAATGGGGTGTCGAAGCCAAGCTCCCGTACGTGGATCACGTCCACGAATTGCCAGGTGAGGAAACGATGGCCGACGTCTCGTCGGCCTCCTATCTCGCCGATCTCGTCTCCTACCAACATCCCGACCACGACACCGAACAATGGCCGCCGGAGGAAAAATCATGACCGAAACCATTCGTACCGGCGGCTGCCAGTGCGGCGCCGTGCGCTTTCGCATCCACGGGGCGCTCGGCCGCCCGTCCATTTGTCATTGCCGCATGTGCCAGAAACAGTTCGGGTCGTTTTTCGGCGCGCTGGTGACAGTGCCGAGCGACGGGGTCGAATGGGTGCGCGAGGAGCCGAGTTACTTTCAGTCGTCGGTCAACATCGATCGCGGCTTCTGCGCCCGCTGCGGCACACCGCTGACCTACCGCCAGCCCGGCGCGCTGGAGATCGCCATCGGCGCCTTCGACGACCGTTCCGATCTGGCGCCGCAGATCCAGGTTAACTACGCCGCCAGGCTGCCTTGGGTCGAGACGATCTTCGACGCGCCGATCCATGACGACCCGGATTTCTACGCGCGACAGGAATCCATCATCTCCTTCCAGCATCCCGATCACGAGACGGCCAACTGGCCGCAGCAGGGCCTGAAATTATGAGCAGCGAATTCCGTACCCTCTATCCCGAGATCGAGGCTTTCGAGTCCGGCATGCTCGACGTTGGCGATGGCCATCAGGTCTATTGGGAGCGCTCCGGCACCAGAGGGGCCAAGCCGGCTGTCTTCCTGCACGGCGGGCCGGGCGGCACCATTTCGCCAAAGCACCGGCGGCTGTTCGATCCGAAGCTGTACGATGTCATCCTGTTCGACCAGCGCGGCTGCGGAAAATCGACGCCCAATGCCTCGCTTGAAGCCAACACCACCTGGCACCTGGTCGCCGACATCGAGCGCCTGCGAAAAATGTGCGGCTTCGACAAATGGCTGGTGTTCGGCGGTTCGTGGGGTTCGACGCTGGCGCTGGCCTATGCCGAGACCCACCCCGAGCGGGTCAGCGAACTGGTCGTGCGCGGCATCTACACGCTGACCCGCGCCGAACTCGAATGGTACTACCAGTTTGGCGTGTCGGAGATGTTCCCCGACAATTGGGAGCGGTTTCTGGCGCCGATCCCGGAGGCCGAGCGCGGCGACATGATGGCCGCCTACCGCAAACGGCTGGTCGGCAGCGATCCTGTGGCGCAGGTCGAGGCCGCCCGCGCCTGGAGCCTGTGGGAGGGCGAGACGATCACGCTGCTGCCGGAACCGGAAACCAGCGGTCCCTTCGGCCAGGATGATTATGCCCTGGCTTTCGCCCGCATCGAGAACCACTATTTCGTCCATGCCGGCTGGCTGGAAGAGGGACAGCTGCTGCGCGATGCATGGAAGCTTAAGGATATCCCAGGTACCATCGTTCACGGCCGCTACGACATGCCGTGCCCGGCGCGTTACGCCTGGGCGCTGCACAAGGCGTGGCCGAAAGCGGATTTCCGTCTGATCGAAGGCGCCGGCCACGCCTATTCGGAGCCGGGCATCCTCGACAGGCTGATCCGCGCAACGGACATGTTTGCGGGGAAATGACCATGGCTCGCGAGCGCCTTTATCTGTTCGACACCACGCTGCGCGATGGTCAGCAGACGCCGGGTATCGACTTCTCCCTCGAGGACAAGATCGCCATCGCCAAGCTGCTCGACGAGTTCGGCATCGACTACGTCGAGGGCGGCTACCCCGGCGCCAATCCAACCGACACCGCCTTCTTTGCCGAGCGCCGCACGGCCGATGCCAAGTTCGTTGCCTTTGGCATGACCAAACGGGCAGGAGTGTCGATCTCCAACGATCCTGGGCTTGCCGCGCTGGTCCAGTCGAAGTCGGACGCCATCTGCTTCGTCGCCAAGAGTTGGGACTACCATGTCCGCGTCGCGCTCGGCTGCACCAATGAGGAGAACCTCGAGGCGATCAAGGCCTCGGTCGAGGCGGCGCTCACTGCCGGCAAGGAGGCGATGGTCGACTGCGAGCATTTCTTCGACGGCTTCAAGGCCAATCCAGATTATGCGCTGGCCTGCGCCAGGACGGCCTACGATGCCGGCGCGCGCTGGGTGGTGCTGTGCGACACCAATGGCGGCACGCAACCCTCCGAGGTGCGCGCCATCGTCGAAAAGGTGATCGCCGCCGGCATACCGGGCGACCATCTCGGCATCCACGCCCATGACGACACCGGCCAGGCGGTGGCGAATTCGCTTGCCGCCGTGGAGGCCGGCGTGCGCCAGATCCAGGGCACGCTGAACGGAATCGGCGAGCGCTGCGGCAACGCCAACCTGATCTCGATCGTGCCGACATTGGCGTTGAAGCCCGCCTTTTCGGGCCGTTTTGCTACAGGCATTTCGGCAGAGGCGTTGACCGGTATATCGCGCCTGTCCCGCGCCTTCGACGAGTTGCTGAACCGCGCGCCCGAAGCGCAGGCGCCCTATGTCGGCGCCTCCGCTTTCGCCACCAAGGCCGGCATCCATGCCTCGGCGCTGGCCAAGGAGCCGGCGACCTACGAGCATGTGCCGCCAGAGACTGTCGGTAACCGCCGCCGCGTCATGGTTTCGGACCAGGGCGGCAAGGCCAATTTCCTGGCCGAGCTGAAACGGCGTGGCATCGACATGCCCCGGGACGACCATCGCCTCGACGCGCTGATCGCCGTGGTCAAGGAGCGCGAGGCCGAGGGCTATGCCTACGAAGGTGCCGACGCCAGCTTTGAGCTTTTGGCGCGCAAGATGCTGCACGGCCTGCCGGAATTCTTCCGCGTCACTTCGTTCCGCTGCATGGTCGAGCGCCGGTTTGACGCCAACGGCCAGCTGAAGACGGTCTCGGAGGCGATCGTGAAAGTGCTGGTGGAGGGCGAGGAGAAGATGTCGGTGGCCGAAGGCCACGGCCCGGTCAACGCGCTCGACATTGCGCTGCGCAAGGATCTCGGCAAATTCCAGAGCGAGATCGCCGATCTCGAGCTGGCCGACTTCAAGGTGCGTATCCTCAACGGCGGCACCGAGGCGATCACCCGCGTGCTGATTGAATCGCATGACGGCACCGGTGCGCGCTGGTGGACGGTCGGCGTCTCCGAAAACATCATCGATGCTTCCTTCCAGGCGCTGATGGATTCGATCGTCTATAAGCTGATGAAGAACCGCGACATGGCGGGCCTGGCGGCGGCGGAGTAAGAAATGGGCTTTTCGATAAGCTGGCTGGGCTTTCGCGGTTACGGGATAAAGGAAGCTGCGGCGTTGTTCGGGCGCCAGATTGGCGATCCATCGGAGATTTTCGAAGCGCCTGTGAACGCCTATGCCAGCGAAAAGAACTGGGCGATCATCATCCTCGATCCCTGCAGCTTTCCGAACCCGCCTCAGCAATATCTGGCCGCGATTTCGCAAGAGCGGGAAATCGTGATCGCGCACATAGAAGAGCATGTAATGTTCGCGCGCGCCGAGCTCTGGCGCGACGGAAGGAACATCTGGAAAGTCTGGCACAGCGGCGACAAAGACCGTGCGGGACTTGCATGTCACGGGTGATCTCCCCGCGTCTTTCGAAGCGCTGAAGCAACAGTGTTTTTCAAAGCAGGATGAAGAAGATAGCAAAGGTACAGACGTCGATCTTGTTTTTGATCTTCCCCTCGATCTTGCGGCGGAACTGACGGGCTTTAGGCACGATGAAGGTTCGCCCGACAACGTCTTTTTCGAACTCAAGGAGAAGCCTGCTCCGCCTTGAGACTGTGTCGTGCCGGGCCTGCAATCACTCTCGCAGACAGCGGCAATTGTTCGACGTTTAGCGGTCGTGTTGAACCATCAGCAAGACTCCATTGATCCATCAGCAATTTGCGATGGTTTTGGGCAAGCCGCTGGCGCATAGCCTTGGGCCATGGCTACCCAAGCACTTCACATCGAGGCCGACACCAAAGCTCGTCGCGGCTTCCTGCTGGCGCTCGGCGCCTACCTGCTTTGGGGGCTGCTGCCCTTCTACATGAAGGCTGTCGCGCATCTGCCGCTGGCCGAAGTTATCGCCCACCGCATCGTCTGGTCGGTGCCGATCGCGGCCGCTGTCCTGGTCTGGGCCGGTCGCACTGCCGATTTCAAAGCGGCAGTTCGTTCGCCGCGCATCATTTCGATGGCGGTGCTGACGGCGGCGCTGATCTCGGTCAACTGGGGCATCTATGTCTGGGCGATCGCGGTCGACCGCACCATCGAGACCGCGCTCGGCTATTACATCAACCCGCTGGTCAGCGTCGTTGTCGGCGCGCTGCTCCTCGGCGAGCGGCTCGACCGCCTGCAGATCGCGGCGGTGGTGCTGGCGGCAATCGCGGTCGCGGTGCTGACCATCGACGCCGGCAAACTGCCCTGGGTGTCGCTGGTGCTGGCCTTTTCCTTTGCCGCCTATGGCTTCTTCCGCAAGACGCTGCCAATCGGCCCGAGCCAGGGCTTCCTGCTTGAAGTGCTGCTGCTGTCGGTGCCGGCACTCGGCTACATCATCTTCCTGATCGCCACAGGACAGGATCATTTCGTCTCCAGCTCGCTGAACGACACCGCCTTGCTGATCGGCTGCGGTCCGGTCACCGCCGTGCCGCTGCTGTTGTTTGCGTTCGGCGCCAGGCTGCTGCGCCTCTCCACCATCGGCATCATGCAATATATCGCGCCGACGATCGTCTTTTTGATCGCGGTGCTGATTTTCGGCGAACCCTTCGGCAGTGTTCAGGCCATAGCCTTCGGGCTGATCTGGGCGGCACTGGCGATGTACTCCTGGTCGATGTTTTCTTCGGCGCGCAAGACCGTTTCCGCATCAGCTCGAGCCGCGTAACGAAGAAAGGCGGCTGGCCGGTCTTAATGCCGGCAGCCGCGTCTTTCACGAGCGCTCAGCGCTTCGGCCCGAAGCCGGGATATGGCTGCAGCGGCACGACGGCGGCAATATCCATCATGCCGGCCTTGACCAGCGGTAAAGTTGCAAGATGGTGGCGCACATCGGCATCGCTGCCGGCTTCGAACATCATGCCGCTGCCGGGAATGTCGCCTCGATTCCACACCTGACGCACGGCGCCTTCGGCATAGAGCGTGCGGCGCTGCTCGGCCTCGCCAGGCAGCAGCGGCGCGAAATCGGCGTCGGTGAACTTTTCGGTGTTGCGCGCAAGAAGGGCAAAGAACTGCATCGGAATCTCCTGATGTTGGCCGTTGGAATGGCGGAAATATTCGCTTCTGCTGGCCAGACAGTCCAAGACTGATTAGGCTAAATTTGAGACCTCACGGGACTTGAGCATCGAAGCAACAATGTTCGACCTGCGCCAGCTCCGCTATTTCATCACGGTGGCCGAAACCGGCAACGTCGGGCGTGCCGCCGAATTGCTGCACATCTCGCAGTCGCCGCTCAGCCGTCAGATCATTCAGCTGGAGGAGCAGCTGGGCGTCGCACTGTTCGAGAGGGCGAGGCAGCGTGTTCATCTCAATGCCGAGGGCCGCGCTTTTCTTGCCGAGGCGCGTGCGCTGCTGGCCCATGCAAGACGGCTGGAGGAGCTCGGCCGCAATCTCGCCAGCGGTACGGTCGGCCGTCTCGCCATCGGTTATGTGGAAGGTGCGGTCCATGCCGGGCTTGTCGCTCGGATGCTGCGCCAGTTTCACCGCGACCGGCCCGAATTTCATCTTCAACTGAAGGGTCAGCGTTCCGCCGCCCAGATCGAAGCGCTGCGCGAACGATCGCTCGATCTGGGCCTTGTCTACACGCCTCCTTCTGCCGATGATCCCGACATCGTCGCCATGCTCATCATGCGCGAGCCGCTGGTTCTGGCGATGCCGGAAGGCGATCCATTGGCAGAAATCGCGGAGATACTGCCGCAGCAACTGGACGGCCGTACCTGGATCACGGTGGTGCGCCAGCCTGACGACACCAACCGCAGCCAATTTCTCGCCGCCTGTGCGAAGGCCGGTTTCCTGCCCGACATAGCCTATGAGACGACCGATCCGTTGACGTCGTTGGGCTTGGTCAGCGCCGGGCTTGGGCTGGCGACGGTGCAGGCCAGCCTGCGGAGTGCCGCGCCGCCTCAGATCGTGTTTCGCGATCTGCCGTGGTTCGAACGCACCGTCTCGATCCATCTCGCCTGGCGGCGTCAGGACAAGCGTGCGGTCATCGGAGACTTGAGGAAGGCAGTAGGGAAGGAGTGAATAGTGAATAGACAGGCGCCGGTTTGGAAAGTCTTCTACTTCACCATTCACCATTCACCATTCACCATTCACCATTCACCATTCACCATTCACCATTCACTCTACATCTTATCAATCACCGACTGCACGCCCTCCGTCGGTGCATCGACGGAGGATCCCGCCACCATGATAGCGGCGACGATTGCTTCCGGATCCTCGACCACCAGCGGCTTGACACGTTGCGCTGTGTGGATGAAGCCCTCCGTTGCCATGTGGTCGAGCAACGCCAGCATCGGATCCCAGAACCCGCCGACGTTGCCGAAGACGATCGGCTTGCGGTGATGGCCGAGCTGTGCCCAAGTCATGATCTCGACGATCTCCTCGACGGTGCCGATGCCGCCGGGCAACGCCACAAAGGCGTCGGATTTCTCAAACATCCTGTGCTTGCGCTGGTGCATGTTGTCGGTGATGACGAGCTCGTCGAGCCGGTTAAGCGCGGTTTCGGTCGCCTCCCGGTTGATCAGAAAACGTGGAATTATGCCGGTTACCTTGCCACCGGCCTTTAATGCCCCTTCAGCGACGGCACCCATGATCCCTTTAGTGCCGCCGCCATAAATCAGACGCAGGCCGGACTTGGCGATCGAGCGGCCAAGCAGGTGTCCGGCCTTGATATAGGTCTCATCTCGGCCGGGGGACGAGCCGCAATAGACGCAGACAGATCGAATCGTGTTCATGTTATGATTGGTGATAGGGACTATTGGCATGGTCAAGCCCTGGGGCGGGCTTTTTCTTGTCGGCTTTGGTAAAACAGGCTAGACCGAAATTAGGTGGCTAAGGGGCAGGGAAACATGGCAATTAATCCATTGAAGGCGTTTTTGTTCGCGGCTGGCGGCTCTGTCGCCGCGGCGGGAACCGCCTATGTATCGGGCGCGCTCGACCCGTATCTCAATTCTACCCGGCCTGCGGAGGTCGCGGCGCTGACGCCGCCGGCTTCGAAACCGGCTGCTCCGGCGACCGAGGGCCGGCTGCCGCCTGCGCCCGCCGCGTCCACCGATGCGGCAGCGCCCGCCGCGCCGGCCGCAGCAGGTGCAATCGTGCCGACCTTCGACATCGTGCGCGTCGAAAGCAACGGCTCGATCGTCATCGCCGGCAATGCGGCGCCCAACGCCAAGGTCGAGATTCTCAACGGTTCGGCTGTGCTCGGCTCGACGGTCGCCGGTCCCGACGGCGCCTTTGCCATTATTCTCGACGATCCGCTGAAGCCCGGCGACTATACGATCACGCTGCGCTCTACAGCTGGCAATGTCGTGACCGCCTCGGCGCAGACCGCCGTCGTTTCGATCCCCCAGAATTCCACCGGCCAGGTGCTGGCAATGGTCGAGGAGCCGGGCAAGCCGTCCGAACTGCTCACTGTTCCGGCCCCTCAGGCGAAATCTGACGCGTCGCCGCCTGTCGGCGAACAGGCGGCCGTTCAGCCACCCGCCACGGGCACCGAATTGCCGGCTGCCGCAGCGCCGGCGCCAGCCGCCCCGGCGGCTGATGTTCCAGCAGCGTCTGCTCCTGCCGCGCCGGCCGCTGTTGAAGCCGCGCCGGCTCCGGCAGCGCCCGCCACACCGGCAGCGCCCGCTACTTCCGCGGCGGAGCCGAAGATCGTCGTCGAAGCTGTCGAAATCGACGGCAACAAGATTTTCGTTGCCGGCGTCGCCGATCCCGGCCGCAAGGTGCGTGCGTATGCCAACGATATCCTGCTCGGTGACGCGAAGACCTCGCCCGACCGCCACTTCCTGGTCGAAGCGACACGCGACATCCCGGTCGGCACCTACACCATCCACGTTGATGCGCTCGATGCCGACGGCGTGACGGTGGTTGCCCGTGCGGCTGTGCCGTTCGAGCGCGAGCCTGGTGAGGCGGTTGCGGCCGTGGCGCCGGCCGAGCAGAAGCCTGCCGGGATAAAACCAGCCGAGCCGAATGCTCCGGCGACCGAAGGCGCACCGGCAACGGCCACCGAAACGCCCGCAACTGCCCCCACTCCTGCAACCGAGGCCCCAGCCGAAATGGCTGTCGCAACGCCTCCGGGCGAAACGCCCGAGACCGTGGCGCCAAAGCTCGAACATGCCGATGGCGCAGTCATCATCCGCCGCCATGACACGCTGTGGCGGATTTCGCGGCGGGTCTATGGCCAAGGCATGCGCTACTCGACCATCTATCTCGCCAACCAGGACCAGATCAGCAATCCGAACCGAATCTGGCCGGGGCAGGTGTTCAAGGTGCCGGAGAAATCGAAGGAAGGCGAGCCCGCCGATCTCAAGGCAATGGGCGACCAGATGACGACGGCGCCAGTCAAGTCCGAGTAGCCGTTCTGCCCATCAGGATAGCTTGCGGCAGGGCCAGTCATCGTTTATCGCCGATGGACGATGACCGAATCCCCCCTCGTAACGGACCGAAGCCGCGCGGCAGATGAACGCGCGCCGGCCAACTGCACGCCGGCCAACTGCACGCCGGATAGCCGCGCTGTCGCTGTCCGGCTCGCGGCCCTTTCGCATCCAGCGCGGATCGAAATTCTCAAACACCTTTCCGCAAGCCGTTCCTGCTGCTGTCGCGAGGTCGTCGAGCATCTCGACCTGGCGCAGTCCACCGTTTCCCAGCATTTGAAGATCCTGGTCGAGGCCGGGCTGATCCGCTTCGAGCCTGACCGCCAGCGCTCGCGCTATGAACTCGACCGCGCCGCGCTCGCCGATGTTTCGGCATCGCTGGCCGCGCTGGTCGATTCCTGCTGCTCCGGCCGCTAAAATCATAAAGGTAAACAAGAATGGCCGAGAAAACCGTTTCCGCAGATTCCGGCTCGACCTTCAGAACGTTGCGCAATCTCTGGCCCTATATGTGGCCGGCCGACCGCGCCGACCTGAGGGCGCGCGTGGTGTGGGCAACCGTACTGCTGGTTGTCGCCAAGCTGACCCTGGTGGCCGGACCCTATTTCTTCAAATGGGCGACCGACGCACTGGCCGGCGATAGCAAATCGCCGCCGCCGCTGCCGGCCCTGCTGCTGGCGCCGGTCATGCTGGTCGTCGCCTACAATGCCGTGCGGCTGGTGCAGCTCGGCTTCAACCAGTTACGCGACGCCCTGTTTGCACGGGTCGGCCAGCATGCGGTGCGCCGGCTCGCCTTCCGCACCTTCGTGCACATGCACGAACTGTCGCTGCGCTTCCACCTCGAACGGCGCACCGGCGGACTGTCGCGCGTCATCGAGCGCGGCACCAAGGGCATCGAGACGATCGTCCGCTTCACCATGCTGGCGACGGCGCCGACAATCGTCGAATTCGCGCTCACCGCCGGCATCTTCGCCGTCACCTATGGCTGGCTATACGTCTTGGTGATCGCGGTCACGGTCTGGCTCTATGTCTGGTTCACCGTCAGGGCGAGCGATTGGCGTATTTCGATCCGCCGTGAGATGAACGAAAGCGACAATGAAGCCAGCACGAAGGCGATCGACTCGCTGCTCAACTACGAAACAGTCAAATATTTCAATAACGAAGCCATGGAGGCCGAGCGGTTCGACCGGTCCACGGCGCGCTACGAGTTGGCGGCGACCAGGACCTGGACCTCGCTTGGCTGGCTGAACTTCGGCCAGGGTGTGATCTTCGGTATCGGCATGACCGTCGTCATGGTGATGTCGGCGCTCGAGGTGAAGGCGGGCACACAAAGCGTCGGCGATTTCGTCTTCGTCAACGCCATGCTCATGCAGCTTTCGGTGCCGCTGAATTTCATCGGCATGATCTACCGCGAAATTCGCCAGGGCCTGACCGACATCGAAAACATGTTCGATCTGCTCGACGTCAAGCGTGAGATCGTTGATCGGCCGGGCGCCAAGCCGCTGGTCGTCGATGCCGGCAGGGTCGAGTTCCGCGACGTACATTTTTCCTACGACCCGAACCGCAAGATCCTGAAGGGCATCAGCTTCGAGGTGCCAGCCGGCAAGACGGTGGCCATCGTCGGCCCCTCCGGAGCCGGCAAGTCGACCATTTCGCGGCTTTTGTTTCGCTTCTACGACATCCAGCGCGGCAAGATTCTGATCGACGGCCAGGACATTCGCGACGTGACGCAGGAGAGCTTGCGCGCCGCCATCGGCATGGTGCCGCAGGACACGGTGCTGTTCAACGACACCATCGCCTACAACATCCGCTACGGCCGCGTCGGCGCCAGCGAGGAGGATGTGCGCAAGGCGGCAGAACTGGCCCAGATCGGACCGTTCATCGAGCGGCTGCCCGACGGCTATCGCTCAATGGTCGGCGAGCGCGGATTAAAACTGTCCGGCGGCGAGAAGCAGCGGGTGGCGATTGCCCGCACCATTTTGAAGGCACCGCCGATCCTGATGCTCGACGAGGCGACCTCGGCACTGGACAGCCACACCGAGCAGGAGATCCAGGCGGCACTCGACCTGGTCAGCCAGGGCCGCACCACCCTCGTCATCGCCCATCGGCTGTCCACAGTGATTTCGGCCGACGAGATCATCGTCCTGCAGGATGGCCAGATCGCCGAGCGCGGCACCCATGTCGCCTTGATAGCCAAGCGCGGCCTTTATGCATCGATGTGGGACCGCCAGCGCGAGGCAAGCGAGGCCGAGGAGCGGCTGCGCATTGCCCGCGAAAGCGACGAGTTCGGCGTCGTCGTCCGCCGCCGCACCTCGGAGGTGAGCTGAAAATTCGTGCTTGACCTCAACTTAAGTTGAGATCGTAGGCCGTTTTGGATCGCAGCAAGATGCGTCGTTCAAAAACGGAGACAATCGATATGAATGGGATAAATCAGGCAGTTAGTGGCGGCAGTGTATTCCGGGTGGACAAGTTTGTCGTTCCGGCCAACGCCCGCGAGGAGATTCTTGCCAAGGTCCGGATGACGCATGATTTGCTGCGCCAGCAGCAAGGGTTCGTCCAGGATTTCCTGCTCGAGCAATTCTCGGGGCCGGGCGAGTTCAACCTCGTGACTATTGTCGAATGGGAAGGGCAGGCCGCCGTCGACAAGGTCGTGCCGATCATCAAGGCTGCGCATGAGCGCATCGGCTTCAATCCTCAGGAGACCATTTCGCGACTTGGCGTCAAGGCCGATATTGCCAACTATCAGCGGATTCCCGGGATGTAAGCTCTCTACGGCCAGCCGGCGCCCGGCGCAGTAGCGTCGACGCTGAGCACTTGGCCGGTACGGGCATCGCTGATCATATGTTCGAAGCCGCGCCATTCGGCTGCGACGATGAACAGCGTTTTTCCCTCGCTGCCGCCGAGCATGCAGGCAAAGCAGCCGCGGTCGACATCGACACTTTCGAGCATCGCGCCGCCCTCGCGCACCCGCACGCAATGCCGGTTCGGAACGTCGGCATACCAGGCCGCACCTTCGGCATCGAGGCAGATGCCATCGGGAAAACCGTTGCCGAGATCGGCCCAGACCCTGCGGTTGGAAAGGCCACCATCGGCAGCGATGTCGAAGGCGGTCAGCCGGTTGGCGTGGGACTCGGCAACGATCAGCGTCTTGTTGTCAGGCGTCACCGCCATGCCATTGGCGAAGGCGAGGTTCTCAGCCACCTGCTGAACCGAGCCGTCAGGCGCGACCAGCACGATGGCGCCGGGGCCGAAATGCTGGCCGGGACCCGGAGCAGGCCCACCACCATTGACATAGATGTTGCCGCGTCCATCGACGACGATCTCGTTCCACGGGCTCTTCGACAGGTGTCTCAGATCGGCATGGGTGACCAGCCTCCCGTCTGCCTCCTGCCTGAGGATCAGCCCTTCGCAGCCGGAGACGACAAGCAGGCGCCCGTCCGGCAGCCAGTCAATGGAATAGGGCAGGATGGCCGGCACGGTGAGCGCGATCTCGCTGTTGCCTAGGGCGTCAACGGCGATGATCTGGCCTGTGCCCCAGTTGCAGAACCACAGCCGGCCATCGTGCCAGCGCGGTGACTCGCCGAAGGCCAAGCCGTTCATCACCACTTGCACTTGCCTAGCTGCTGATTTCTGCATGGGCCGAGAACCTCCGGGTTTGCGCAAATCGTCATGGCCGAAAGGCCGATGAGAGGCGCTGTCTTGCCAAGGACGGGCGAGAGTGCTGCGTTCCGACAATCGCAATGAACATTTCCGGTTGATCGCTTCGGCAGTCCGGATGCTGCTAACGGCATCCTGAAACGGCGGCGACCGCCACCCCACGAGCGCTCTCATTGTCGCGTTGCGACCGCGGGGTGTTTCCGCTATTGAGGCCGGACTTGGAACCAAGGTTGCCCTCATCCCATGAGCCTCGTTGACACGATCAAGAATGCGTTCGTTCCGATCCATCGCGAGGGTTATCCCTTTATCGCTGCATTCGGCGCGGCGACGCTCTTTCTTGGCTACTTCTCCTCGACCCTGTTCTGGATCGGTCTCATCCTGACGGCCTGGTGCGCCTATTTCTTCCGCGATCCCGAGCGTGTCACGCCGATCGACGACCGGTTGGTTGTCAGCCCGGCCGACGGCATCGTTTCGGCGGTTGGCCCGGCCGTGCCGCCGCGCGAGCTTGGCCTCGGCGGCGGCGAAATGACCCGCATCTCGGTATTCATGAACGTCTTTTCCTGCCACGTTAACCGCTCTCCGGTGCGTGGCCGCATTTCCAGGATCGAGCATCGGCCAGGAAAATTCCTCAATGCCGAACTCGACAAGGCAAGCACCGAGAACGAGCGCAACGGGCTGGTCATCGAAAGCCCCAATGGAACGGTCGCCGCGGTGCAGATCGCCGGCCTGGTGGCGCGGCGCATCGTCTGCTGGGCCGAGCCCGGCGGCGCCATCGGCACCGGCGAGCGTTTCGGGCTGATCCGCTTCGGCTCGCGCGTCGATGTATTCCTGCCCTCGACCGCGACGCCGCGTGTCGCCGTCGGCCAGACCGCGGTTGGCGGTGAGACGGTGCTGGCGGAATTCGGCGGCGTTGCCGCAACGCCGCTCGTGCGGATCTCCTGACCGGTGGCGCCGCCGTTCAAGAAATTCGAGGCGCATGGCGGCGGTGGCCCGCGCATTCGCGAAATCCCGATGCGCATGGTGCTGCCCAATCTGGTCACGGTGCTCGCCATCTGCGCCGGACTGTCCGGTATTCGCTTCGGCTTCGAGGGCCGCTTCGAGCCAGCGGTGGTGATGGTGCTGCTCGCGGCCTTCCTCGATGGTATCGACGGCCGTCTGGCGCGAATGCTGAAGGCGACTTCCAAATTCGGCGCCCAGATGGATTCGCTGGCCGATATCGTCAATTTCGGCGTGGCACCGGCGCTCGTGCTCTATGCCTTTCTGCTCGACAGGGCAGGTTCGCCGGGCTGGATCGCCGCGCTGCTGTTCACAATCGCCTGTGGGATGAGGCTTGCCCGTTTCAACGTGCTCGACGAAGAGCTCGACCGTCCGCAGTGGCAGACCGAATATTTCGTCGGCGTGCCGGCGCCGGCGGGTGCGGTGCTTGTGATGCTGCCGCTCTATCTGTTCTTCCTCAGGCTTGGGCTTGAACCCAGCCGCCTGGCAGCCTTCATTGCCACCGGCTTTACAATATTGGTGGCGTTCCTGCTGGTCAGCAGACTGCCCGTCTATTCCGGCAAGAGCGTCAGGATACCGGGCGACAGGGTGCTGCCGATCATCCTCGCAGTCGTCCTCTACGTCCTGCTTTTGATGACCTATCCCTGGTATACACTGACGGCCTCGGTTGCCGGCTATCTGGTCTTCTTGCCGTTCAGCGTGCGGGCCTATTCGAGACGCGCCAAGCGCGAAGGCGAGAAGGTGCCGTCCTCGGATATTGGCTGACGGATTTGGTGCCAGTTCGCGTTGCGCCTGGCAGTGCACGATTCCGAAAAGCGTCGTCCGTTTAGAATCAGGACCGGCTCACACAGCGCGCGGCGCTGTGGAACGCACCTCAAAAACCCCGTTTTCGGAACTTGCTGGGCGGCTAGACCGTTTGTGTTGGTAGGTCCGCTTGAGCGGCTGCTTGTGATACGTCGTCAACGTAGCGCAAGCTGCCGCATCGGGCGCAGAACCATCGGAAAACGAGGAGAAATGGCTGTCATCCTCATCGGCGCGTTACTGACTGTCACCGGCCTCGTCTATATGGCGGTTGCGGCCATCATGCGCGGGCGGCTTAGTGAGCCGGCCGCTGTCTCCACCGCGCCGGATAGTCCGACGCCTAATCTCGCAACACCAGGTCCGACCCTGGAGCCGCGGCGGCGCGGGCTCCGTTTTCTCGGCCTGTCGCAGAACTGGCCGGGCCTGCTGATGATGGGCGTCGGCGCCATTCTGCTGTTGTCGGTGGTGGTCTTCTAATGCATTCGCGCAAAAGTGTGCAGCGGTTTTGCGATAACGGCATGCATAAAAGCAAGAATCTAAAGCGCGTCGCACAAGGCCGGTCGAACGCGACGCGCTTTAGAGTTCTCGACAGCAAACCTCAGGCGGCTGCGCTCAGTCCCAGCCTCTCGAGCGCCAGCTTTTTAGTCGAGACATAGTCGGTCTTGCCGGAGCCCAGTACAGGGATCTCCTCGACCTTGACGATGTCGTTCGGCACCATCAGTTCGGCCGCGCCGGCTTTTTTGCCGAATTCGCGCAATTCGTCGGGGTCGGCATTGTCGGCGGTGGTGACCAGAACGAGGCGCTCGCCGCGCCGCTTGTCCGGCACTGCCACCACGGCGTGATGCTCTTCCGGCCACAGCGACTGCACCAGCATCTCGACCGCACCAAGCGATACCATCTCGCCGGCTATCTTGGCGAAGCGCTTGGCGCGGCCGCGAATGGTGATGAAGCCTTCGCGATCGACCGAAACGATATCGCCGGTGTCGTGCCAGCCTTCGAGCGGCTGCAACTCGCCAGGCCGGTCGCCGGTCATGTAGCCCATCATCAGGTTCGGCCCGTCGAGCCACAGCCGGCCGGCGTCGCTGATGCCTTCGACCGGTTCGAGTTTCATGCGCATGGCCGGCAGCAGCCGCCCGACCGTTCCGTCGCGGCCGTGGATGGCGGTGTTGACGGCAACCACTGGTGCGGCCTCGGTCAAGCCAAAACCTTCGATGATCTCAGCCTGGAAGCGCTCGCGGTAAACCCGGCGCGTCTCCGGCTTCACCGCCTCGGCACCGGCCACGACGAAGCGCAGGCTGGAAAAATCGCCGTCCTTGGCGGTGCGGGCATAGTTGGCGAGGAACGTGTCGGTGCCGAACATCACCGTCGGCCGGACCTTGCGCGCCACCTCCGGAATAAGTTTGTAGTGGAGCGGTGACGGGTAGAGGAACAGCTTTACTCCGGTGACCAGCGGCAGGATGGTGCCGCCGGTCAGCCCGAACGAGTGGAACACCGGCAGCACGTTGAGCAGGATATCGGCCGGCGAGATGGTGATGCGAGCTTCCGCCTGCATCGCATTGGCAAGAAGGTTCCGGTGCGACAGCACCACGGCCTTGGGCGTGCCTTCCGAGCCGGAGGTGAACAGGATCACCGCCGGCTTGGCTGCGTCCTGGCGCTGCAACG
The DNA here is from genome assembly GCF_040318155.1 of Mesorhizobium sp. M1307. Classification (NCBI taxonomy): domain Bacteria; kingdom Pseudomonadati; phylum Pseudomonadota; class Alphaproteobacteria; order Hyphomicrobiales; family Phyllobacteriaceae; genus Mesorhizobium; species Mesorhizobium sp. M1307. The sequence continues at coordinate 40,679 of NZ_JAMYLR010000012.1, read as the reverse complement.
GCCAGCGCCACAGCAAGCCGGCTGCGGCCTTGTCCAGCACGGTCACGCTTGCGCGGACATCCTCCAGCCACAGCAGTTTCGCCCCGCCCTTTTCCACCGCCTCGACGATGTCGGCGAGGTTGGCCTTTTCGACAAAGGCGCGTGAGGAGACCACGGTTCGGATCATCGCCGTGCGGATGGCGGCGGTGACGCTGGCCGGGCCGGCGGTATAGTTGATCATTGCTGCCACCCGCGCAGCCGACAAAAGTCCGACGAACGACAGCACGACGCCATTGGCGTTGGGCAGGAGCAGCCCAACCGCTTCGCCCGGCGCTGTTATTGCCTCGAACCGTCGGCCCAAAACCCTGGCGCCGATGAACACTTTCCGGTAGCTCAGGGCACCGCTAATGACGTCCTCGATTATTGGGTGCGAAGCGCCAACACGGTCGGCCGCATCGCGCATGGCGAGGAACAGCCCTCGGTCGAGATCACTGCCGAAAAGCCTGGCCTCGGCGAAGCGATCAAACAGCGCATTGGTGTTGGAGGCCTGATCTGGGTTCCGCGCCACCAGCTCGGCGATGGTCATCGGCTCCAGCGCGCTGATCGACAGCTGCGGAAACCAATGGCGCGGCGCCTTGTCCGCCGGCGTCAGCGAGGCCGGCAGGCTGCGTGCGCCGGCAACGAAGACCGGCACGATACGGGCGTCGGCCTGCATGGCGATACGGGTGATGGCGCGAAACAACCGAAACGACTTGACGTCTGGCTCGACCGCATCCGGCAGGTAAACGGCGAGCCGGCCCTTGCCCTTCAGCACCCGCACCAATCTGCGGCTGACGAAGACATGCTCGGCGTTGAAGGCGATGGTGCGGCCGAGCTCGCGCCACGGCTCCAGCCACGGCGATCTGGCCGAAGCCTGGTCGAGGATGTGCAGCGTGTCCTCCGGCAGCAGCGACAGCATCAGCGCCGGCTCGATGCGTGACTGATGCCAGATGACATAGATGACCGGGGCCACCGACCTGCGCGCAATCTTGATGCGCTCGTCGCTGATCCGGTAGGCGAGCTTGAACGGCACGTAGAGCAGCGCCTGGCTCAACCGCAGGCCGAGGCGGAACTTCTCCACCACGCCGATCAGCAGCCAGGCCGCGACAAGACCCGCAAGCAGCGCCAGTGTCAGGATCATCGCCGCATCTCCCAACGATCTCACGTCGCGGCTCTTCAGTGGCCGCTTCGGGTGAGAACCTAGCCGAAGTTGGATCAACGTCAATGCGGCTCCATTTTTCCTTCTCTCCTATGTTTGATTCGGCTCGGCTGCCTATCGCAGCTACGCCGCTTTCATCCTTCCGCTGATGAAGCGGAATTCCTGCGTCTTGCCGCCAAAGCCATAGGCGGCTGCAGGCACTTCATGCACGAGGGCGTAGCTTTCCTCATGCACCTTACCCAGCAGCCGGCCGAATGCCGCGAAAATTGCCTGCAGATACGCCTCCAGTTCGAGCTTGGTGTTGGTGCCGTCGACAACCTTGATGTCGAGCCAGGCCGTGTTCGTGCCATGCTCGGCCAGCGACTTGCCGCCGGCGAACCAGTGCTCGGGGTCGTGATAGGAAATGGCAACAGCTGTGATTGTCGCGTCCTTGCGCAGATGCGTGGCCGTCAGTTCGGTCACTTCCTTGGCAATGGCGGCGGACAAAGCGGCATCGGGCTTGCCGGTAACGCTGACATTGATGATCGGCATATTTCTTCTCCTCGGTTTCAAGCGGCGCCTCTTCGCCGTCGAGAAAATCATGCCATCGTCCTTTGATCAAAAAAATCGAATTGTTTTTGATAAACACTTTGATAGTATCGAATTATGCAGGTGTTCGATCCCGACCTCCTCAAGACTTTCCTCGCTTTCGTCGATGGCGGTTCCCTGGCGCGGGCCGCGTCAACCGTCGGTCGCTCGCCGTCCGCAGTGACCGCGCAGATGCAGCGGCTGGAGGATGTTGTCGGCGAACCGCTGCTGGTGCCGCAGGGGCGAGGGCGCGGCCTGACGCCGGCAGGCGAGGATCTGATCGTTCACGCGCGTCGCATCCTTGCCGCGCACCGCGAGGCGTGGCTGGCCCTCAAAGGCGCGCACGCCGACGGGCGCGTCGCCATCGGCACCACGCAGGATTTCGCCGACAGCGGCTTGCCGCAGCTTCTCAGGGCTTTTGCTGTCAGCCATCCGCGCGTCAGGATCGAACTGCGCGTCGGCCGTTCCGCCGAACTGGCGCAGGCTTTGCAGGCCGGCACCCTTGATCTGGCCATTGCCATGCGGCAGGTGCCGACACGGGACGAAGTCGGTGTGCTCAAGGAACCAATGATCTGGCTTTGCTCACAGAACGGGCTGGCCACCCGCCACGACGAACTGCCCTTGGCGCTGCTCGATCCCCATTGCGGGTTTCGCGAAGCGGCGACCAGTGCACTCGATGCGGCCGGCCGTCGCTACCGCATTGCTGCCGGCAGTGCCAGCCTTGCCGGCCTGCGCACGGCGGTGCACGCCGGCATCGCCTTGACGTTGAGGACGGCGCGCTTCGCTCATTCCGGCATCGTCGAGGCGCCGCGCGATCTTGATCTGCCGCCGGTGCCGGTCGCCGAATTCGCCGTCCGCTTGCGTGAGGATGCCGACCGGCCGGCGCAGGATCTGGCCGCGTTGTTCAGCGGCAACCTGGCCTTGGCCAATTGAGCCAGCAAAGAAAAAGCCGACCTTGCGGTCGGCTTCTGAGTAGGACGGGCCGAGGGGTTTGGGGGGACTTGGGGTGGCCCGTCGCAGCCATAATGCCTGAGCCCTATGATGGTTCCATGACTTTTCAAATTAATTTTCAGGACCGGATTTCTCGTGATCGGACCACCAACTCGCGCTCGGACGCGGCGAGGATTGGTCATGCATCCGCTGCGCGCTGCCTGGCCATCAGCCAGTCGCGGCCGGCGTGAGCGAACACCGCGCAAAGCACGATGGCGCCACCGACCATGCTGGCTGCCGGCGGGATCTCCGCCAGGAACAGGAAGGCAAACAGGATCGCGAATGGCACTTCAGCTGAACCCAGCAATCCGGACTCGGCCGCCGGAATAAGCCGGGTGCCCTCCGTCCACAGGATCGAAGCCAGCGCGAACGAGGCGCCGAAGGTGGCTAGAAGCACAGCGTCCCTGGTCGAGACAGCCAGCGGATCGGCGACGAACCAGCCGAGCACGAACAGAAGGAATGCCGACACCGCACCCGCCCACACCACCGGCGTGTCGCGGAAGGCGCGCACCATGATCATGTAGAGCGCGCTGCCGATCGTCATCAGCAGCGCCAGCCCGTCGCCGAACAAATGGCCGGTGCCGAAGCCGGACCAGACCATGATTGCCACACCGCATAGTGACACAGCAGCGGCGGCAAGCGTCTGCAGCCGGAACGGCTCGCGGACCAACAGGAGGGCCAGCAGCGCGGTGACGAACGGGGCCGTGGCATAGATGATCGCGACATTGGCGACAAAGGTGAACTTGAACGCCGAGATAAAGGCGATGCTCGCGAGCGCGCCCTCGATCGCCAGCAGCCAGCCTCGCCAGCCGAGCCGCAAGCTGTCGCGACCGCCGGAGCGCTGGCGGCGCCATAAGACATAGAGGCTGATCAGGATCGAGCCGACGAAGCCGCGCCAGCAGGTAATGGTCAGCGGGTCGGCATGGATCGATTTGGTCAGCACGCCGGTGAGGCCGAAGACGGCCGCCGATGCCGAGACCAGGATGATGCCGAGGGTACGCTCGCGGGCGCTTTCCACTGTGCATGGCATGTCCAGCGATCCCGTCATCTCACCAGCCTACGCTGCCCCTTCCTGACACCATAGTGTCAGCTTGAGGCGTCCTGCATCGAAAACAGCAGGTAGGCAGCCCCGGTGAACAGGATTCCGGCAAGAACCCGTTCGCGGGTTTCCACGATGGCGATATCGGCCATATGTCCGGCGGCCTTACGAATGTGTTGCGAGAGACGGTGTGAAGGCGTTGGATGCTCCCCGTATCGTCAGGCTATACGGGCGAAACCCTGCCAAGCGCTACGCCAGTGGAGACTTGCGTTTGGGCAGACGGCATCGCCGTTAGGCAGCGAAGCCAGGCAACTATGGGAGAGAAACGAAATGGACGCGATCGCATTGAAGGCCATGCAGGCGCCGCTGAAGGTGGCCTATCGCGACGACGCCTCGCGCGCGCTGATTACTCTCCGCGCCAAAGGCTCGATCGACGACCAATCGATCGCCTGCAAGGTCGAGACAGGCAGGGCGATCGCCATTGCCGGGCTGCATCCGGCGACCGGCGGCACCGGGCTCGAACTCTGCTCCGGCGACATGCTGCTGGAGGCACTGGTGGCTTGCGCCGGCGTCACGCTGAAGGCGGTAGCGACGGCGCTGGAATTCAAGCTTGGGGCCGCCACGGTGGAAGCCGAAGGCGACCTGGACTTTCGCGGCACGCTTGGCGTGGCAAAGGATGCGCCGGTTGGCTTCCGCGCCATCCGGCTGACATTTGGCCTCGACACCGACGAGCCGCAGGAGCGCATCGATGCGCTGCTCAAGCTGACCGAGCGCTACTGCGTCGTGTTCCAGACCATCAGCCAGAAGCCGGAGCTGACGGTAAGCGCGCGACGCTGACGATCTCCCCCTTGAGGGGGAGATGTCGCCGAAGGCGACAGAGAGGGTTGTCTCGCGTGAAGCGGCAACCGCTGCAGCAGGCCGAGCCCGGTCGGACCACCCCCCCTCTGGCCAGTCGGCCATCTCCCCTCAAGGGGGAGGTCACGCTGTCCTACTGCGCCGACGGCTCCTCGGCGTCGCCCTCGTCGGCGAAGGGCGAGGCGCTCGGCACGCACTGCACCGACCAGCCGGCCGGCGTCGGTTGCTTCTGGTATTCGGTTATGGCGAAGGCGCACTGTTCGCGGGTGTCGAATGTGCTGGGCAGCACGACCATGCCGCCTTGCGGGCCGGCGATCACCAGATACCAGACTAACGCTACGCTCGGTGCCGCCATGAGTATTTCCTCGCTCTGCTTGTTTTGGGAGTCGCACGATCCTAGCAACTCCGGCCCAGCGGCGAAAGCTGGGCCAAAGCGCGGCGTTAAGCCACGGCATCACAGCCACGTGATGTCGGGTCGTTTTGGTTCAGTTCACCGCAAAACAATAGAACAGGCCGTCGCCGCCGGTGCCCTTCAGCGCTTCCTGGCTGCAGCCACCGCGTGACGCATGCGAGGAATTCCACGATTTGGCGGCTGCCGAATCATCGAGGCCGGTACGATCGTGATGACCCATCATCGCCACACCTTCTGCTCCGCTCAGCGTCCAGTCGCCGCAGGTCTGGTCGGCTATTTTCGTGCCATCCGGCTTGGAGCCGGTCAACACGTCGTGCCGGTTGGGCGTGTCGCCGCGGCCGTTGACCATTTGGCCCTTTTCGTCGAGTGCCGTCTGTTTGGTGATGGCGTTGGCATCGCTATGCAGGGAAGCGACATCATCGGCGATCTTGACGCCCTTGGCGTTGAACCACGGGCCTTTGCCGATACGGTCGCGTGCATCGGTATCGCTGGTCGAGAGATAGGCGCGCCATGTCTTGCCGGTAACGCCCGCGGCTTCGGCCAGTGAACTACAATGGGCGTCGGCGCCGCCGAGACCGCCGAGATCGGCGCCTTTGCCGGAGCCGACGCTGGTGACGAAAAAGCTCATCGTTGCCTCCTGCGACGACGCGGCGCCGATCACTGCAAGCAGCGCGGTGGCAGTCAAGAGAAGCAGTCTCCGCATATGGTCCTCCGTTTCTCGAATTGTGGCACCCGAACAACGTTGGTGCCGGCGCAATTCTTCCGGCAAAATGCGATGTGTGGCTACTCCGGCTGCCGGTAGGCGACAAAGCGATTGTGCTTGGCCTGGAAGATCAGCCCGGTCTCCTTGAGCTTAGGGCTGGCCAGCGGCACGATACGCTTGGCGATCTCCGAAGGGTGCGGCAGTGTTTCAGGATCCTCGCCGGGTACGGCCTGCGCCCGCATCGCGGTGCGCGTTGCCCCGGGATCGGCGGCATTGACCCTGAGCGGCAGGTTTTCGGTCTCATGCGCCCATGAACGCGTCATGGCCTCGACCGCCGCCTTCGACGCCGCATAAGGCGCCCAGAAGGCGCGTGCGGAGTGGGCAAGGCTGGAGCTCAGCACGATAGCACGGCCGGCATCGGAAAGCCTGAGCAGCGGGTCGACCGAGCGGATCAGCCGCCATGTTGCGGTGACGTTGATGGTCATCACCTTCTCGAAGGTCTTGGCCTCGACATGGCCGATCGGGGCGATGACGCCGAGCACAGCGGCGTTGGCGACCAGTATGTCGAGCTTGCCCCAGCGCTCGTGGATGGCGCCGCCCAGCCGGTCGATCCCCGCCATGTCGGCAAGATCGAGCGGTACCAGCGTCGCCTGTCCGCCACCTGCCTTGATCTGGTCGTCGAGTTCTTCCAACCCGCCGACGGTGCGAGCAACCGCAATCACATGCGCACCGGCCGCGGCAAGCTCCCTGGCGATGAAATAGCCGATGCCGCGCGAGGCGCCGGTGACGACCGCAACGCGGCCGGAGAGATCAAGGCTCATACGATGGATTCCGACAGGCAAGGTGAAACCGCCGTGAGGGGCTAAGGGGAGGGAGACAAACGGACCGGCAAGGCCTACGACCCGCCGGCCGCTAACAGCGACAGCGTGCGCACATTGTCGGAGCCTTCGAAGTCGGCAAGCCGGGTCGGATACTGGCCGGTGAAGCAGGCGTCGCAGAATTGCGGCTGCTCGTTGTCGCGGCCGACCTCGCCGACGGCGCGGTAGAGCCCGTCGATCGACAGGAAGCCGAGCGAATCGACGCGGATGAACTCGGCCATCTCCTCCACCGACATGCGCGACGCCAGCAGCTTCGATTTTTCCGGTGTGTCGACGCCGTAAAAGCAGGAAGCGCGCGTCGGCGGCGAAGCGATGCGCATATGCACTTCCTTGGCGCCGGCATCGCGCACCATCTGGACGATCTTCTGGCTGGTGGTGCCGCGCACGATCGAATCGTCGACCAGCACCACACGCTTGCCTTCGATCATGCGGCGGTTGGCGTTGTGCTTGAGCTTGACACCCATGTGGCGGATCGAATCGCCGGGCTGGATGAAGGTGCGGCCAACATAGTGATTGCGGATGATGCCGAGCTCGAACGGAATGCCCGCGGCCTGCGAAAAGCCGATCGCCGCCGGCGTGCCCGAATCCGGCACCGGCACGACGATGTCGGCCTCGACCGGACTTTCCTGCGCCAGCTCGGCGCCGATGCGCTTGCGCACTTCATAGACGTTGCGGCCTTCGACCGACGAATCCGGCCGCGCGAAATAGACATATTCGAAGATGCAGAAGCGGGTCTTCTGCGGCTCGAACGGGAACAGGCTTTCGATACCCTTGCTGGTGACGACGACCATTTCGCCGGGCTTCAGGTCGCGCACGAAACGCGCACCGATAATATCGAGCGCGCAGGTCTCGGAGGCGAGAATCCAGGCGCCGTCGAGATCGCCGAGCACCAGCGGGCGGATGCCGAGCGGGTCGCGGCACCCGATCATCTTCTTGGACGTCATCGCCACCAGCGAGAAGGCGCCTTCGACTTGGCGCACCGCATCGATGAAGCGCGAATTCAGGTCGCGCTCCTTGCTGGTGGCAACCAGGTGCAGGAGCGTTTCGGTGTCGGAGGTGGAAGAGAAGATGGCGCCTTGCTTCTGCAGGGCGCGCTGAACGGTCATGGCGTTGGTGAGATTGCCGTTATGGGCGACGGCAAAGCCGCCATCGGCAAGTTCGGCGAAGAAAGGCTGGATATTGCGCAGACCGGCGCCGCCGGTGGTGGCATAGCGTGTGTGGCCGATGGCACGGTTGCCTTGCAGGCTATCGATGACACGCTGCTTGGTAAAGGTGTCGCCGATCAGGCCGACATGGCGTTCGACATGGAATTGGGTGCCGTCATAGGAAACGATGCCGGCCGCTTCCTGGCCTCGATGCTGCAACGCATGCAGACCGAGCGTTACGATGGCTGCGGCGTCCTGCCGGCCGAAAATGCCGAACACGCCGCATTCGTCGTGGAAATGGTCGTCGGCTTCGGCGGAAAGCACGTCGTCTGCGTCTGCCACTGAGGCTGCCATTGGGGCTCAAGCTCCGCTAAAGTCGCCATATAAGGTCATAGCGCATCGAAAGCAACGCACGTCGTGCGGCGTTCACATGATCGACAGTCTTGAGCCTCGCAAGTCTGTCAAAATCAGTTTGCCGGCGCCGGGTTTGCAGGTGCCGGCGTCGCGGGCGCATTGTCGGCCGGCGGCGCATCGCTGTCGTCGGGTGCCGGAGCAGTGGCGTCGTCGCCGGCGGCAGGGGCTTCCGCTGCAGGCGCGTCGGGGGCCAGAGGCGTCTCGGTGGCCGGCTGATTCGGATTGAGCTTGTTGAGGATGGCGTTTTCCGGATCCTCGGGCAGCAGGCTTTCGAGCTTGGCGCCGATCGATTCGAGCAACGGCTTTGACTTGGCGTTGGCAATCCAGCCTGGAGCCTTGGCGCCGGCCAGCCAATTGAAGAAAAGCAGCGCGACAGCGACGACCAGAATGCCGCGCGCCGCGCCATAGAGGAAGCCAAGTGTACGATCGAGCGCGCCGATCCTGGAATCGATGATCCAGTCGGCGAGCTTCATGGTGATGACCGAAACGACGATCAGCGCGACAATGAAGACGATACCGGCGGCCGCCGCCATGGCGGCCTTTTCGTTGTCGACATAGGGCTGGATGTAAGGCAGCACCGGCTTGTAGAAGAAGAAGGCGGCGGCCGCGGCGGCTGCCCAGGAGATGATCGACAGGATCTCGCGCGAAAAGCCGCGAACCATAGCGAGCATCGCCGAGACCAGGGTGAAGCCGACGAGAATTCCGTCAAGCAGCGTAATCGGCATGTTTTTCGCCCCACTCCGATCTCTTTTTCACGGCCCGACGAGCCGCATCACTCTTGCTCGTCGGCGCGGCTGCGCCGAGAGCCGGCTATGCGCGCCACGAGATCGGCAAGCTCGGTGGGCTGGAAAGCGCCGGCTCCGATCCCCCCGACCCCATTGCCACCAACAAGTTCCTCGCTGCCCAAGGGCAGAACCGCGCGTCCGAAACCCAGCTTTTCGGCTTCCTTGAGGCGCTGCTGCGCATGCGCAACCGGCCTCACCGCACCCGACAGGCTGATTTCGCCGAAATAGACGCAATCGGCGGGAAGGGCAAGACCGATGAGCGAGGAAACCAGTGCCGCCGCCACTGCCAAGTCGGCCGCCGGCTCCGAAATGCGGTAGCCGCCGGCAACGTTGAGATAGACGTCGTGCGTGCCGAAGCGGACGCCGCAATGGGCTTCCAGAACCGCCAGGATCATCGACAGCCGGGCACCATCCCAGCCGACGACGGCGCGGCGCGGTGTGCCCAGCGTCGATGGCGCCACCAGCGCCTGGATCTCGACCAGCACCGGCCGTGTGCCTTCCATGCCGGCGAAAACCGCGGCACCCGGCGACTTCGCATGGCGCTCACCGAGGAAAAGCTCGGACGGATTGGCGACTTCCCGCAAGCCCTTGTCCGACATTTCGAAGACGCCGATCTCATCGGTTGGCCCGAAGCGATTCTTGACCGTGCGCAGGATGCGGTAGTGGTGGCCGCCTTCGCCCTCGAAATAGAGCACCGCGTCGACCATGTGCTCGACGACGCGCGGTCCGGCAATCTGGCCCTCCTTGGTGACGTGGCCGACCAGAACGATCGCCGCCCCTGTGGATTTTGCGTAGCGGATCATCGCCTGGGCGGCGGCACGCACCTGGGTCACCGTGCCGGGCGCCGAATCGGCCATATCGGTCCACAGCGTCTGGATCGAATCGAGAATGACCAGATCCGGCCGCTTGCCATCGGCGATGGTGGCGAGGATGTCCTCGACATTGGTTTCGGCGGCGAGCTCGACCGGGGTGTCGGCGACGCCGAGCCGCTGGGCGCGCAGCCTGATCTGCGCGACCGCCTCTTCGCCCGAGACATAGACGATGCGGTGGCCCTTTGCCGCCAGCGCGGCCGCGGCCTGGGTGAGCAGCGTCGACTTGCCGATGCCGGGATCGCCGCCGACCAGCAGCGCCGAGCCGCGCACGAAGCCGCCGCCGGTGGCCCGGTCGAGTTCGCCGATGCCGGAGACGATGCGCGGCGCGTCCTCGATGTCGCCGGAGAGGCTGGTCAGCACCACCGCGCGGCCCTTGCGTGCATTGCGCGTATTGGCCGGGCCGGAACCTATGCCGCCTGACGTGCCTTCCTCGACCAGCGTGTTCCACTCGCCGCAGGCATCGCATTTGCCGGCCCAGCGCTGATGCACCGAACCGCAATTCTGGCAGATGAACTGAATGCGGGATTTGGCCATCAGGCGCGGCCTGCGGCAATTGAAAGACAAGTCGGCGGGACAGCGCCCCCCTCTGTCCTGCCGGACATCTCCCCCTCAAGGGGGGAGATTGGCAGCTCCGATATTGCCGTACATCTAGCAGCATTGACGATTGCCGAAAGCCGAAACGACATCCGATCTCCCCCCTTGAGGGGGAGATGTCCGGCAGGACAGAGGGGGGTGCGAAGGAATGAGACCTGTATCAAGAGGTCACTCGAACCGATCCGGCAAATGATGCTCTTCCGCAAGGTCCGAGAAGCGGGTGAATTCGCCCTGGAAGGCGAGGCTGACCGATCCCGTTGGGCCGTGGCGCTGTTTGGCGACGATGACCTCGGCCTTGCCGCGCATCTCGTTCATCTCGTGTTCCCATTTGATGTATTCGTCGGTGCCCGGCTTCGGCTCGCGGTTCTTCAGATAATATTCCTCGCGGTAGACGAACAGCACCACGTCGGCGTCCTGCTCGATGGAGCCCGATTCGCGCAGATCCGAAAGCTGCGGGCGCTTGTCGTCGCGGCTCTCGACCTGGCGCGACAGCTGCGACAGCGCGATGATCGGCACCGCCAGCTCCTTGGCTAGTGCCTTGAGGCCGGTGGTGATCTCGGTGATTTCCTGGACGCGGTTTTGCGAGGATTTCGCGCTCGATCCCTGCATCAGCTGGATATAATCGATAACGATGACGTCGAGGCCGCGCTGGCGCTTCAGGCGACGCGCGCGGGCCGACAGCTGAGCGATGGAAATGCCGCCGGTCTGGTCGATGAACAGCGGGATTTTCTGCATTGTCTGCGAGCAGGCGACCAGCTTTTCGAAATCCATCTCGCTGATCTCGCCGCGCCGGATTTTCGACGACGGGATTTCCGTCTGTTCGGAAATAATGCGGGTGGCCAGCTGTTCGGATGACATTTCGAGCGAAAAGAAGCCGACGACGCCGCCATTGGCCGCCTTGAACGAGCCGTCCGCCTGCTGCGCCGGGACATAGGCCTCGGCGATGTTGAAGGCGATATTGGTGGCGAGCGAGGTCTTGCCCATGCCGGGGCGGCCGGCAATGATGATCAGGTCGGACGACTGCAGGCCGCCCATGCGGCGGTCGAGATCGCGCAAGCCGGTAGCAACGCCCGACAAATGCCCGTCGCGCATATAAGCCGCATTGGCCATGTCGACGGCGGTCTTGACGGCATCGGTGAAGCTCTCGAAGCCGCCATCGTAGCGGCCGGTTTCGGCCAATTCGAACAGGCGCCGCTCGGCATCCTCGATCTGGTCGGAAGGCGACATGTCGACCGGCGCGTCATAGGCGATGTTCACCATGTCCTCGCCGACAGTGATTAGCGCGCGCCGCGTCGCCAGATCGTAGATGGCGCGGCCATAGTCGGTGGCGTTGACGACGGTGACGGCCTCGACCGCCAACCGCACGACATATTGCGCCACCGTCATGTCGCCGACCTTCTCGTCGGCCGGCAGGAAGGTCTTCAGCGTGATCGGCGTCGCGATCTTGCCCATGCGGATGAGCTCGGCCGCGACCTCGAAGATCTTTCTATGCAGCGGCTCGTAGAAATGGCCGGGCTTCAGGAAGTCGGAGACGCGGTAGAAGGCATCGTTGTTGACCAGTATGGCGCCGAGCAGCGCCTGCTCGGCCTCGATATTGTTCGGCGCCTCGCGATAGAGCGGTGTTTCCGCCACGCCGAATTTTCGTGCTGCCTCTGCCATGATGTCCCCGGTCCTGATCCCCGTCTCTCGATATCAGAACGAGACAAGTCGGTGATGACTTATCTGCATCAGTCCCCAACCAACCAACTTTGATGCCCGCGATTCACAGCCAGGATCTTTCGGTGGAAAGAATCTCGATTGACTCGAATCAAGATGGCGAGCCTAGCCGTTCTCAGGCGAGAACAAAACAGGAAAATAGCTGCCGGTCATTCCGGCAAGGCATCACCCCAATCCAGTCGCCGCGCGGCCTTGAACGTCTCGCCGTCGCGCTTGGTGAACAGTCGCTCGGCAGCACTCCCATCCTGTTGGCAAAGCTTCAGCAAGACCTTGCCGGAGCCCGATTTCGGCGGTGCGATCACCCGCGCCCGGGACGGAGCGGCCGGATGGCGGGATGCGGCGACAAAGATGAATTTCTCGTCCTCCCACGGCACCTCGGCATCCTTGGCCAGCCGGTGCAGGCGCGAGCGGGCGACGCGACGGGCGAAATGGCACCAGTCGGGAGCGACGAGCGGGCAGGGCGCCTCATGCGGACATGGCGCGAGCACATGCGCGCGCGCCTCGATCAGCTGTCGGCGCACGGCAAGGATGCGCTGCCAGCCGGCCGGCGTGCCTGGCTCTACGACCAGCAGCGTGTCGGCGGTCAGCTGCCAGAGCCGGTCGACGAGTTTTGCCAGCGATGCCGGCGCGATCTCGTCCAGCACATAGGCTGAGGTCACCAGATCGGCCGGCTCCAGCTCGGCCAGGTCGATAGTGACATCGCCGGTCCGCCAGGCGGTCCTGGCAGTGACCGCCTCGGCGGCAAGCGCCTCGCCGACGCGCCGCACCGCGGCACCGGCCTCGAGCAGCACCGCCTGTTCGAGATCGGGCCAGAGATCGATTGTGGCCCAAAGCACCGTACCAGGGCCGGCGCCGACATCGAGCAAGGTCTTCGGAGCATAGTCGGGCCGAGACTCGCCCACCGCATCGAGGCTGGCGCGAACGGCCGCATAGGTCGCCGGTAGCCGCGTTGCCAGATAGGCCTTCACCGCCATGTCTTCGGCCATGTGCAGGCGACCGTCGCGCAACTCTGCGCGGTAGCGGTCCGACAGCGTCTTTGCCGCTTGCTTAAGCATCGGCAACGGCACCTGTTCGAGAAGGCGGTCGACGCCTTGTCTAAGCGGGACGGGCAGTTCCATCGCTTAGGCAGTCCGAGGTGCGAGCAGAATGACCGAGGCGCCAACGATGCAGATCGCGGCACCGGCAAGATCCCAGCGGTCGGGGTGCACGCCTTCCGCCAGGCACAGCCAGGCCAGCGAGGCGGCAATGTAGATGCCGCCATAGGCGGCATAGGCCCGGCCCGCCGCGCTGGTGTCGACCAGCGCCAGCAGCCACGCGAATAGCACGAGCGAGACGAGACCGGGCGCCAACCACAGCGGCGACTTGTCCAGCCGCCGCCACGCCCAGAGCGAAAAGCAGCCGGCGATCTCGGCAAGTGCGGCGGCGACGTAGAGGAGGTAGGTCATGAAAAAGGTCCCGCGTTGACGCGACCTTTTTCAGCGTGCCGGCCGGCAATGGCAAGCGGCAATGGCGTGACGCCGGCAGTCTACTCCGGATCCGCCACCTTGCGGCGGCGAGTGGGCTTGGCCACCGGAGCCTTTTCGCGACGTCCAAGATCGCGCATCTCCAGCGCCTTCTCGCAACTGGCCATGTAGTCGCGCGTCATCGGCAGCGTGTCGTTCTTCTTGGCAATCTGGATCTGGAAGATCACCAGATCCTGCCAGCGGAAGGCAGCTTCCGAGGCGGCAAGATAGAACTCCCACATGCGGCAGAAGCGCTCGTCATAAATCGCCTTGGCCTTGTCGCGGTTGGCCGCGAAGCGCTCGCCCCAATGCTTCAGTGTCTCGGCATAATGCAGCCGCAGAACCTCGATATCGGTGACGACGAGCCCCGATTTTTCGATGGCCGGCATCACTTCGGATAGCGACGGGATGTAGCCGCCCGGGAAGATGTACTTGCGGATGAAGGCGCTGGTTGCCCACGGCACGCCGGAGCGGCCGATCGTGTGCAGCAGCATGACGCCGTCCGGCTTCAGCAGCGTCGCCGACTTGTCGAAGAAGGTGCGGAAATGATTGACCCCGACATGCTCGAACATGCCGACGGAGACGATGCGGTCGAAACGCTCATTGAGCTCGCGATAGTCCTTGATGTCGAAATGCACCCGGTTTTGCAGGCCTTGCGCATGGGCGCGGTCGGTGGCGACGCCGTGCTGCTCGGTCGACAGCGTCACGCCTTGCACGTCGACGTCGAACGCCTTGGCTAGATAGAGCCCAAGCCCACCCCAGCCGGAGCCGATATCAAGAACCGTCTGGCCGGCCTTCAGCCTGAGCTTGGCGGCGATATGGCGCTTCTTGGCCGCTTGTGCCTCGTCGAGCGTCATGTCCGGCTGCTCGAAATAGGCGCAGGAATATTGCATGTCCTCATCGAGGAAGAGGCGGTAGAGGTCGCCCGACAGATCGTAATGGCGCTGCACGTTGCGGCGCGCCCGCGACGCCGTGTTGATCTGCTGCAGGCGCCGGAAGGCGTGGCGCAGACCTTCGATCGCCTTCGACCAGGTGGCATCGATACCGCCGCTGCCCATGTTCTGGAAGGCAATCCGCATCACCCCCAGCACGCCGCCCTCGAGAATGTCGAGTTCACCGTCCATGTAGGCTTCCGGCACCGCCAGCATCGGATCGAAGGTTATTGCGCGCTCGGCATGCCTTGTCTTGATGTGCATGTGCACCGGCTCGCCGCTGCCGTCACCGAAAGTCACCATCGAGCCTTGCGGCCCTGTCACCTTGAGATTGCCTATGCGGACCAGGCGGTCGAGAACGCGCTTCAGCAGAATATTCATGACCAATTGTCCCCTCTCGGCCAGACATGCTGTCCTATTCTGCATCAAGATATAGGGGTTCGAAAAGTTCCATTTGGCATAAAAATGCCCGGGTACGAGGCCCGGGCATTGGTCCAGAATAGCGATTAGCCGGCGAATGCCGACGAATGACGATCAGCCGTTGTCTTCGCCGCCTTCGAACTCCGCATTCGGATCGAAGAAGTTTTCCGGCCGCGCATTATCGTTGATGTCCTCGCCGTAGATGGCTTCGGCGGTGGTCAGTGTTTCGCCCTTGGCCTGGCGCTCGGCTTCGTCGGCCGTGCGGGCAATGTTGAGCGTGATGGTAACCTCGACTTCCGGGTGCAGCGCGATCGCCACATTGGTGACGCCGATGGTCTTGATTGGCTGGTTGAGCAGGATCTGGTTGCGGTTGACCGAAAAACCTTCCGCCGTCACCAGCTCGGCGATGTCGCGCGTCGAGACCGAACCATAAAGCTGGCCGGTCTCGCCGGCCGAGCGCACCGCGATGAAGCTCTTGCCGTCGAGCTTTTCTGCAATCTGCGCGGCTTCGGACTTGCGCTCCAGGTTGCGGGCTTCGAGCTGGGCCCGCTGTCCCTCGAACTTCTTCTTGTTAGCTTCGTTGGCGCGCAGCGCCTTGCCTTGCGGCAGCAGGAAATTGCGGGCGAACCCGTCCTTGACCTTGACGGTATCGCCCATCTGGCCGAGGCGGGAAACGCGTTCGAGAAGAATGACTTCCATGGTTTTGTTCCTTCGCTTGGGCGCTATCCTCAGGATCGGCGCCGAGTTGTCTGGAACAGGTCAGGAAGCTGGGGCGTCATCGCCTGTGTCGCTGTCCTGCCTGTCGCGGCAGTTAGGATCTCTTGTTGAAATCCAACCCGGGATTTGGTGTTCGATCCGGCTACGCCCGTCGTGGCCGGTGAAAAAGCGGGCGGCGAACCGCCCGCCTGAAGTGTTAGCGGACCACGTAGGGCAGCAGGCCGAGGAAGCGGGCGCGCTTGATCGCCTTGGCGAGTTCGCGCTGCTTCTTCTGGCTGACGGCGGTGATACGCGATGGCACGATCTTGCCGCGCTCGGAGATGTAGCGCTGCAGAAGCCGCACGTCCTTGTAGTCGATCTTCGGCGCGTTGGCGCCGGAGAACGGGCAAGTCTTGCGGCGACGGTGGAAGGGGCGCCGGGTTGGGATCTGGTTGATGTCGACCATTATTCTGCGGCTCCTTCAAAGCCTTCGCGCGGACGGCGCGGGCCACGATCGGCACCGCCATCGCCGAAGCTGCGCGGCGGACGATCACCACGGTCACCGCGATCGCGGTCGCCGAATGAGCGCGGGCCACGATCGCCACGGTCGCGGTCGCCGAAGCCGCCGCGTTCCGAGCGCTCTTCGCGCTTCTGCATCATTGCCGACGGACCTTCCTCATGCGCATCGACCTTGATGGTCAGGAAACGCAGCACGTCCTCGGACAGGCCCATCTGGCGCTCCATTTCATTGAGCGCGGCCGGCGGGCAGGTGATGTCCATGAGTGTATAGTATGCCTTCCGGTTCTTGTTGACCCGGTAGGTGAGGGACTTCAGTCCCCAGTTCTCGACCCGGCCGACGGACCCGCCATTCGCGGTGATGACGCCCTTGTACTGTTCGACAAGCGCATCGACCTGCTGCTGCGAGAGGTCCTGCCGGGCAAGAAACACATGTTCGTATAGAGCCATAGTGTTCGTGCCTTTCTTCGTTTCTCTCCCGGTTCCCGGCGGCAAAAGCCTCTGCAACTTCTCTGACCCGCAATCCTTGCGAAGGCGGGGAAGAAAGGAGCATGACGAGACGGTCGAGAGCGGAGACACGGGAGGCGGAAGCGCTTCTGGCTTCACGCGAAGGTTTCGAAAAACCTCCGGCCCTCCGTTCAGCCCCCAGCAAGGACCGGCAGATTGCGGGCGTCTATACAGGAATTTGACCGCAAAGCAAGGCCAAACGACAGGGCAAACGGCCCTACCGTCCCAGAGCGCCACGGGCCTCCACGGCAAGGCTTACGGATTTCCTGAAACCGGACCTTAACCACCATGCGAAGTTCCAGCACCGGCGGGTGTTGCGGCAACCCGTCGTTCATCATGCGGATGCAAAAGCAAACAGTCTGCGCGAGGTCGGCAGCAAGGCGGTTTTGGGGACAAAAATGCTTTTCGACAAATTCTGCCGTTCGAAGAGCGGCAACTTTGCCCTGATGCTGGCGTTCGGGCTGCCTGCGGTTCTGACCGCCGTCGCCTTTGCCGTGGACGTGTCCACCTTGATGAGGGCCAAGGTCAGCTTGCAGAACGCGCTCGATGCCGCGAACCTTGCATCTTCGCATCTCGGCGACATCGAGGCTTCGCGCAAGGACGTCTTCGACCGCTACTTCCAGACCAATGTCGCCGGCCACAGCGAGTTGAGGAACGCCGAAGCGACGCTTACCGTGGAAAGGGGCCTCAATTACATCCAGACAAAGGCTGTCGCCATGGCGGACGTCAATTTGAACTTCGCCTTCCTGTTCGGCAACGACAAGCGCATCACCGTCGATGCCGGCGCCGTCGAATCGACCAATCAGCTCGAAGTCGTGCTGGTGCTCGACAATACCGGGTCAATGGCCAGCAACGATCGCATCGGCGCATTGCGGACGGCGGCGACGGCCCTGATCGATATGCTCGAAGCGGCGAAGTCGCCGACGCGCAGCGTACGTGTCGCGGTGGTGCCGTTCGTCACCGCCGTCAACGTCAAGGGCGAGGACTACGATCCGGCCTGGATCGACATGGCCGGCAAATCGCCGAACAATGGCGCCAATTTCCCCTTGGTCGGCGGCAAGCGCGTCAACCATATGGACCTGTTCAAGCAATTGGGCGTCGAATGGAGAGGCTGAGTCGAAGCGCGGCCCGGAACCAACAATGTTTCCGACATTTCGCCCGACCAAAACAAACCGGACACCCTGTTCGTACCCTATTTCGCGCCGGACGATCCAGGTAACGCTAAAAATCCAACCAGCTCCTACGGCAATTCAGCGACCGGCTACAACAATTCCTATCTCGACGATACCGTTGTCACCGTGCTTCCCGGCCTCACCAGCGACATGGCGAAGTACAGTGTTTCGACGATGAAGCTGATCAACGACAAGAGAGGCCCACTGACTATCGGCCCAAACCGGGCCTGTCCGACGCCGATAGTGCCGCTGACCGATGATTTCGACAAATTGCGGAAGGCCGTCGGTGAGATGATCGAATGGAACGGCTCGGGGACCAATGTTTCGGAAGGCTTGTCATGGGGGATGCGGGTGCTCTCGCCGGAACCGCCTTACAGCGACGGCGCGCCGTTCAGGGCGTCAGGCACGACCAAAACGGTGCTGCTGCTCACCGACGGCGAGAATGTTGTCTATGGCGCGAAGGATACGCCACAGAAGTCGGACTATGGCTCCTACGGATTCCTGGCCTCGGGTCGGTTTGGATCCAGCGACCAGACCGCGGCCGCGCGCAATGTCGACGATTGGACAACCAATGTATGCAACACATTGAAGAAGCAGGACGTGCAGATATTCACAGTGCTGCTGCAGGCCGACACCGCAGCCAACCGCAAGCTCTACGAGGCCTGCGCATCGTCGCCGTCGGATTATTACCCGACCAACGACGTCAGTCAGCTCGAAAGCGTCTTCCTGAAAATCGGAAGCTCGATTTCGCAGTTGCACTTGACGAACTGAACGACGTCGGCCGCTCTCCCGCCGCCGCTGCTCAACTCGTGTGTGCAGCCACTTTGCCTGTGGTTTCGGGGAAGAAATCGGGCGCCGCATGGCGCTTGCCGAACATCATGTCGTATTGCAGCAGACGGAAGTCGCGGATTGCCGGATCGATCTCTTTCTGACGCGACCAATCGGGGGTGGCGTCGCCCCCCGGTGCCAAAAGCAAATTGCGGTCGATAACGCGGTAGCGCTCTCGCAACTGTCCGAGGAAGCCGGTGTAATAGGGATGGCTGATGCCGGCTGTCTTCAGGATATGGTAGGGCAGGAAGGACGGGCTGACGGCGCCCAGATCCTCGGCCGGGCCGCTGCGATTCGACCAGACGATCAGCGGCGTCTGGTGGTGCAGCAGCATCTGGTCGGCCGCCTCCTTGCGCGGCGCAACATTGTCCTTCAGGAAGCCGGTCTCGACGTAGACCGGCCCAAGCGGCGGCAGATGGTCGCCGAAGAACGCGATGACGGTCGGCCGCTCGCGTTTCTTCGCCCATTCGATCAGCCGCTCGAGGCCGCGGTCCGCGTCGGAAGAGCCTTCGGCATAGCTCAACAGCGATTCACGCGCCCATTGGCTGATCGGCGCCTGCACCTTGTGGGTCGGATTGTTATAGCGATACGGCTCATATGGCCCGTGGTTCTGCAGGCTGACGGCGAAAAAGAAGACCGGCTCGGCGCTGGTATCGGCTTCGTGGATGATCTCGTCGGTCATCGCAGCGTCCGACGCGAGCGGTCCGCGCTTCTGCATGGGCGGCAACGTCTCCTCGGACTTGAAGTCGTTGAAGCCGAAATCGGCATAGACGGCCCCCCGGTTCCAGAACCAGTTAGTGCCGGGATGGATAGCGCGCGCCCGGTAGCCTTGACTTTTCAGGAAGGTCGCCAGCGAGGGAGTCGGTGTCCGCACATATTGCTGGTAGGGAATGCTGCCCGCCGGCAGGAAGGCGTTGGAAAAGCCGGTCAGGGCCTCGAACTCGATGTTGGCCGTCATGCCGCCGAACTCGGGCGAGAACATGTAACCCGTGCGCAGTGCCCGCACATTGGGGATAGGGTCGGGCGTGATGGTGACGCCGGGTAGCTTGGTCGGATCCCAGAAGGATTCGCTCATGACGACGATGATGTCGGGCTTCTCGGCGGGTACCGAAGCCGTCACCTGCGGTTTGCCGATCGCTTCGATCGCCTTGCCGGAATAGCCGGGCGGCGCCGAGACATGCGCCATCGGGACGTTCAGCGCGAAGGCGAGCGCAAAACCGTTCGAGGCATAGTTTTCCTTCTGGTCCCACATGATCGGGATGATCTGCAGCCGGTCGCGTGTCCACGAGAAAGTGGCATAGTCCATGATGGAGACGAAGAAGGCGATCAGCGGCACCGTCAGCGTCAGCCGGGCAAGGCGGCCCTTGTGGCTGAGCGCCGGAACGCGGCGGCGCCATAGCCGCCAGCCATAGACGAGCAGCGACAGGCCGCCGACGATGCCGATCGCCAAGGCAATGGCGGTTCCCGGGCGATCGCGTACCAGAAGCGGCATCAGTGCCACGATCTGCCGGGAATAGAGGAAATCGGTCGGATAGAGCGGATCGCCGAGATACAGCGACTTCTGGTGGCCGACGAACGCCAGCGACAATGTCAGCGGCGCGACGATCATCAGGCTCTGATGACTGCGGCCGAGCACGGCGTCGAGGCCGATGAGGATCAGCGCAAAAATGATGATCGTGGTCCAGCCGGGTTTGAAAGGCTGCAGAAAGAAATCAATGGTGCCGGCAAAGTTGCCGCGCACGATCAGTTCGATGGCAAACACAAGGATGGCCGCAGCCAGCAAGCTGATAAGGCCATAGCGGATGACAGGCCATTTGCGCGCCGGCAGATAGCCGGTCGACGGATCGCCTTCAAGAAACTGGGGCGCCGCCTCGGCTGCGCTCTGCTTGGTCTTTGCCACTTCAATAGTTCCCCGGCCCGCAACAAAAGCGTCACTCGATTGTCATCGAACTGTCACGCAAAGCCTAGCGCCTGTGGCGGAAATAAGAAGAGCCAGCAAACAAATCGTGAGCGGTTTTCATCATGAGTGATCGCCAAAAAGCCTGCCGAAACAGGCACTCGGCCGATATTACGCGATCAAGGTTGGACTTGACTTGGCCGCACGCCTTGCGTCACAGGCAACGTGAACCAGCAGCTGGGAGCCGCCGATGGCCATCGCATTCACCTTTCCGGGGCAGGGCAGCCAGGCTGTCGGCATGGGCAAGGACCTCGCCGATACCTTTGTGGAATCGCGGCGGATCTTCGAGGAAGTTGACGACGCGCTCGGCGAAAACCTATCGAAGCTGATCTGGGAAGGCCCGGAAGAGACGCTGACGCTGACCGCCAACGCCCAGCCGGCGCTGATGGCGGTGTCGCTTGCCGCAATCCGGGCGCTGGAGGCGCGCGGCTTCTCCCTGAGCGGCAAGGTCACCTATGTCGCCGGCCACTCGCTTGGCGAATATTCGGCACTTGCGGCCGCAGGTTTCGTTTCGGTCGCCGACGCCGCCCGGCTGTTGCGCATCCGCGGTAATGCCATGCAGGCGGCTGTGCCGGCCGGCGAGGGCGCCATGGCGGCGATCATCGGGCTGGAACAGGCCGACGTCGAAGCCGCTTGCGCAGAGGCCGCCCAGGGCGCCGCCAAAGATCCCGCACAAGCCTTGGTTTGCCAGATCGCCAATGACAATGGCGGCGGCCAGCTGGTGATCTCCGGCGCCAGGCCAGCGGTCGAACTGGCGGCGAGGCTATGCACGGAGAAGGGCGCCAAGCGGGCGCTGATGCTGCAGGTCTCGGCGCCCTTCCATTCGGCATTGATGAAGCCTGCGGCCGAGATCATGCGGGAGGCGCTGGCCGCCGTGACGAAGAGTGCGCCGGTCGTGCCGCTGGTCTCCAATGTTACGGTGACCCCGACGAGCGATCCCGACGAGATCGCCCGCCGACTCGTCGAACAGGTGATCGGGCGCGTGCGCTGGCGCGAAACGGTGGAGTGGTTCGGCAGCAACGGCGTTGCGACGCTTTACGAAGTGGGCGCCGGCAAGGTGCTGTCGGGGCTGGCCCGCCGCATCAACCGCGACATTGCCACCAGCAGCATCGGATCAGCGGCGGAGGTCGAGACGGCAGTTGCCGCCTTGGGTGACCACGTAGCTTGAATTCATCTGTGCTTGCCGCTACATGAATACATGTATCGCAACAAGGTGCGGCATGCCCACATCGATCCGCCTTTCTCCTGAAGTCGAGCAGCGCCTGGATTTTCTCGCGGCCAAGACTGGTCGCAGCAAGGCCTACTATCTGCGCGAGCTCATTGAACGTGGTCTGGAGGACTTGGAGGATTACTACTTGGCTGCCGAAGTCGTTGAGCGGATCAGGCGTGGTGAAGAAGACGTCATGAGAGCCGAGGACTTCTGGCGTGGCCTGGACGCTTGAATACGCCCGCTCGGCGCGAAAATTTGTCGAAAAACTGGATCCGCAGACACGTCACCGTATCCGTGATTTTATTGAAAACCGCATTGCCGTTCTCGACAACCCGCGTGAACTCGGCAAACCGCTGAAGGGCCCGCTCGCAACCTTTTGGAGATATCGCGTCGGGGATTATCGCATCATTTGCGATGTGCAGGATAACCGGCTCGTCATTCTGGTGGTAACCATAGGCCACCGCGGCGACGTTTACAGATAGCCGAACTCACCGGTCCGTATGATTGGCCAGTACGATTTGGGAAGAGGATAAAACATGTTCGAATTGACCGGCCGCAAGGCGCTCGTCACCGGCGCATCGGGAGGTATCGGCGAGGCGATCGCCCGGGTGCTGCACGGCCAGGGCGCCATCGTCGGCCTGCATGGCACACGTATCGAGAAACTGGAGGCGCTGGCCGCCGAACTGGGCGACCGGGTCAAGCTTTTCCCGGCCAATCTTTCCAACCGCGACGACGTCAAGGCGCTCGGCCAGAAGGCGGAGGCCGACCTCGAAGGCGTCGACATCCTCGTCAACAATGCCGGCATCACCAAGGACGGGTTGTTCGTACGCATGGCTGACGCCGACTGGGATAGCGTGCTCGAGGTCAACCTGACCGCCGTGTTCCGGCTGACCCGCGAGCTTACCCATCCGATGATGCGGCGCCGCCATGGCCGCATCATCAACATCACTTCAGTGGTTGGCGTCACCGGCAATCCCGGCCAGACCAACTACTGCGCCTCCAAAGCCGGTATGATCGGCTTTTCCAAATCGCTGGCGCAGGAGATCGCCACCCGCAATATCACCGTCAACTGCGTCGCCCCGGGCTTCATCGAATCGGCGATGACCGCCAAGCTCAACGACAAGCAGAAAGAGGCGATCATGGCGGCGATCCCGACCCGGCGCATGGGCACGGGCGCCGAAGTCGCCTCTGCCGTCGCCTACCTAGCTTCCAACGAGGCAGCCTACGTCACCGGCCAGACCATTCATGTGAATGGCGGCATGGCAATGATCTAACACTTGGGAAAACGCTTCATTCCGTCTTGGATGCACGGGATTTTTCGTGTAATGCCGCCCGCAACCCGGCGGTTCGGGCAAAAACCGGTCCTGTTCCGCTGCGTTTCCGGCAGGACCATCTTTCAGCTTGATTAGCGGCATTCTGCCCGCTAACGAAGACAGACAACCAAAAGACGAGGATGCCCAAATGAGTGACACCGCAGAGCGCGTCAAAAAGATCGTCATCGAGCACCTTGGCGTCGATGCCGAGAAGGTGACGGAGCAGGCGAGCTTCATCGATGATCTGGGCGCGGACAGCCTCGACACGGTCGAACTTGTCATGGCGTTCGAAGAAGAGTTCGGTGTCGAAATCCCGGACGACGCCGCCGAGACCATCCTAACTGTTGGCGATGCGGTGAAATACATCGACAAGGCCTCCGCCTGACGCTATTTGCAGTCATCACCGGGGAGGACCTGCGATGAGGCGTGTCGTCGTCACGGGCCTTGGGCTGCTTTCGCCGTTCGGCATGGGCTTCGAGCACAGCTGGAAGGAGCTTCTGACCGGCCGCAGCGCAGCCAAGCGCATCACCGAATTCGAGGTGGAAGACCTTGCCTGCAAGGTCGCCCACGTCATTCCGCGCGGTGACGGCTCCAATGCCACTTTCAATCCTGAAGCCGTTCTCGAGCCGAAGGAACTGCGCAAGATCGGCGACTTCATCCTGTACGGGATCGCGGCCGCCGACGAGGCACTCAAGGATTCCGGCTGGCAGCCGAAGACGCATGAGGAACAGTGCGCCACCGGCGTGCTGATCGGTTCGGGCATCGGCGGCATCGAAGGCATCGCCGAGAATGCGATGATCCTCAAGGAACGCGGTCCGCGCCGCATCAGCCCATTCTTCATCCCTGGCCAGATCATCAACCTCGTCTCCGGTCAGGTCTCGATCCGGCATGGGCTGAAAGGCCCCAACCATGCCGTCGTCACCGCTTGCTCGACCGGTGCGCACGCCATCGGCGATGCCGCCCGGCTGATCATCTGGGGCGATGCCGACGTTATGGTCGCAGGCGGCGCCGAAGCGCCGGTGACGAGACTGTCGATCGCCGGGTTCGCCGCTTGCCGCGCGCTCTCCACCGAGCGCAACGACGCGCCACAAACGGCCTCACGCCCCTATGATCGCGATCGCGACGGCTTCGTCATGGGCGAGGGCGCCGGTGTTGTCGTGCTCGAGGAGCTCGAACACGCCAAGGCCCGCGGCGCCAAGATCTATGCCGAGGTCACCGGCTACGGTCTGACCGGTGACGCCTATCACATCACCGCGCCTGCCGAAGACGGCGACGGCGCTTTCCGTTGCATGACCGCGGCGCTGAACCGGGCGAAGCTGACGCCGGCCGATGTCGACTACATCAACGCGCACGGCACCTCGACCATGGCCGATACGATCGAACTCGGCGCCGTCGAGCGGCTGGTCGGCAACGCCGCCTCGAAGATATCGATGTCGTCGACCAAATCGTCGATTGGCCACCTGCTGGGCGCGGCTGGTGCTGCCGAGGCGATCTTTTCGATCCTCGCCATTCGCGACAACATCGCGCCGCCGACGATCAATCTTGACAATCCGGAGCGCGAAACGGCGATCGACCTGGTGCCGCACAAGCCGCGGGCCCGCCAGATCGACGTGGCGCTGTCCAACTCCTTCGGCTTCGGTGGCACCAACGCCTCGCTCGTCTTCCAGCGCTACAATGGCTGACCGCTCTGCCGGTTTCCGTCTGCCGTCAATTTTGCCATATTCGCCCCTACTCTGCCCGAGGGGATTCGTCGCAAGATCAAATGGTAGGGCGCTATGAACACAAATCCGGCCGATAACGGGGAATTCGGGCAACGGGCAACAACGCCCGGCCCGATCGTGCCGAAGACGGCCAGCGAGGCGTTGCGGCCCGAGGCCGGCACGCCGCCGCCGAAGCGCTCGCGTGCCTCGCGCAGCCAGTTCGTTGTGTTCATGAACTTCGTCATCTCTTCGGTGATGCTGATGGTGCTGGCGGCAGGCGTTGCGCTGTATTTCGGCAAGCAGGAGTTCAACGAGCCCGGCCCGTCGGCCAATGGCGACACTTTCCTGGTCAAGCCGAATAGCGGTGTCCAGGAGATCGCCGACCAGCTTGAGCGGCGAGGGCTGATCAGCGACGCCCGCATTTTCCGCCTTGGCGTGCGCGCCTTCGGCAATGATTCGGCCCTGAAGGCCGGCGAATACGAGATCAAGCCGCAGGCGTCGATGCACGATATCATGGAACTGCTGAAGAGCGGCAAGTCGGTGATGTATTCGCTGACTATCCCCGAGGGGCTGACGGTCGAGCAGGCGCTGCAACGGATCGCCGAGCAGGACGCGCTGACCGGCGATATGCCGTCGACCACTCCACCTGAGGGCAGCCTCGCCACCGACACGCTGCGTTTCACCCGCGGCGCAACACGCCAGCAGATGGTCGACAAGCTTCTGGCCGACCAGAAGAAGCTGGTCGACGAGGTCTGGCGGCGCCGAGCGCCGGATTTGCCGATCGCCAACGTTGAGGATTTTGTCACCCTGGCCTCGATCGTCGAGAAGGAGACCGGCAAGGGCGATGAACGCTCGCGTGTAGCCGCCGTCTTCCTCAACCGGCTGGCCAAGGGTATGCGGCTGCAGTCGGACCCGACCATCATCTACGGCCTGTTCGGCGGCAAGGGCAAACCCATCGACCGCCCGATCTATCAGTCGGACATCCAGAAGCCGACGCCCTACAACACCTATCTGATCAACGGCTTGCCGCCGACGCCGATCGCCAATCCCGGCCGTGCGACGCTGGAGGCCGTCGCCAATCCGTCGAAGACCAGCGATCTCTACTTCGTCGCCGACGGCAGCGGCGGGCACGTCTTTGCCTCGACGCTCGATGAGCATAACGAGAATGTCGCTCGCTACCGGGCACTGCTGAAAAAGCAGGCGCAGGACGCCGCCAAGGCCGGGGCAACCAATACCGGAGCCGACACGCCGGCGGGAGCCATCGTTGACGATGCGGGCGCCACCGCCGCCCAGTAGGGCCGGACGCCATCAGGTTGGCCCTGTGCATGTCCGGGTGGATGTGCAAGGGCTGCTATGGCATTGAAATTCACATGATCCTATCCGGAGAAAATCGCTCCGGCTTGAGGGGCATTCGGCAAAGGGACGCACGGCTACATGAACTTGCAGAGCATGACCGGTTTTGCGCGCAGTGTCGCCGAACACGACGGCACTTCGATTGCCTGGGAAGCCAAGTCCGTCAACGGCAAAAGCGTCGAGGTCAGGCTGCGGCTGCCGCAAGGTTTCGACCGGCTGGAGCCGGCCGTCCGGCAGACGGTGCAAAAGCGTTTTGCGCGCGGCAATTTCCAGATGACGTTGACCATTGGCCGCGCCGCCGGCGCTCAAGCGCAACCTGTGGTCAACGAGGCTTTCCTGAAGGATCTGGCGGGGTTGGCCAAGCGGCTGCAGGAGCGGTTCGGAGTAGCCCCTGCGGCGGCCGACGGGCTGCTTGCGCTGCGCGGCGTCCTCGACATTCCCGAAACCATCGAAACCGAAGAGGCGCGCAGTGCGCTCGATACCGCAATACTGTCGGCGCTGGAAGCAGCACTGAACGGACTGCAGCAGGCGCGCCAGGGCGAAGGTGCGGCACTTCGTTCCCTGCTGTCCGGCCATATCGATGCCATCGAGGCGCTGACGCTGCGGGCCGAGGCCGATCCATCACGCGAACCGGCCACGATCCGCGAAAGGCTCGCCGAGCAGATCCGCCTGTTGATGGACGCGTCCGCCAACTTGGACGCCAGCCGGCTGCATATGGAAGCGGCGTTCCTGGCCACCAAGGCCGACATACGCGAGGAAATCGACCGGCTGAAGACGCACGTGGTGTCGGGGCGGGCACTGCTCGCCGGCGGTGGGGCCATCGGCCGCAAGCTCGATTTCCTGGCACAGGAATTCAACCGCGAATCGAATACGCTGTGTTCCAAGTCGAATGCTGCCGCGGTCACCGCCATCGGGCTGGAACTGAAGGCGGTCGTCGACCAGTTTCGCGAACAGGTCCAGAATCTGGAATGATCCCGATGCCAAGCCACATGACTGCCAAGCCCCATGACCGCTAGGGATGTGGGTTCCCGCATTCGGCGCCGCGGGCTGATGCTGGTCTTGTCGTCGCCGTCAGGCGCCGGCAAGTCGACGATTGCGCGCAATCTGCTGGAGAGCGATTCCAGCCTGGAATTGTCGGTCTCTGTCACCACGCGGCCACGCCGCGGCAGCGAGATCGAGGGCGTCCATTACCACTTCCGTACCATGCGCGAGTTCGAGCGGCTGCGCGATTCCGATGCGCTGCTCGAATGGGCGGAGGTGCACGGCAATTGCTACGCGACGCCGCGCGAGCCGGCTGAACAGGCGCTGGCCGAAGGCCGCGACATGCTGTTCGACATCGACTGGCAAGGCGCTCAGCAGCTCAAGGAGAAGATGCGCGCCGACATCGTCTCGATATTCATCCTGCCGCCATCGATGAAGGAATTGAAGGCGCGGCTGAAGCGTCGCGCCGAGGACCAGGAAGCGGTGATCGAGACGCGGCTCAAGAACGCCCGCAACGAGATCGAGCACTGGAAGGAATATGATTTCGTCATCGTCAACGACGATCTCGACCGCGCTTTCGCCGAGGTGCGCGGCATCGTCACCGCCGAACGGCTCAGACGCGATCGCCGGCCCGGCCTGTTCGATTTCGTCTCGGGGCTGCTCGACGAAAGGACGGATTGATCAAATCGCTGTCCCCGCGACCAGGATCAGATTGCGGCTGAGCGCGGCGTCGCGCAGTTCCAATGCCGCGGCATATTCGGCCGAGCGGTACCAGCGCCGCGCCGTGTCCATGTCGGGGAATTCCACGATGATCAGCGGCCGGGGAGACCAGTCGCCTTCCAACCTTTCCACCTTGCCACCGCGTACCAGATAGCGCCCGCCATGCCGGGCGATGGAGGCAGCCGCGTGGGTGCTATAGGCTTCGATCGCCTCTGCGTCGCGGATCGTGACGTCGGAAATGACATAGGCGGCCATTGTTTGTCTCCGGGCAGGTTTGTCCGGCTATCTATGCCGTGAGAGCGGAAACTCCACGCAGACGCGTCCCGGCATCACACCGCGTTGGTCAGGCGAACGAACTCCTCGACGCTCAGCGTCTCGGCGCGCCTGGTCGGATCGATGCCGGCACGGGTGAGCAGCGCCTCGCCGCCGAGGCTTTTCACGCTCTGCCGCAGCATTTTCCGGCGCTGGCCAAACGCCGCTTCGGTGACGCGGCTGAGCCGTTTCACCTCTGCCGGCAAGGGGCTGGCGCGCGGCACCAGATGCACCACCGAGGACGTCACCTTGGGTGGCGGCGTGAACGCCTGCGGCGGCACGTCGAAGGCAATCCTCGCCTCCGTCCGCCAGCCTGCCAGCACGCCGAGCCGACCATAGGCATCGCTGCCGGGGCTGGCTGCAATGCGTTCGGCGACCTCGCGCTGGAACATCAGTGTCATCGATGTGTAGAAGGGCGGCCACTCGGTGACGGTCAGCCAGCGGATCAGCAATTCGGTGCCGATATTGTAAGGCAGGTTGGCGACGATTTTCGCCGGCCCGCCGCTTTCCCCTTTAGCAAGCGCTGCAAAATCGGTTTTCAGCGCATCGCCGGCTACGATCTCTAGCCGGCCCGGATAGTGGTTCGAGATCTCGGCCAGGGCCGCCAGGCAGCGCTCGTCGCGCTCGATGGCGACGACCCGCCGGGCGCCGTTGAGGAGCAGGGCACGAGTCAGCCCGCCCGGACCGGGACCGACCTCGATAACCGTAACGTCGCTCAGGTCGCCGGCGGTTCGCGCAATCTTGCTTGTCAGGTTAAGGTCGAGCAGAAAATTCTGGCCCAGCGCCTTTTTCGCCTGCAGCCCATGGCGCTCGATCACCTCGCGCAGTGGCGGCAGGCCGTCTATGCTCATCGGGCTGGGCTCATCAGGCGGGCTCATCGGTTAAGGCCGTCGAATTTGGCTGATTGGGCTCAGGGCCTACGGCCTTTTCCCGGTATCGGCAAGAACGCGAGCGAGTTTCAGCGCTGCAATCAGGCTGCCGGCACGGGCGATGCCCTTGCCGGCGATGTCGAAGGCGGTGCCGTGGTCGGGCGAGGTGCGGACGAAGGGCAGGCCGAGCGTGACGTTGACCGCCTCGTCAAACGCCAGCGCCTTGGCCGGGATCAGCGCCTGGTCGTGATACATACAGAGCGCCACGTCGTAGCCGGCGCGGGCGCGAGCATGAAACAGCGTGTCGGCCGGCAATGGCCCGAAGGCGTCGATCCCTTCCTGCCTCAGCAGGTCGACCGCCGGGCGCACGATCCGCTCGTCTTCGGTGCCCATGGTGCCGCCTTCGCCGGCATGCGGGTTGAGGCCGGCAATGGCGAGCCGCGGCTTGGCAATTCCGAAGCGGTTCGCAAGGTCGGCGGCGGTGATGCGGCCGGTGGCGACGATAAGGTCAGTCGTCAGCGCTTTCGGCACCTCGGCCAGCGCGATGTGGATGGTGACCGGCACGGTGCGCAGGTCCGGACCGGCAAGCAGCATCACCGGTGTCACTTCGGCGCCGGTGTGAAGCGATGCCAGATGCGCCAGATATTCGGTGTGGCCGGGAAAGCGAAAGCCGGCGTCGTAGAGCGGCTTCTTGGCAATGGGGCAGGTGACGACCGCAGCAGCGCGGCCGGCCAGGCAGTCGGCAACGGCGCGGTCGATCGCCTCGATGATGCCGGCGGCGTTGGCTGGATCCGGGCGGCCGGGACTGTCGACGAAACGGGCAGCAAGCGCCACCACCGGCAGCGCGCGCGAAAACACCCCCGGCGCTAACGCCGGCGTCGTCTCGGCAATCGCGATATCGGTGCCGAGCCTGTGCGCCCGCGCGGCAATCAGTGCCGGATCGGCAAGGAGATAAAAAGACGGAACGCCAGCGCTATCGCGGCTCTGCCAAGCAGCGATGGCGATGTCCGGCCCCACGCCGGACGGATCGCCGACGCTCAACGCCAGCGGAAGCTCTGCGTCAGGCACGGCGCTTCGACTTCAGCGCTCGATTATGCGGGCTTTCTTCCGCAACTCCTCGACATATTTCTTCGAGAGTTCGTCGGCGTTCTTGTCGCTCGAACCTTCACTCTGGAACACCATCTGCGCGGCTTTGTCGTCTGACACTTCGCGCGACGAGCAGATGCCGATGAATTCGACACCGCGGTCGGTTTCGCGCGTCGTGGTGGCGCCGCCGACCTTTGTAGCCTTTATCTGCTCGGCCCAGTCCGCCGGCAATTGCGGCGCCAACACCCGGCCGAGATCGCGAACGGTGACATCGATCAGGCCCTTGGCGAATTCGCGCGTGGTGTTGCAGCCGTTGAAGCGGGCGCGCATGGCATCGGCTTCGCGTTTGCGCTTGGCCAGCGTCGCGCTGCGCTCGGCGGCCGGCACCACGAAGATGACCTGCTGCAGCATGTACTCTGTGGCGCTCGGTTTGCTGCCGCCTTTTTCGAGCATGCGCTTGACGAGGTCCTGCTCGCTCATTGCGCCGCCACCGTCTCCGGAACGGGAACGCGCGGTCAGCGCCTGGTTCCAGGCCATCTGCGCCCGGATAAACTCCTTGAAATGCTCCTTGGTGACGCCGGATTGCGCCATCGCGCCGTCAAGCTGCTTGAGCGGCATCTTGTTGCTGGTGGCGAAACGCTGATAAGCGGCATCGACCTGCGCGTCGCTGATGCGGATGCCGAGCCGCCGGGCTTCGGCCAGGCGCAGCGTCTGGTCGATCATTTCCTGGCCGGCATCGCCCTTTCTGTGCTGCAGGCGCAGGAAAGCGGCCCGATGCTGGATGTCGCCGGTGGTTATCGGTATATTGTTGACGACGTATTTGATCTCGGTGGCGAAAACTGGCCGCGTCACCGCGGTGGTCGAGAACGCCACCAGCAGCGCGAACCCTGCCGAAAAGAGGTATTTCCTCATCGAAAGCATCCCAATTCCATCCCGATTCGGCCCAACCTATCCAGTTCAGGCCGTCAAAATTCGTGCCTGCTCTATGCGGCGAAACAATGTCGTCCGCCAGGCGCCCCGTTGCCGACCGCTGCCCGTTATTGAATGGTGTCGATGGAGCGTTGCGACGAACCGAAATCGCCGAGCGTGCGGAACGACAGGTTGAAGCCGACGTTCTGCGATACTTCCTTGGTGTTCAGGTCACGTCTTTCCGAAAACGTCATCAAATAGGTAAAGCACGAATCACTATAGGCAAAGCCGACCCCGTCCTTGACCAGAACGCTCTGCTCCAGATCATACGTGCCGGTGCCAAAGACGCGCCAATTCTCGGCAAGATGTGTCGAGGCGCCGAGCGTAACCTCATGGCGATCGGTCGAGAAGCCATAGAGCGGCTGCGCCTGGATGAAGGCGTATTTGGCGCTCAGCGATACCGGCAGGCCTGAAAAGGCGGCCTTTACCTCAGCGCGGCGGATCTCGAAGCTTTGCTCGTCGAAACGGCCGCTGACCGAGCCGGAAAACCCGCTGGGGCTGTTGAAGCCGACAAGGCCGACATAGTCGGAGGTTGCAGTTTCAAGACCCGAATAGGCGCCGACATTGACCAGGTCCGGCGTGCCGAACGAGTTCTGGCCGCCGAGCTGGTAGGATTGGCCGAACACCGCATTGGTGCCCCAGCCATTGTCATATGCGCCGGAATAGCGCAGCCCGACATTGGCGCGTGTGCCGCCTTCCATGCGGTCATAGCCCGAGAATTTGTCGCGCTCGAACAGCGTCGTGGCGTCGAAGACGAAGCTCTGGGCGTCCTCGTTGGGGACCGCCAGCCCGCCGACATATTGCTCGTTCGGACGCATGAATACCTGCGCCATCGGTTCGAAGACATGGCTGGAACTGGTCATCGAAAACAGCACCGGCCAGCGCATCTCAAGGCCGGCGGTCGCCATGTAGCGGGCAAGCGATGAACGCATATCGTCCTCGACGCCGAGATTGGTCGCCATCTGGTTGACGGCGTCGAGCGAGGCCGAGGAGGCGTTGACGTAGCCGGCGTCGCCGCGCAGCGCCAGGAGCGGTGTCAGCAGCAGCCCGCCATCGGTGGTGAAGGTGCGCTTCCATTCGGCTTCCGCGGTAAGGCGCCCGGATTGACCGTCGATGCCGCGGACGTTGTTGACGGACGAAGGGATGCCCGAATTTGCAAGAGCCGTATCGAGCCTGTCGCGGTCAATGACCCGCGCGTTGACGTCGAACGACAGCTGCCCGCCGACCACCGGCATGTCGGGGATATAAGCGTAGTCGAGCGAGGGCAGCACCCAGGGCTGCTTGGCGGCGCGTGCAGTCGGATCGCTGGCGAGCGTGTCTTCCTGAACCTCGAAGTGCATGGCGCGCACGTCGAAGTAATTGCGATCGTTGAGCCCCGTCAGGTACACCTCGGAGCGGTGCACGCTATCGTTGAAGCCATCGATGTCGTAGGTGCGCGCGAAATTCTTGTCGCTCTGCAGCAGGATGTCCCAGCCGAAGTCCCAGCGCGGGTTGATGGCGAACTGGCCCTGGGTGCCCATCATGCCGCGGAACCTGTTCGGGTCGCCTTCGGTACCCGAATTCACGTTGTGGCCATTGTCGTCGATGAAGGCGTCGGGATTCTCCTGCCGGATGCCCGCAATCTTCAGGCTGTACTGACCGTTGTTGAAGCGCTGCCTCCACTCGGCCTCACCGAGGAAACCTTGCTTGGTATAGCCGCTGCCAGTGACAGTGAGATCGTAGGTCGGCGAGAGCGCGAAATAATAGGGGACTTTAACACCGACGCCGAGATCGCTCTTGTAGGCGACGCCGGGGATCAGGAAGCCGCTCTTGCGCTTGACCGTTGGGTCGGCGATCTCGAAAGCCGGCAGATAGGCCAGCGGAAAGCCGAAGAACTCGAAATTCGAGTTCTCGAAGCGAACCGTCTTCTTCTCGCCGTTCCAGATGATCTTCCTGGCCTTGATACGCCAGGTCGGCGCTTTGTCGGGCTTGTCCTCGCACGGCTCGCAGGCGGTGTAGACGCCGTTGTGGAACGTCGTCAGCACGCCGCCCATGCGCTCCGCGCTTTCGGCGGCGAAATACGCCTTGTCTATGGTCTCGACCCGCAGCGCGTTGACGAAGCCGTCGGCGAAATCGTCAGTGATGTCGGCATGCTGCGAATAGATTTTGGTGCCGTCGCTATTGACGAGTTCGACATTGCCGCTGGCGACGAGGCGTTTGGTGTTGCGGTTGTATTCGACCCGCTGGGCGACCAGACGGTTGCCGCCATAGTCGATCTGGACGCCGCCGACGGCCGTCACTGTCTGCTTGTCGTTGTCGTAGACCAGCGTATCGGCTGCCAGCAGCATCTGCGTGCCGCTCGGAACCTTCGTTGCCAGCTCACTGACGTCCTGGGCAAAAGCCGGAGCAACCGGGGCGACGCTGGCAAGCAGGCACGCCAAGGCGCTCGCCGCAGAGAGGCGTGCCAAACCGGCGTGCCTATGGCTGCGCAAAACCGCCTCCCTCACTAGCCGTCTTCCTTGTATAGCAGGAATGTCACCCCGAAGAACATAGCCACGACAACCGGGACCCAAGCCGCTACGGCAGTGGGTACGAATCCCGCTACGCCGAATGCCTTGACCAGCACCGAAACGACATAAAGCAGAAAGCCGGCCACGATGCCACCCAGAATCATCGTTGCCGACTGCCCCATCCTCGCAAATCGCATTGATACCGTTGCCGCAATCAGCGTCATCGCGACAAGCAGGAAGGGCAGCGCAATCAGGGAATTGAACTGCATGGCGAAGGCATTTGCCTTGAGGCCGAAGGAGCGGGCCACTTCGATCTTGCCGGGCAGATCGTAGAAGGGAATGGTCTCAGGGCGCGCCAACCGCTCTTGCACGAATTCCGGCTTGAGATTGGTCGGCAGCCGATCGCTGGGTAACGACTGGATGGTACCGTCCCGGAACACCTTGACGTCCTGCAATTCCCAGTAGCCGTCCCGCAAAAAGGCGCGCGCAGCATCCTTGCGCTCGATGATGTCGCCTTGCGGGCTGAAGCTGAAGAAGACCGCGTCGGCCATCTCCAGGCCTTGATTGAGAATGGCGCGCGCGCCGATGATGGTGTCGCCGGCGTTGGTTTTCTGCCTGATCCAGGGCGCAGCATCGGCCGAGACGCTGTTCGACTTGCCCGAACGGAGCTGGGTCTCGATCTCCTCGGACCAGGAATAGGCGTGCGCGGCTACCGGATTGATGACGCCGACCGACAAGGCTCCAAACAGCAGCGCCCCAATGCAGCACGGCAGCAGGAATTGCCATGCGGAAACCCCGGCGGAACGGGCAATGACCAATTCATATTTGCGGTTGAGCGACACCAACGTCGCCATCGCCGAGAACAGGCCGACGAACGGCACCGTCTGCAGCATGATCATCGGCATCCTGAGCCCCGAAATGGCGAACGCAGTTGCGTAGGTGAAGCCCGGCACGCCGGTCGTACGGCCGGAAAGCTCGGTGAAATCGATCAGGAACACCAGCGCCAAGAGGCCGATGAAGAACCAGATGGTGATCGTCACATAGCGAAAGAAGAAGTACCGACCCAGAGTCCAGCCCATCAGCCGGCTCCCTGTCCGGATGCGCCACGCCCGGCAAAACGGAGCTTGATGGCGCTCCAGCCGTCACTGAAGCGGCCGGCAAGATTGGTTATCCAATCGGCCCAGGCAACCGGCAGTTCCATGGTCCGGTTGGACACGATGAACCAGATGGCAATCGCCGATGCCACGATCGGGACGCCGTAGACCATATAGGCATATTGCGGCACCTTGTCGGCCTTGCCGGCGGCAAAGAACCCGAGCCAGCGCACGAACAGCGCGATCGCGATTGCCGTGATCAGCGGGTGCACACGCGCCTCGCGATGCGAGCGCGCATCTCCGGCAACGGCGAGCGCGATCAGCGCGAAGACGAGCGAATAGGACCACTCGGAAAAACGCTGGTTGAGCTCGGCCAGGTACCTGTTCGGCTTTTGCTGGTACATCTTGTCGTTCGGACTGGGATTGAGCAGATACTGGGTCGTCCGGTCCTTCGGCAAAAGCAGGATGTCAGATGATGCCGACATGAAAGCGGACAAGTCGAAGGCGTAGGAGGTGAACCGGATCACCGAGAGGTCGCCGGTCATGGTTTTGCGATGGATGACGCCGTCATTCATCATCAGCACCTTCTCGTCGCCGCGTTCGATGATGCTGCCGGTCTTGGCGTAGTAGATGAGATTGACGCCTTCTTCGCGCGAATCGGCGACGAAGATGCCGCCGAGACGGTTGTCGGGAAGCCGTTCGCCAACCTGCAGGAACAGGCCGTCATCGATCTTACGGAAGGTGCCTTCCTGGATGATCAACGACAACAGATCGGCACGCGACGACGCAATCAACTCGCGGTTCTTCTGGCGTGCGTAAGGGTCGACGCCATTGTCGACGGCGAAGGAAAAAACGCTGGCTGCAAGTGCCAGAAGCATGATCGGCCTGACGATGGTCCAGCGTGAAGCGCCGGCGGCATTGATGACGGCCAGCTCCGAATCCGAATTCATCACGCTGAGGATCTGGGCGACCGCGACCACCAGGGCGAACGGCACGACGATCGGAACGATCGTCGGGATGATCAGCGCTGCGACTTCGAAGAAGGTGAGGGCCGACTGACCGCTATCGGTGACGAGGTCGATGCGGGCGAGCACCTGAGTCGTCCAGACGATCGCCAGCGTCCAGACGAGCGCCAGCGCGAATACCGCGAAAGCACGGCGCATGATGTAGCGTTCAACGACCTTCATGAAGGCTTTTCTCGGCGATTTCGAACGGCATCATGCCTTGGAACAAGGTAGTCGTCCGGCGCCGGCTGCACAACTGGCTCAGTTTGGCGGTTCGATCCGGGTTCAGTCCCGGATCGCAAAATCCGCTGGGCCGGAGTGTCGGCGGCAATGGATAAGAAAGAGCGAACATTGTTGGTTAACAACAGGTTGCGGCGGGAAGCGGGGCCGTGCCGCGACGAATCGTGGATGGTTCGATATCGCATATGGGAGCGATTTCGGCCAAAGTCTTGTCAAATGCGGCAAAACGACCAAATGTCGCGCCGGTCGCGACCGCCGCGGCGTGATAAGACGGGTCAGGATCTGTTGAGCCCCAGCATGGAAGCGGAAAAATTGCGCAGTCAAACCGGTCGGGAAACCGTCTTTGACGGCGCGATCGTGGTCGGCGCCGGCGCGGCCGGCCTTGCCGCCGCCCACGCCTTGATGAAGGCCGGCGTACCGACGCTCGTCCTGGAAAAGGAGAGCCGCCTTGCCGAACCCTGGCATCGGCGGCACCAGCGGCTGCACCTCAATACGCATCGCGATCTCTCGACGCTGCCCGGCGTCGGCTATCCCGCAGGCACCCCGGCTTTTCCGCATAAATCGGCCGTCATTCGCCATCTGAACGATTTCAGCCAGGCGCATGGTCTGCCGGTCGCATTCGGCGTGGCCGTTGAAGAGATCACGTTCGATGGCGATCACTGGACCGTGCGGACGAACGCCGGACGTCGTCTGGCGCGTCATGTCGTCGTCGCCACCGGGCGCGACCGGCAGCCGTTTATTCCCGCGTGGAAAGGCATGAAGGATTTTGCAGGCCGGATTATCCATTCGGCCGATTTTGGCGACGCAAAGGACTACGCCGGCAAAAGGGTGCTAGTCGTCGGAGCCGGCAATTCGGGGTTCGACGCACTCAACCATCTTGCGAATGCAGATGCCCAAAGCATCTGGCTGTCGGCCCGCAACGGCCCGTCGCTGCTGCCGAAACGCATCGGCAAGGTCGCCGTCCACAGGCTTTCACCGTTGATGGCGAGCTTGCCGGTGCGGCTGGCCGATGCGGTGATGGCGACAACCCAGCGCCTGGTTTTCGGCGACCTGACGAAATTTGGGCTTCCGCCGGCTCCCATAGGCGGTGCGAGCCGTCTGAGCGCCGACTACACCGCGATCGCAGCCGATGACGGCGCGGTTCGCGCCATAAAGGCAGGCACGATCGTGGTGGTGCCACCATTGCGGGAATTTACCCAAGACGGCATCGTATTGAATGACGGCAGGTTGATCACGCCCGATATCGTCATTGCGGCGACCGGCTATCGCACCGGTCTGGAACAGATGTTCGGCAAGCTTGGCGTTCTCGACGGCAAGGGCGTTCCGCTTTTCAACGGCGGCGATGCCGATCCGAAATTGCCCGGTCTGTGGTTTACCGGCATGCGGCCGAGCATTCGCGGTTGTTTCGCCAACGCCCGCATTCAGGCCAGGGCGATAGCGGCGCGGATTGTCAACCAGCGATGATGAGCCGGACTATGCCGACTGTTCCGCCCGCAATAGACACGCCTTGTTGAAAGGTGCTCGAACCGAAAGGTCAATGGTCATGACGCCAGTCAGCATTCGCTACATGGTCGATGATGTCGCCGCCTCGATCGACTTCTACTGTGGACATCTGGGCTTCGCTGTTGAACAGGACGCGCGACCGGCTTTTGCTTCCGTCACACGCGGCGCTTTACGGCTCCTTCTAAGCGGACCCGGCAGTTCGGGTGCACGGGCGATGCCGGATGGCCGGCAGCCGGTGCCGG
Organism: Mesorhizobium sp. M1307; assembly: GCF_040318155.1. Taxonomy (NCBI): domain Bacteria; kingdom Pseudomonadati; phylum Pseudomonadota; class Alphaproteobacteria; order Hyphomicrobiales; family Phyllobacteriaceae; genus Mesorhizobium; species Mesorhizobium sp. M1307. The sequence goes on along the minus strand of NZ_JAMYLR010000012.1, from coordinate 2,917 downwards.
GAGGTTGGAATCGCATCCTGTTGGTGGTGCCGGACCTGAAAGAAGAGGTTGCGCGCCTCAAGAGTGCTGGACTTGTCTTTCGCAACGATATCATAACGGGCGTCGGCGGTTCCCAGACGCTGCTCGAAGACCCATCGGGCAATGTCATCGAGCTGTTTCAACCCGCCGCTCACTGACGAACGTTTCTCGCGATAATCCAACTCACTTCCCCGAAAGCAGGACATGATGAATTCGAGACCCTCGATCGCCTTTGCCAAATTCGCCGCGCCCAAAAAAGGCAGCGTTTTCGTTCTGGTGGCCGACGAGGGCGGCCTCAGCGATGCCGCCAGGGCTTGCGATCCGGCAAAGACCCTCGAGCGGGCTTTTCCGGTCGCCGACTTCACCGGCAAATTCGCCAGCCTGGTCGAAGTGCTGGCACCGGAAGGGACATCGCTCGAGCGGCTGGTGGCGGTCGGTGCCGGCAAGGGCTCCAATCTCGATGATTACGCTTGGCTGAAGCTCGGCGGCACGATTGCCGCGTCCTTTCGCAAGGCAACCGAAGTGGCCGTCGTGCTCGATCTTCCCGGTGCGGCCGTCAGCGGCAGGCAAGCCGTTCAGCTTGCAGCGGGCATCCTGCTGCGCAGCTATTCCTTCGACAAGTACAAGACCAAAAAGAACAATGGTGACGACAAGCGCGAGCCAAAAAAGCCGGTCAAGGTGACTATTCACACCGCCGATCCGGCAGCTGCAAAGAAGGCCTTCGCCGATGAAGCGGCGGTGATCGACGGCGTCTTGCTGGCGCGCGATTTGGTCAATGAACCGGCCAATGTTTTGGGACCGGTGGAATTCGCCGCCCGCATCGCCGAACTGGAGGCGCTCGGCGTCACGGTCGAGATCCTGGCCGAGAAGGAGATGAAGAAGCTCGGCATGGGTTCGCTGCTGGGCGTAGCGCAGGGTTCGCCGCGTGGCGCCCGCATCGCGGTCATGCGGTGGGACGGCGGCAAGGCCAAGGAAAGCCCGGTCGCCTTCGTCGGCAAGGGCGTCACCTTCGACACCGGCGGCAATTCGATCAAGCCGGCGTCGGGCATGGAGGACATGAAGGGCGACATGGGCGGCGCTGCTGCCGTCACCGGGCTGATGCACGCGCTGGCCGCGCGCAAGGCGAAGGTCAATGTCGTCGGCATTGTCGGGCTGGTTGAAAACGCCGTCGACGGCCACGCTCAGCGACCGGGCGACATTGTCACCTCGATGTCGGGCCAGACTATCGAAGTGCTCAATACCGACGCCGAGGGCCGCCTGGTGCTGGCCGATGCGCTCTGGTACTGCAACGACCGCTTCCAGCCGAAATTCATGATCAATCTGGCGACGCTGACCGGCGCCATCATGGTCGCGCTCGGCCAGCATTATGCCGGCCTGTTCTCCAACAATGACGAGTTGGCGGACCGGTTGACGGCGGCCGGACAGGCGACGCAGGAGCGGGTGTGGCGCATGCCGCTCGGTGCCGAATACGACAAGCTGATCGATTCCAAGAATGCTGACATGAAGAACATCGGCGGCCGCCATGGCGGCGCCATCATTGCCGCGCAGTTCCTGCAGCGCTTCGTCAAGGACACGCCCTGGGCGCATCTCGACATCGCCGGCACCGCGATGGGCGCGCCTTCCAACGAGATCAACCAGTCATGGGCTTCCGGCTTCGGCGTCAGGCTGCTCGACCGGCTGGTGCGCGATCATTACGAGCAATGAGCGGCTGGGGCGGGACTCCGACAATGTAGACTGAACGCATGGCCGAGATTCTGTTTTATCACCTGACCGAATCGACGCTGGAGGATGCGTTGCCCGGCCTCCTGGAGCGCAGTATCGATCGCGGCTGGCGTGCCGTGGTGCAGACCGGCACCGAGGAACGGCGCGACGCGCTGGACCAGCATCTGTGGACTTTCCGGGACGATTCATTCCTGGCCCACGCAACGGATCGCGAAGCCCATCCCGCCGAGCAGCCGGTGGTTCTGACCGTCGGCCCCGACAATCCGAACCAGTCGCAGATACGCTTCCTGGTCGATGGGGCGGTGCCGCCGGAGCTTGGCGGCTACCAGCGCGCCGTGTTCCTGTTCGACGGCCACGATGCAGCCCAGCTAGAGGCGGCACGCACGCACTGGAAGACAATGAAGGAGGCCGGCCACACCGTGACCTACTGGCAGCAGACGCCCGACCGGCGCTGGGAACGCAAGGCTTAGAGAATTTGCCGGCAAGGGAATCAGGTGGCGCCGCAAGAGTGCGACGACAAAAAGATGGACCGCCGGCTATTCAGAAGACCGGAGCAAGCCCGATGCCGCCCGATGAACGAACGCCAGGCATGCCGATAGATGCCGCACTTGTTCGCCGGCTGATTGCCGCGCAGTTCCCCAAATGGGCGGACCTGCCGGTAGAGCCGGTCGAGCCTGGCGGCTGGGACAACCGCACCTTCCGGCTGGGCGACAGCATGTCGGTACGGCTGCCGAGCGCTGCCGCCTATGTCGCCCAGGTCGAGAAGGAGCACCGCTGGCTGCCTCGCCTCGCGCCTCACCTGCCTCTGCCGATACCCGTGCCGCTGGCCAAAGGCGCGCCCGGTGAAGGCTATCCATGGCCCTGGTCCGTCTATCGCTGGCTTGGCGGCAGACCGGCGGCTGGTGGACTGATTGCCGATCTTACTGAGTTCGCCCGTTCGCTGGCCGGCTTTCTGGTTGCGCTCTACCGGATCGACGCTGCCGATGGGCCACCGGCAGGGCAGCATAATTTCCACCGCGGTGGCCGGCTTTCGGTCTACGACGCCGAGACCCGAGCCGCGCTCTCGGCGCTCGGCGGCCGCATCGACAAGGCCGCCGCCGAGGCCGTGTGGGCGCCCGCCCCTGGCCCGCGGAGGCCACGGGCCCCGGGGGGGGGGCCAGGGGCCGTGGCCCCGGGG
>NZ_JAMYLR010000011.1:0-191089 GCF_040318155.1 Mesorhizobium sp. M1307 | reverse complement strand
CCCGGTTGTCGCGAAGGCCATAGCCCTCGTCAAAGATCATTTTGCCGCCATGCACCACCGCCACGGCGAAGCCGGGAACGTCGGATGCTTCCTTGACTTTCTTGACGATGTCCGGCAGCGCGGCCAGCGCCTTCTCGACACCGCCGGGATACAGCTGCATAGCATCCTGCGGCGGCGATGGCCCAAGCTCCGGCACGTAGGACTGCGCGGCTGCCACGGCGGGCAGCATGATAACGAGGGAAAGCACGACGAGAGCAGCGGCCTTCTTCATTGCATGTCCTCAAACTTGCACGGCAGATGATCGGACCATACGCGGCAAGATGAAAGATGGTTACAGCTATTTTCTACTGATATGTTTAAGTTCAAAGATCAGACAGAGACGGCGGCTGCGCGCATGTGATTTCGGGACCTGGTGAAGTATCCGCGTTACCCACGCGGGCGGCAATTGGATGGGACTGCGCGGGAGAACGTCAAGCTCCAAGGCCGGGCGGCAAATGGCGTCTAATCAGGAGTTGTTCGCCAACGGGCTGGCGGCCAACCAGAAAGTCATCGAAGCCAGCTATATGGCCCATCGCGAGGCCCTATGGCCTGCTGCATGGAGTCCGAGGGCCGAGGAGCCGGGACGCTTCGTCTTCACCGATCTTGCCTGCGGCACGGGGCCGTTTGCTGTCCGTCCGGTTATTGCCGCGGGACCAGTTAAAGCCGCCGTTCGGCTCACGTGAAGAGTTTCGGGCGCCGCAGGCGTACGAAAGTCCCCGAGGAAGGAACCCGCGGGCCGCAGACGATGGCTATGGGGATTTCGGATTTCGGCAGACGTCGGCGATGGCGTGACCGCCGTCGGGAAGCGCTGGGGTGAATGCGGACAGACCGCTTCGTTGCGCCCCCGCGCGGTGTTGTCGGCTTGGTCGGCAGCTGGACGCGACCTCTTCAGCATCGAGGATCATCGTGGACGTGCGTCGATCCGTTGCCGGAGGCTGAGTGCCTGCAGCTGAAGGCTGAACCATCCCATGCCGGGTCATGGCGTGCTGCTCCCGGTCGACCGGGAGCCGTGTGGTGGTCCGCGCGGTTGCCTCCACCGTTCAAACAGCTCGATGACGATCATGCGGCCGCCGCAGCACGCGCACGGCGGGCCGAAGTCGTCCGGTTCGTCGGGGTCGCCGTCGTCGGGCGGCGCGGCAGGGGCGGTCGAGGATCGCCCTCACTGACCCTCCTGGGTAAGTTGGAAGATACTGGCCGTCCGAGTAGGACCAACGTTAGTTAGCTCACAGTACGTGAAAGAAACAAAAGAACCCGGCTGCGGCGGAAGAAATTCCCCCTGGTGCTTCCATGCGAGGCAGGTTTTGATCGTGTCGAAGGATTTTTGTTCTCGGCGTTCATCGATGCGGCCATCGACAAATACAAGAGAAATTACATGCGCGGTTGCATTTAGAGATTGAGGATCTGCTTTCGCAGCCGTTGGCACTGCCAAGAGAAGAGCCAGAGCGATGATGAGCTTGGTGCGATTCATGTCGTCCTCCGTTTCATCCGGTGCTGCTGGGGTCGCTTGGAGGCGAAGGCCGAATGGGCTAGACTAGGAAGCGCGCCAGGAAGGTGAAATGTCCCGAACGGCCCCTGAAATTGACCTGAAATCTGCTGAAACGATCACGTTCCGCGGTTTCGTCTTCCTGACCAAAAGCAAAGAACTCCGAACCGTCGAAGGCAAAGCGGTCAATCTTCGCAGCCAGTCCGCCGAGGTGCTCTCGGTGCTCGCGGCGCGACCGGGCGAAATCGTCTCCAAGGATGCGCTGATGCAGGCGGTTTGGCCCGAGACCTTCGTGACCGACGACAGCCTCACTCAATGCATTGCCGATATCCGCCGCGCGTTGGGGGACGACGCGCACGTGATGGTGGAAACCGTCCCAAAGAGAGGCTACCGACTGAACGCCGATCTATCGGACGCGGCGGACCCAAACGCCGCAGCCGGCACGGAACGTGCCAGGACACGATTATCGCAGCGCGGCTTCATTCTTGCTGCACTCGCTCTCCTTGCGGCAGCGATCGGCGCATACTACGGCGCGGAAGCATGGCGAGCCGCTCCCGTTCGTTCGAGCGGCATGCCCAGGATTGCGATCCTTCCCTTCGACGACATGAGTGCCGGTGCGGACAAGGGATATCTCAGCGATGCCGTTGCCGAGGGGATCATCACCGAGCTGGCGCGGAGCAAGACTTATGCCGTCATCGCCCGGAACTCGAGCTTCAGGTACCGGGACCAGCCGGTCGAGACCAGGCAGATCGGAGATGAACTCGGCGTCGACTACCTGCTCGAAGGCAGCCAGCAGAAGATCGGAGACCGGCTGAAAGTGTCCGCCCAGTTGCTGAATGCGCATGACGGATCACATGTCTGGGCCAACTCCTACAACCGGGAGATTGGCGATCTTTTCGTCGTCCAGGAGGAAATCATCCGCACGCTTGCGGATCGGGTCGGAATAAGGATCGAGCGACCGTTGCCACAGAGCGATGCCGCGCAGGTCAGCGCGCTCCGCTATTACCTGATGGGGAGGGCCAAGATCGGAGAGGATATCTCAGCCGAGGGGAACGAGCTGTTAAGGCAGTTCAGCCTCAAGGCGATCGAAGCGGATCCGAACTCCCAGTTCGGCTATATCGGGCTGGCCTGGTACTATCGCAATGACGCGGTATTCGGGTGGCACGCGCAGGAACACAACCGGAACGAGGCGTTGAAACTCGCTGCCAAATACGCCGACAAGGCCATCCTGCTCGCTCCTGATGACGCAGAAGCGCATGAGGTCCGCGCCAGCATCCACACCGAAGCCGGAGAGGTCGAGCAGGCCCTTGCCCAGTACGATCAGGCGATCGCCTTGAACCCGAGCAACTCGCATATCCTCGTCATGAGTACGAACGTGCTGCTGTATGTTGGCCGCGCCGACGAAGCGATCGATCGGATCGAGCAGGCCAAAGGCATCGATCCCTTCCACCCTGACTGGTTTCACTGGCAGATGGGCTGGGCGCTCTGGGAAAAGAACGATTGTGGGGCGGCGCTGGCTGCGATGCGGAAAATGTCCAGGATCCCGAGCGGCGCACAGCGCATGCTTGCGGGGATCCACGCTTGTCTAGGAAACAAGCGAGAGGCAAAGGAAGCGCTTGCGGTTTTCCTCCAGAACACTCCCAGTGAATCCATCAGTAAAGAACGCAGGGAGTGGGACAAGATTTGGACCGCACCCGGAAGCCTCGACCGCTGGATCAAGCAGATGCGGTTCGCGGGGTTGCCGGAGTGACGGCCGACCGTATGCGGCCCAGCAGAAATCATGGGCTGCAAACGACCCTTGAAGTGGGCCACGAGCGCTGGTGGGCCTCACGCTCAGGGCGCCGATGCGTACCAAACACCTTCATTTCCTCAGTTTTATGTTGCGACTTGCCAGGCTGGCCGATGGCCAGCCTGATGCGGCCGCGGAGACGATCGCGGTAATGCGCCAGGCCCATCCGCGCTTCACACTCAAGGTCTTTCGTCGCTAGGAACCCTACAGGGAGGCGGAGGTGCTCGATAAGATTGTCACGCTCCTGCGCCGTGCCGGTATTCCGGACTGACCTTGGTCGTCTACTTGCCGCCTCGCCTGAACCAGTGACAGCTGCGTCCGCAATTACTATCCTGGCGACGCATGCCGCTGCGTCCGCTTTGGGGAATCAAAGAACGCGAGCCCGATGACCGACATCGGCGCATTGCCGATCGCGGCTCCACCAGTCGAGCGGAGCCGCTTGTGGTCAGGCCTCTGTCGCCTCGGATAATGCGAGCGCATCTTCTACATCCACACCGAGATACCGCACCGTGTTCTCGATCTTGGTGTGGCCGAGCAGGATCTGCACCGCACGGAGATTGCCTGTCGCCTTGTAGATGATGGAGGCTTGGTGCGGCGAAGCGAGTGCGTGCCATACTCTTCTCGGCGCAGACCGATCGCCGACACCCATTCATCCACCAGTCGTGCATATTGGCTCGTGCTCAAATGCGCGGCGGCATCAACACGACTGGGAAACGCGAAGTCGTCCACTGTTCCGCTACGTCTCTCAAGCCATGCCAACAGACTTGCTCGCGCATCTGACGTGATACTCGAACTGAACCGGTCGCCGGTCTTCTGCTGAACCACCATTGAAGCGGGCCCGGATTTCCGGACCCGCCACAAGCATACCGATCTTGATCTTCACTAGGTCGCAACCCCGCAGCTTGCTGTCGATCGCGAGGTCAAGCAGGCATGATCCCTCATTCGTCCTTCGCGATTGAGGAAGAAGCGGATTGCCCATATCTGCCGCGGCTTCGGGGCTCGCTTGGCTCCGACCTGCCGACCAGCGTTCCATACCGGCCGCCCCTTGGCTGCCGGATCGTATTGTGAAATGCCCATCGTCATTCTCCTTCGGCCAATATTGGCCATTGGAGAAACGATCCGAGGGTCTCGGGCGCGGCGTGGCCGACAGCGGAATTGCGGCTTTTGGCGTCCCGCCAGCACCTCGCTGTCAGTGGGAGACCGTTTGCGCGGTTGCGAATGGCCACTTCGAGTTTACTGCGGCCGGCCCCACCCGCTGAACGTCCGCTATCGTTCTTCGGACGCGGATTGGCGTAGTAAGTTTTGCGCTCGCAACCTACGCAAATTGGGCGTATCGTCAGTATATCGTCGGTTGCTAATACATGGGCCGGCGACTGAGAGCGCAAGACTCCCGCATCGGACTAGGCGCGCTAGGTTCCACAACCACTCGTCGCGCTCTGCCTCTGCCGAAACCTCTTGCTCGGTTCCGGCCAGAATTGCCTTTTGCAAATCGGAAGAGGAGCGCTTGATGCAGATTCTGCAAACCCGCCGCCGATTCCTGACCGGCGCTGCAATGGCAGGCGCTGCCGGTATCGTCGGTCTTCCGGAGTCACTCCACGCCGAGCCGCTGGAAACGACCACGGTTCGTCTGCCGCGGTGGGTTGGTGGTTCCTATTGCTGGGCAGGCGCGTACATCGCCGGAGAACTGATGCGCGCAGAGGGCTTCACCGACGTTCGCTACGTAGAAGCCGACAGAAGCGTCGACCAATCGGAATGGATCGCACGCGGTGAGACCGATTTCTCTGTGAACTTTCCGCCGAATCAGATCGCGTCGATCGACGCTGGCGTGCCGATCAAGGTGCTAACCGGGTTGCACTCGGGATGCCTCGAACTGATCGCCAAGGAGAGCATCCGCAGCGTCACGGATCTGCGGGGCAAGAGGGTGGGCGTGGATGGTTTCAATAACTCGCGACACATGTGGCTGACGCTCATGTCCGCGTATGTCGGGCTCGATCCCGTGAACGATATCCAATGGGTCTTGACTAAGGACGTCAAGCCCACGGAACTCTTCATCCAAGGGAAGATCGACGCATTCCTTGGGACGCCGCCCCAGCCGCAGGAGCTGCGCGCCAAGAAGATCGGCCACACGATCCTCAACAATGCCGTCGACCGCCCATGGTCACAGTATTTCTGCTGCATGATCTCCGCCACCACGGACTACGTGAACAGGTACCCGGTGGCGACCAAGCGGGTCTTGCGATCCATCCTCAAGGCCGCCGACCTCTGCGTGTCGGATCCGCAGTGGGTGGCCCGGCAGATGGTCGATCGCGATTTCGTCCCGTCGCATGACTACGCGCTCCAAACGCTCAAGGATATCCGCTACGACCGCTGGCGGGAATTCGATCCTGAAGACTCCCTGCGGTTCTACACACTGCGCATGCAGGAGACGGGCATGATCAAATCGAGCCCGCAACAGATCATCGCCAACGGAACGGACTGGCACTTCCTCGACGAGTTGAAGCGTGAGCTGAAAACCTGAGCAGCTGGCTGACTCGTTGTGCCTTTTTCCTTGGGAAGGAGAAGCCCATGCAGATCATCCAGAACCGCCGTCATTTCCTAGCCGGCGCTGCGGCCGTCGGCGCCGCAGGAATTATCGGCACCGCAACACAAGCCCGGGCCGAGCCGCCGCTGGAGACCACTTCCGTCCGCCTGCCGCGGTACATCGGCGGCGCCTATTGCTGGGCGGGCCTGTACATTGCCGGAGAAATGCTGCGCGCCGAGGGGTTCACCGATGTCCGGTATGTGCAAGGCGACAAGAAGGTTGATCATTCGGCGTGGATCGCAAACGGCGAGACGGATTTCAGTGTGAACTACGTGCCGATTCATCTGGCGTCGATCGATGCAGGAGTGCCGATCAGGGTACTAAGCGGACTGCACTCCGGGTGCCTCGAACTGATCGCCAACGACAGCGTCAAAGGCATCTCGGACCTGCGGGGAAAGCGGGTTGGGGTCTTTACGCTTGATTCGCCGCAATACGTGTTGGTTTCTCTGATGGCCGCCTATGTTGGGCTCGATCCCGTCAACGACATCGAATGGGTCATCGAAGAACACAATTTTGCGGAAGGCTTCGTCGAAGGAAAATACGATGCAGTCCTCGGCCAACCGCCCCGCACGCAGGAACTTCGCTCCAGGAAAGTAGGCCATACGATCCTCAACTCGACCACCGACCTGCCCTGGTCGCAGCATTTCTGCTGCATGATTTCCGCGACTGCGGATTATGTCGACAGGCATCCGGTGGCGACAAAGCGCGTGCTCAGGGCCATCCTCAAGGGCGCCGACCTCTGCGCGTCGGATCCGCCATTGGTAGCGCAGCAGATGGTCGATCGAGGGTTCGTGCCCAGCTACGACTACGCGCTGCAAACGCTGCACGACATCCGGTACGACAGGTGGCGGGATTACGATGCCGAAGCCTCGATGCGCTTCTACGCGCTGCGCATGCACGAAACGGGCATGATCAAGTCGAGCCCGCAAACGATCATCGCCACCGGCACTGACTGGCGTTTCCTTGACGAGTTGAAGCGCGAGTTGAAGACGTGAGGGGCAGCCAGCCTCGTGCCATTTTCAATGGGAGGGAGAACCCCATGCAGATCATCCAGAACCGCCGCCGCTTCCTGGCCGGTGCTGCGGCAGCAGGCGCTGCAGGTCTCATCGGCGCAACGACTGACGCTTGGGCCGAGGCACCCCCTGAAACGACCTCCGTCCGCTTGCCGCGGTGGATCGATGGTGCCTACTGCTGGGCGGGGATGTACCTGGCCGGAGAGCTCCTCAAAGCGGAGGGCTTCACCGACGTCCGTTACGTGCAGGGCGACGAGAAAGTCGATCAGGCGGTGTGGATTGCACGCGGCGACACGGATTTCAGCATGAACTACGCGCCGGTCCATGTCGCGTCGATCGACGCCGGCGTGCCAATCAGGGTGCTTGGCGGTCTGCACTCCGGGTGCCTCGAGCTGATCGCCAACGACAGCATCCAAGGCATCCCGGACCTCAAGGGCAAGCGGGTGGGCATGCACGACATCGATGCGCCGTCGCGCGTGCTGGTCGCCCTGATGGCCGCCTATATCGGACTGGACCCCGTCAACGACATCGAATGGGTCCAGGAAAGCAAGCCGGTGGAAGCCTTCGCCGACGGGAAGTTCGATGCATATCTCTTCACGCCGCCGGAGACGCAGCAACTGCGCGCCAAGAAAATCGGCCACACGATCCTCAACACGACCCTCGACCGCCCTTGGTCGCAGTACTTCTGCTGCATGACTTCGGCCGCTGCGGACTACGTGAACAGATATCCGGTGGCGACCAAGCGCGTGCTAAGAGCCATCGTCAAGGGCGCCGACCTATGCATTTCGGATCCCGCATGGAGTGCAGCGCAGATGGTCGATCGAGGTTTCGTCCCCAGCTACGAAATCGCGCTGCAAACGCTGAGCGACACGCGGTACGACGTCTGGCGGGACTACGATGCCGAAGCCTCGATGCGCTTCTATGCGCTGCGCATGCACGAAACGGGCATGATCAAGTCGAGCCCACAGCAGATCATCGCCGATGGAACGGACTGGCGCTTCATCGAGGAGCTGAAGCGTGAGTTGAAAACCTGAGCCTGCTTTGTCCCAGGGAGGAAGCGTGACATGCGGATCATTCAGAATCGACGCCGTTTCATGGCCGGCCTGGCAGCCGGCACCGTGGGAATTGTCGCAACCCCGAGATTGGCGTTTGCCGAGCCGGAGCCCGAGACGACCAGTGTCCGGCTGGGCCGGTGGGTCGGAGGCGCCTACTGCTGGGAGTCGCTCTACCTCGCTGGCGAACTGCTCCGCGCCGGCGGTATGACCGATGTCCAGTACGTGCAAGGTAATCAAAAGTACTTCGACAGCAGCGAATGGATTGCAGCGGGTGAGACGGACTTCGACTTCAACATGCCGCCGATGCACATCCGCAGCGTCGAGGCCGGGGTGCCCGTCAAGATCCTGGCCGGCGTGCATTCCGGCTGCTGGGAGTTGCGAGCGAACGATCGCGTCAACAGCGTTGCCGACCTAAAGGGCAAGCGGGTGGGGGTCTGGGCGATGAACGACCACCCGCAGGTGTTTCTCCAACTGCTGATCAACTATGTCGGGCTCGATCCCAACCACGATGTTGAGTGGGTCGTAGGCGTCCAGGAGAACGGCTCGCTCATGCAGAACTTCATCGACGGCAAGGTCGATGCCTTCCTGGTAGACACCAGCCAATACTCCGAGGTTCGGAACAAGAAGGTAGGTCACACGGTCTTCAGCAATCTTATCGACCGTCCTTGGTCGCAGTATTTTTGTTGCATGCTCGCCGGCCGGACCGACTATGTCGATAAGTATCCGGTCGCCACCAAGCGCGTGCTGCGGGCCATCCTCCAGGCTGTCGAATTCTGCGTGTCGAACCCGAAATCGGCCGCCCGCGCGGTGGTTGATCGAGGCTTTCTGCCGAGCTACGACGTTGCGCTGACCACTCTGCAGAACACCGGGCACGACAGGTGGCGGGAATACGATGCTGAAGACTCGGTGCGCTTCTACGCGCTGCGCCTCCTGGAGACGGGCATGATCAAGTCGAGCCCGCAGGAGATCATCGTCAAAGGGACGGATTTCCACTTCTTCGAAGAGATCAAGCGCGAACTGAAGACGTGAAAGGCGCAGCGCGAAGGACCGCTGAAGAGGAGAACGTCATGCACATCATCCAGAACCGACGCCGCTTCATGGCCGGCATCGCGGCGGGTGCCGCGGGATTAGTCGCAGCCCCGAGGCTGGCGCTCACCGAGCCGGCGCCAGAGACGACGAAAGTCCGGTTGCCGGTGTTCGCCAAGGTCTCGGACTGCCAATCGCCGATGTATGCGGCCACCGAGCTTCTGCATGCCGAAGGCTTGGCCGACGTTGAGTTCGTGTCTTCGGGCACCGGCCCGGATTCGTCGGACTGGATCGGCCACGGCGAGATCGACTTCGACTGGAACTACCCGCTCGCGCATGTGCTTAACATCGCAAAAGGCGCGCCGATAAAAGTCTTGACCGGCTTGCATGTCGGCTGCCTTGAGCTGATCGCAAACGATCGGGTCGTTGGCATCCCTGATCTGAAGGGTAAGACGGTCGGAGTGGATGGCAGCACCATCCAGTATCTGTTGCTGAATGTGATGTCTTCTTATGTTGGCCTTGATCCGGCAAAGGATTTCGAAACTCTCGTAACCCCCGATGCGGTTCAAAGCCTCGCGGAGGGTAAGATCGATGCGTTCCTCGGCGGACCGCCCACGCCCCAGCAGGCGCGCGAGCGAAAGCTCGGCCATGTACTTGTCAGCACGGCGATCGACAAACCATGGTCGCAGTATTTTTGTTGCATGCTCGCGAGCACCGCAGATTACGCAGGACGTTACCCGATGGCGACTAAACGAGTCATGCGCTCCCTACTCAAGGCCGTGGACCTCTGCATAACCAATCCGGAAGCGGTTGCGAAAAGTGCGGTCGATATAGGCTACGCCACCGACTACACGCTTCAGGCTATCCGTTCCGACATACGCTACGACAAATGGCGCGAATATGACCCCGAGGATTCCCTGCGTTTCTATGCGCTGCGTATGCAGGAGACAAATGCGGTCACGATGAGGCCACAGGAGGTTCTGGACCGCGGCACCGACTGGCGTTTCCTTAAGGAGCTCAAGCGCGAGATGAAGACGTGAGCCGCTGGCCGACGCGCGCGTTGCTGCTCCTCGCCCTCGTCGCTGAGCCTGCGCACACCTCTGCGCACGAAGCGTCAGCGCACGCTGGGAACAGCGAGCGCCTGCCGATGATGGGCGCTGCACCGGATTTCACGCTGATATCGCAGGACCACAAGCCGGTGTCGCTGCGCGACTTCCGCGGCAAGGTGGTCGCCATCGCCTTCATCTATACGTACTGTACCGACGTCTGCCCCATGCTGACCGCCCATATGGCCAGCGTGCAGGAAAAGTTGGGTAGTGCGTTCGGACCCCAAATCGCCTTTGTTTCGATCACCGTCGACCCGGAGCGCGACACGCCCGATGTTTTGAAGGAATATGCGCAGAATTTTGGCGCCGATCTGAAGGGCTGGTCGTTTCTTACCGGCGATCCGGCGGTCGTCCATGAGGTGGGACGGAAATACGGGGTCATCGCGAAGAAGGCGGCGAACGGAGATGTCGACCATACCTTGTTGACGTCGCTCGTAGACCCCAATGGCATCTTGCGAGTACAGTATCTTGGCGTCCGGTTCGACTTGGAGGAGTTCCGGGATGACCTTGTCAGCCTCTTGGACGAATCCAAATAGCATAACGAACCGGCTCGTTGGCTGGGTTGCCCGGCTGCCGGCGCGCGTCCAGACCAAGCTCTTGATCGCGTTCCTGTCGATCGTCGGCCTGCTGATCGTGCTCGGGGCCGTCGGGTTGCAGGTGCTGAGTGGGGTCAACGATCAGACCAACGAGCTGATCAAGCTGCAGCGCAGGATCGCGGCCTACCGCCAGGTACAGCACGATACGACCAGCCAGCTCTACGGCATCTCCACCGCCCTGTTGCTTCAGGACGACCGGATGCTGGATGGGGCGCTGCGCCAGCTCAATCAGTTCGGCTACGACCTCGACCGCATGGAGTTCGTCGCCAAAGCCGAGGTGGAAGTGCTTGGCCAGGTCAGGCAAGAGTACGAACGGCTGACGGCCGGCGTGACGCACGTGGCAGAACTCGTCCGCGCCGGCCGTACTGAGGAGGCGCGCAAGGTTCAGCTTGATGAAATCATACCGTCGGCTGATCGCCTCGAGCGGCTGACAAACCAGCTGGTCAACATGGCCGAAGCCGACATGGTGGCGGCCATCGAAACGACCGAGGGTGCGTACGGCACGTCCAGACTGATCGTGGTCTCGTTTGCGGTGGGCAGTATCCTGCTGGCGTTGGGGCTCGGCTACATCATCTCCTGGTCGTTGATCGAACCGGTCAAGAAGATCGAGACGCGTCTCAGCCAGATAGCGGCCGGCGACTTCGCCCAACAGGTTGCCGTCGCCAATCGCGACGAACTTGGAGTGCTCGCCGCTAACGTCAACCGGACCTCCGACCAGCTGGGGCGCCTGTATCAGGAGATTGAGACGCGCACCCAGCAGCTCGACGAAGCCCTTCAGCAGCAGACAGCCACTGCAGACGTTCTGAAGGTCATCAGCCGCTCTACCTTCGATCTGCAGGTCGTGCTCGATACGTTGGTGGAATCGGCTGTCAGGCTCTGCCGTGCCGACAAGGGTGGTATCGTGCAGTTGCTTGATGGCGTATTCCGCTATGTGTCGACGCATGGCTACCCGCCCAGCTTCCGTGCTTATGTCGACGCCAATCCACTTCCAGAGCTTGCCGCAGGCCGAGGCTCCGCCGTAGGGCGCGTAATCGAAGAACGGCGGATCGTGCAAATCGAAGACGTGACCGCTGATCCGGACTACCGCGTTGTCTTGATCGCTGAGGCAGGCGGATTCCGCACCGTCCTCGCTGCCCCGCTGTTGCGGGAAGGTGATCTCGTTGGCGTATTCGTCATGACGAGGGTTGAGCCGCAACCTTTCAATCCCAAGGAGATCGCGCTCGTCGAGACATTCGCCGACCAGGCCGTGATCGCCATCGAGAATGCGCGGCTCTTCGAGGCGGTGCAGTCACGGACGCGCGAGCTTGCCGCGTCTGTTGGTGAGCTCGAGGCGCTTGGTGAGGTGAGCAAGGCGGTCAATTCGACGCTGGATCTCGACACCGTGCTGAAAACGATCGTCGCCAAGGCGGTCCAGTTGTCGGAGACGGATGCTGGCACCATCTACGTGTTCAGCAGCACGCGGCAGCAATTCCGTCCGCGCGCAAACTTCGGTATGAGCGATGAGCTTATCGCCGCAGTCTCGCACCAGACGATCGGGCTGGCCGACATGGGGATCGGCGACGCGCCCGGGCGCTGCATGCCGGTGCAGTTTCCCGACCTCAGCGAGGAGACCTCATCCTTCCTTGTAAGAAAGACGATCGTCGACGCCGGATATCGCGGTATCCTGATCGTTCCGCTGCTGAGGCCCAACAAGATCGTCGGTGCACTGGTCGTCAGGCGCCACAAGCCAGGTGCCTTCCATGAGCAAGTTGTCCACCTGCTGGAGACCTTCGCTGCCCAATCGGTGCTCGCGATCCAGAATGCCAAGCTGTTCAGCGAGATCGAGGAGAAAGGCCGGGAGCTGGAGGCAGCTAGCCGCCACAAGTCCCAGTTCCTCGCGAATATGAGCCACGAGCTCAGGACACCGCTCAATTCGGTCTTGGGCTTCACAGAACTGCTGGTCGACGGCATCTACGGCGAACTCCCGGACAAGGCAAAGACGACCGTCGCGCGCGTGCAGGCGAACGGCCGTCACCTCCTCGGGCTCATCAATGACGTACTCGACCTTTCCAAGATCGAAGCCGGCCAGCTCACGCTGGCGATCGAGGACTACTCCATCGCGCAGATTGTTCGATCGACCGTTACGGCTGTCGAACCGCTGGCACGAGCGAAGGGTCTTGAGCTTTCAACGACTGTTGCCGAGAACCTTCCATTCGGCCGCGGGGACGAGCGCCGTTTGACGCAGGTCCTGCTCAATCTTGTAGGCAATGCCGTCAAGTTCACCGAAACGGGTGCGGTCGACATTCTTGCCGATGCGGTCGACGGGCACTTCGAGATCACCGTCCGAGACACCGGTCCCGGCATCGCGTCCAAGGACCAGGCTCTCATCTTCGAAGAATTCCAGCAGGTCGACAACAGCAGCACCAGGCAGAAGGGTGGCACAGGTCTTGGCCTGGCGATCTCGAAGCGCATCGTCGAAATGCATGGCGGAACCATAGACGTCGAGTCCGTGATCGGGTCAGGGTCGACATTCCGTCTCAAGGTACCAATCTGGGTGAATGAGGACGTGAGGGCCGCATGAGCAAACGAATCCTTATGGTGGAAGACACCGAGGACAACCGCCAGATCATCCGCGATCTCATTGCCACCACCGAATACGAACTGATCGAGGCGGCGGACGGCGCCGCCGGCATCGCTGCAGCGGGAGCGCACAGGCCAGACCTGATCCTTATGGACATTCAGCTCCCGGTGATCGACGGGTATGAAGCGACCCGCCGCATCAAGGCCGACCCGGCGCTGCGGCACATTCCGATTATCGCGGTCACCTCCTACGCGCTGTCGGGCGACGAGGCGAAAGCCCTTGCTGCTGGGTGCGATGGTTACATTGCCAAGCCATTCAGTCCGCGCCAGCTGCTTTCCGAGATTCGCGGGTTCCTTTCTTGAGGGAGGCAGCGCCTTGCACGATCCGCCTCGCATTCTCGCAGTCGACGATACTCCGGAGAACCTCGAGATCCTGCGCATGCGCCTCGAGGCGAATGGCTACGAAGTGGCGACCGCCGCCGATGGTGAAGAGGGGTTTGCAAAAGCTCGCGAACTCACGCCGGATCTGATCCTGCTCGACATCATGATGCCGAAGCTGGACGGTATCAGCGTGGTTCGCCTGCTCAAGCAGGACATCTCCCTGCAGGCGATTCCGGTCATCCTCGTCACCGCGAAGGCCGATACGCGTGATGTTGTCGAGGGGCTGGACGCCGGGGGTGACGACTACCTGACAAAGCCCTTCGAGCACAGGGCGCTGTTGGCGCGGGTGCGCTCGATGCTGCGCCAGAAGGCGCTTCACGACACCGTCGCAAGCCAGGCCCAACAGCTTCAGGATCAGGCCGCGCAGCTTTCCGATTGGAACCGCTCGCTCGAGCAGACCGTGGCGGAGCAGGTGACCGAGATCGAGCGAATGGGCCGGCTCCGACGGTTTCTGCCCGCGCAGGTCGCCGACCTCATCGTTGCGGCGGGAAATGGCGATGCGCTTCTGCAAAGTCACCGTCGCGAGGTGACCGTTGTCTTTTGCGATTTGCGCGGCTTTACGGCCTTCGCAGAGACCGCCGAACCCGAAGAAGTCATGACAGTTCTTGCCGAGTATCATTCCTGTCTTGGTGAACAAATTGTCCGCCACGAGGGGACTCTCGAGCGGTTCGTGGGCGACGGTATCGTCGTGGTTTTCAACGATCCACTGCCGTGCGCCGACCATACCGAGAGGGCCGTGTCTATGGCCGCGGCGATGCGCGATGCGATTGACGGGCATTCAGAGCAATGGCGCAAGCGGGATTACTTGCTCGGCTTCGGAATCGGCATCGCTCGGGGCCATGCAACCATCGGGCGGATCGGTTTCGATCAGCGCGCCGACTATGCGGTAATCGGCACTGTGTCGAACCATGCGGCTCGATTGTGCGAAGAGGCGAAGGCTCGACAGATTCTCGTCAGCCAACGGGTGTTCGGCGCTGTCGAGTCGCTGGTCGAATCCGTTCTTGTTGGCGAACTTACGCTGAAGGGCTTTCGCCGCCCGATGCCTGCCTATGAAATCGTGCGGTGGATCGGTCGGCCAAGCTAGCGTTAGACGCATTCCGGCTTCTTTCGGACGATGCGGCGCGTCGAACCGCCGGCACAAAGCAGCCCCAGCCATCGACCGATCTCCAGTTCGCCGCAACGGGGGAAAGCGGTCGCTCCGCGAGTAACAACCCAATGGCAGCCTACGCAAATAAAGCCTGTTCACTCGGATGTCTGCTTTTGGGATGCGGCTATGGCGTGCTCGATGACCGACATTAGGCGCAAAGCAGCCATGCCGCCGTCGCGTGTGAGACTCTGCTTCGGGCCACAAGCAGAACAGCAGCCCCTACGGCTCGTCCCTCTCATCGCGCAAATTAGACACAACGCGGCGGTTCTGCGACCTGCAGGCGGTGTCGGGGCACTCGCGGACGAGCCTGTCCTTGCCGTAGCCCTTGGCCCACATGCGGTTGCGGTCTATGCCGCCGGCGGCGAGGTAGTCCATCACCGCATCGGCGCGCTGCTGCGACAGCGCCATTTCACTTGCGCCGGGATCGTCTGCGAAACCCTGCAGCTTGAGCAGCCAGCGCGGATGCTTTGCTAGCCAGGCGATCTGGGTGTCGAGGGTGGCCTTGGCGACAGAATCGAGCGCGGCCGAACCTTGCGTGAAATAGGTGCGGCGGCCGACATTGAGGATAAAATCCTCCTCGCTGCCCGGCTGCACATTCTGGAAACCGGCAACCTCGGTGTTGGTGACGTCGGGCGTGGAAGGGGCCAGCGTGTTGCTGGTCGAGCAGGATGCGGTCAGCAGCAGCAGGCCGGCGGCGAGCAGCCGGCGCGTGTTTTCAATGATGCGGTTCATGAGGCGCCAATCATTCGACAGTGGTGGAAGCGGGCGCCTGGTCGGCGATGTGCGGCAGGACCTGCACCCCGGTGCCGATCGGGCAGCGCTGGTAGAGGTCGATGATGTCTTCCGGAAACATGCGGATGCAGCCGCTGGAAGCGTCGGTGCCGATGCTCCATGGCTCCAGCGTGCCATGCAGGCGATAGCCGGTGTCGGCGCCGTCGCGGTGCAGATAGAGCGCGCGCGGCCCGAGCGGATTGTTGGACGCGCCGCCTGCGATCATGGGGGGTAGCTCCGGCCTGCGCTTGCGCATTTCGGGGGGCGGGACCCATTGCGGCCACAGCGCGCGGCGGTCGATCGTCGCGCGGCCGTACCATTTGAAGCCGTCCTTGCCGACGCCGACGCCGTAGCGGATGGCGGTCTTGTTTTCCATGATGACGTAGAGGAAGTGGTGGCGGGTATCGACCACGACGGTGCCGACAGGCTCGCTGCTGAAATACTTGACGATCTGGCGATGCCATCTCTTGTCGATCTTGGCGAAGTTGGTCTTGCGATAGACAAAATTGTTGTCGCTGGCGGTACCGGCGAAAAAGGATTTTGCCGCCGCGGCTTGAGCAATATTGCTGGTTGCACCCACCGCGACCAGCGCCAGGCCGCCGAGCACGACACCCCTGCGTGATAAAACCATCGGCAATATTCCCCCTCATGCCAAAAGCCTGGCGGACCATAGTTGAGAATTACTTCGCCTCAAAGTGGAAAATGCTGCGTTGCTTCAGTCCGCCGTGTCCGGACATTCGGCAATTTGGCGGCGTGTGACCGAATTGTGACAATCTTGCCGAGGACGAACGTCTAGCCTAAACCCCATCCAGGATCTTAACCAAATTGGCGCGACGGTTTCGGACCGGGCGTAGTTGCGACATTTGCCCTATCCGGACGTGTGAGCGATGCTGTGGGCATGATGCATGCTTTTTTTCGTTCGGTTGCTGCGATGATCGTGATGTCCGGCGTGGCAGGTTGCACCAGCATTTCCTACTACGCACAATCCCTGAAGGGTCACCTGGAGATCATGGCGGCGCGGCAGGATGTAGGAAAGCTGATCGACAATCCTTCGACCCCTGGGACATTGCGCGCTCGAATGGCATCGGCGAGCGCCATCCGACAGTTTGCGATAGATGAACTAGCGCTGCCGGACAACAATAGCTACCGCAGCTATGTTGACGTTGGTCGGGACGCGGTGACATGGGCCATCTTCGCAGCCCCGGAATTCTCGCTGACGCCACGAACATGGTGCTTTCCAGTGTTTGGATGCGTTCCGTACCGAGGATACTTCTCCAAAAGGTCTGCGATTGAAACCGCTGTCGAACTTCAGAGACAGGGCCTGGACGTCTATGTGACGGGCATCACTGCATATTCCACACTCGGCTGGTCAAGTGACCCGCTGCTAAGCACCATGCTCAGCCAAGATGAAGCGGGTCTTGCAGGGCTGGTGTTCCATGAGCTGGCCCACCAGCGCGTCTACGTACAGGACGATTCCGGGTTCAACGAGGCGTTCGCTACCGCTGTCGAAACAACCGGTGTAAGAAAATGGCTGCGCGCGAATGGGGATACTGCCGGTTTGCGCCGTTACGAAGCCGACCGGAGGCGCAGAGCTCAATTTCTTGCGCTGGTGTCGCAGACCCGAGACGAGCTAAAGCACGTCTATGACGACAGCGCTACCTCTGAGCAAAAGCGGGCCGCAAAGATAGCCGCGATCGAACGGCTGCGGATGCGCTACCGAGAGATGCGCGACAGTCGCTGGCATGGATACCGGAGGTACGATGTCTGGTTCGATTCTCCGATCAACAACGCGAAGCTCGCCGCGACTTCCGTCTACGGCGATCGGGTGGCGACGTTTCTCCGCTTGTTCGATTTGTGTTCGGGCGACTATCCACGATTTTTCGCGTCGGTTCGATGGATAGGAGCGTTAGACAAATCTGACCGCGCCGAAGCGCTCAAGGCGGCAGATTCATGCGATGGATCCGGTCAAATCCGCAAGCCAGAAGCGGCGAATCGGTCGCTGATGTACTCGGCAGCCGGAGCAGGTGATTGAATTGACCATTTGTCGGCCGATTTCCTAAGTGCTTTGACGTCGGCGGGGCCGGAAGCCGCATGCCGGCCTACAGAAGCCAAAAGCGGACTTGCCTGAACTCCCCGCGGGATCTTGGACCACAATGATTGCCGGCGGGCCGTGGCGCCTTAGCGTGCGCCCCTACGAGGCCGAAAACCTCACGCTCACGCCGCGCTGCCGAAAATAAGCCTGCATTAGCTTGCGGCCCGAACGGTTGTTCTGCGCCAGCCTGGTCGGATCGAACACCGCTTGTTCTATCCCCTCTCGCGCCAGCGCTGCTTTGAGCGCCGCGATATGTGAGTCGATGTCGGCATTGTTCACCCGGAGCGATGCATAGATGCTGTCGGTCGCCTCGGCCACGGTCGGCTCGCTCACGGGTGTACTCCTTTGGCTATTCGGGCGGCGGCTTAGCACAGATCAGCGGCTTCGCCGATACGGATAAGACGGCTAGATGGGCGGCAACAGTGTTCCTTGGGGTCGGCTGTGAATCATGGGTTCCGCCTGAGTCGGAGATCGCAAGCCATGTCGACACGAACGAGTCAGGAGGATTGGACGCACACGTTCGAGTATCCGAGCTTGCCTGCCGCGACGCGGGCGGGGGATGGCTCCGCCCGGGCGTAGCCTGAGGAAGTTCACCTCAAATTGCTCTTCGGAAACAGCACGCGATCGGGTTTTGCATTCATTCGCGCCAGCATTGCCTGGGCGACAAAGTCGGCCTGGCGCTAGACTGCGGCCCGGGCTGGATGCTGCCCGATGCGATCAAGTTCGCTCGCGCGGTCGAGAAGTACAATTTGATGTGGCTCGAGGACATGCTGACCGGCGACTATGTGCCGTGGGTCAATCCGCAGGCCTATCGGGAGCTGACCACCGCCACCCCTCGACGCCAATCCATACCGGCGAGCAGATCTACCTGCGGCACAATTTCAAGGAGCTGATCGAAACGCAGGCGGTGCGCGTCATCGGCCCCGATCCGGCCGATATTGGCGGCATTGCCGAGCTCAAATGGGTCGCCGAGCACGCCTGTATGCACTCGATCCTGATGGCACCGCACGGCACCGCGAACGGCCTTCTAGGCCTCGGCGCGCTGATCAATGTCTGCGCCACGCTGCCCGCCAACTACATTGCGTTCGAATACCCGAGCGCCTCCGACCCCTGGTGGGAGGACCTCGTAATCGGCCTGCCGTCGCAGATCGTGAAGGACAGCATGGTGGACCTGCTGCAAGCGCCGGGGCTGGGCCTCGACATCGACGCCGAAGCAGCCAGGAAGTATCTCCGGGAAGAGGATGCAGGCTTCTTCGACTGAACCATGCTTGCGCCACCGTGCACCGCGCGAACCGCTTCACGCAACCTGTCATCCGGAATGACCGTTTCGGGGCCGGAAGCAGACGGTCCGGTTCTCGAACGACCTAGTCAGAAAACTGCCCTTCCGCTGACGACCCGCGACGAGACCTGGCATAAGCAACGCCTGCCCATGGTCGAGGATCGCATTTGTGGCCGGCTGGGCGAACTTTCCGATCGCCTGGGCAATGCCGACTGGCTCGATGGTGCGTTCAGCGCCGGTGACCTTCTGATGGTGGCGGTGCTGCGCAGGTTGAACGGATCGGCTATACTGGACGAACATCCGAACCTCTCCGCTTATATAGCCCGCGGCGAAGTGCGGCCAGCCCTCAAGCGTGCTTTCGATGCTTAATTGGCGGTTTTCACGCCGCATCGACCGGCTGATGACATTCTGGTTACTTCACCCTCTAGCTTTGGTTGCGGTCTACTTTCTCTTCATTGGCCAGATACTGGTGGACGAAGGCGATGGCCATGCTGCCCTCGCCGACCGCCGAGGCAACGCGTTTGACCGGGCTCAGGCGTACGTCGCCGCAGGCGAAGATGCCGGGCGCGCTGGTCTCGAGCAGGTAGGGGTCGCGGCCATGCGACCAGAGCCCGGCCTTCTTCACGTCGTCGCCGGTCAGCACATAACCGCGTGCATCGCGCGCTACGTCGGCCGGCAGCCACTCGGTCTCGGCGTTGGCGCCGATGAACACGAACAGCCCGCCGCATTCGTGCCGGCTCACCTCGTAGCCGGTCTTGTCGAGAATGTCGATCGCCGTCAGGTGCGTCTCGCCGTGCACGGCCTGGACTTCGGAGCGAAGCTGGACCTTTACGTTGGATTTCGCCCTGAGCTGCTCGATCAGATAGTGGGACATGCTGTCGCCAAGCGAGGGGCCGCGCACCAGCAGCGTCACGCTGCGCGCATGGCCGGAAAAATGCATCGCCGCCTGGCCGGCCGAATTGCCGGCGCCGATCAGGTAGACATCCTGCCCATGCGTGCTGCTCGCCTCGCTGCGCGCGGCGCCATAATAAACGCCTTTGCCGATCAACCGGTCGAACCCGTCGATGGCAAGACGGCGCCAGGCGACGCCGGTTGCCAGGATGAGGCTGCGGGCGCGCACGACATCGGTGCCGTCGAGCACCACCTCGTGCGTCGTCGGGTCAATGCCGGCGACCGAACGGGTGACCAGGATTTCGGCGCCGAGCCGCTTTGCCTGCTGCAGCGCGCGGCTGGCAAGCTCGTCGCCGGAAATGCCGCTTGGAAAGCCGAGATAGTTCTCGATGCGCGAGGATGTTCCCGCCTGCCCGCCAGGCGCCTCGCGTTCGACGACGATGGTGCGCAGCCCCTCGGAGGCGCCATAGACCGCAGCCGCAAGACCGGCCGGTCCGCCGCCGATGATCGCGACGTCGTACTCGGCGCCGCGCGGGCGCGTCTGCAGCCCGAGGCGAATGGCAAGATCGCGCACGGCGGGTGCTTCGATAATCTCCCCGTCCGCCAGCCGGGCAACGGGACCATCGAGAGCCGGCCTGCCGAGGGCAGACCAGAAAGCCTCGGCATCCGACGTGTCGGGCAACAGCCAGGTGAACGAAATCTGGTTGCGGGCCAGAAACCGGCGCAGTTCGCCGCACGCCGTGTCCCAGCGATGGCCGACCAATGTGACGCGCGGCCTCTGCGGCTCGGCAGTGACGCTTTGCAGCCCGCCCATCCGCTCGCGGGCAAGCGCGCTGACCTTTTGGGCCACGTCCTTTGAAACCGCGGCGATGGAATAATACTGCTGAACCTCGATGCGCATGACGCGGGAAGATTCGGCGGCGCGATAGCCACCGGGAAATCCCGAGCCAAGCGCAATCGGCACCTCGCCGAAGATCGTTCCCGGCAGACGCCAACCCAGCGTTCGCTCGATGCCGTCGAAGGTCTTTAGGACTTCGATCTTGCCGGCGAGAACCGCAAACAGCGCGGCCTCTCCACCCTCGTGAATCGCGAACTCTCCGGGGCTGAGGTGAAGATCGGCCGCTGTCCGCGCCAGCCGCTCCAGCTCTGCCGCCGGCAAACCCGAAAACAACGGGATCGCTCCCACTTCATCACTTGTCAGCATGGCCCCTCCGCGGGAGCCAGTTAGCGTTGTTTTTTTGTCGTGATCAATAAAAAAGCGAGGCGGAGCCGCGTTTTGGCAGAGAGCGCAACCTCCCCGTTGTTGTACCGTTGTTGTGGGGGAGATCGGCAGCCTCGACGCCATGCCACGCATGCTCGTAGCTCGCTCAAGCCGGACGGCACGTGGATGATCGTCGAGCCGTTCGCGCACGATCATCTGGCTGTTAACCCGGTCGGGCGCGCCTATTATGCCGCCTCCGCCTTTGTGTGCACGCCCGCGTCGCTGGCGCAGGATGTCGGGCTCCGGGGCTGGCGCCCAGGCCGGAGAGGCAAGGCTGAGGGAGGTCGTCACCAGCGGTGGCTTCACCGCTTCCGCCGCACCGCAGAGACGCCGTCCAACATGGTGCTGGAGGCCCCCCGTAGTAGGATGGCTGCCGCAGGAAGATTGCTGCTCAAAAAAGTTGCTGCTCCAATCGATCGCAGGAAGCTATGACCGCCTACAATGTAGTCCGCTTTCGCACAAAGCCAAACATAGAAAAGGCCTTCGTCGAAGCGCACAAGACTATCGCGCTCAACGCGACAGGCTTTCGCAAGGGCGCCCTGATCAAGACTGGCGAGCCCACATTCTGCTTTGTCGGCGAGTGGCAGGACATGGACAGCCTCGCCGCCGCGCGGCCGTCGATGATCGGCATTCTCGACACGTTCCGCGATATGCTCGAAGACCTCGGCGGCGACCTCGGCCTTACCGACCCGGTCTCGGGGGCAGTCGTTGCTGAGGTAAGCTGAGGCAGGCTCGAGTTAGCGAAGGCCGGCCGAACTCCCAGGCGATCAACCAAAAAGGCAGAGCAGGTTTTGGCGGATGTAGCCAAGCGACAGAGGTTCGTGCCGGAATTGGTCGGGCGTCTGACGGGCTGTAGCGGCTGAGCCGGAGGCTTGGGTGGCCTCAGCCCGCTGCGTGAGGATTCACCGCGCGCTACGGTTTTTCTCTGCTTCGGATGATCCAAGCGGACAACGGTCCGACGAAGACACTGTCGGCGAGTGCTCGTTCCTCCGCACTCAAAGAACCAGGCATCGTGCACGCAGTGCTGGGTTCGCTCAGCAGCGTCGAGGTAGCGATTGCAAGGAGACTTGCTCTCATTTTGCACACCCGCTCAGACCCCACACGCATTGCGCCGATGGGTAGCTCAACCTGATAGGATGACCATGCGCGATTGCGATTGAGGATCAGGTAATGGCCGGAAGCGGTCCGATCGATTGCGGTAAGCGCGCGAGAATGCAGACATCCAATCCGGGGTTCGAAGTCTCGAACTGACCCAACCCAGACGTTCCCGACCGCTGGAATACTGTCTTGAAACCGTGGAAAGAAGCCGGAGGCTTTCACTTGGGCTTGGTCCAGGCACTGCTCTCCGATCACTCCGCCAACGTTCCCTCGGGATAAGAAGCTGGCGTTGGGTGGTCCCACAGGGCTCTGTCGCCAAGTTGTACGTCACGTGCGCACTTCACAAGCCACCCCGGCCATAGCGCCAATGCCAAGCATGCACTAACATTCCAGCTTGCCCCTTTGGGGCTGGCCAGTGATCTGTTCAAAGGGAAGTACCCATGACCAATCATTGCTGTGGACCGGGCTATGCTTCTCCAGCCGAGGCGATGACGGCACCTCGCGAAAAGCTGCTCTATACGATTGCCATCTACACCGGCACGGGCATTCAGAAGCCGGACTATCTGTGCACCATTGATGTCGACCCGGAGAGTTCGACCTACAGCCAGGTGATTTCGCGTTTGCAAATGCCGGGTATTGGCGATGAGCTTCATCACTCGGGCTGGAATGCCTGTTCGTCGTGCCACGGCGATGCGAGCAAGGAGCGGAAATATCTGATCGTGCCGGGTGTGCGCTCGTCAAATCTGCATATTGTCGATTGCGGTACCGATCCGCGCAGCCCGACACTGTTCAAGGTGATAGACGGCGCTGAAATCAAAGCCAGGACTAACCTGTCGGCGCCACACACGGTGCATTGCCTCGGCTCGGACATCATCGTTTCCATGCTTGGTGACGCCCAGGGCAATGCCCCCGGCGGCTATTTGCAACTCAGCAAGGAGTTCGAGATTGTCGGCCGCTGGGAAAACTCCATGGGCAGGATCAAGTTTGGTTATGATTTCTGGTACCAGCCGCGACACAACGTAATGGTCAGCTCGGAATGGGCCGCGCCCAATACCTTCATGCCTGGCTTTGACCTGGAAGAGGTTGGTCATCTGAAATATGGCCGAGAGATCCATTTCTGGGATTTTGAAAAGAAGGAGCCAAAGCAAACATTCTATCTCGGTGAAGATGGCTTGATCCCACTGGAAGTGCGATTCCATCATAACCCCGACAGCAGTCACGGCTTTGTTGGCGCGGCCCTTTCTGCAAATATCATCCATTGGTGGAAGGACGCGGCGGGTGACTGGCAATGGGAAAAAATTGTCGATGTCGGCAATGAGCCGCATCCCGAATGGCCGATACCAATACCGGGCGTGATCTCGGTCATTCTGCTCAGCATGGACGATCGATACCTCTATATGTGCAACTGGTTGCATGGCGACATTCGTCAGTACGACATCTCGGACCCTCACAACGCCAAGCTTACCGGACAAGTGTGGATGGGCGGACTTCTCGGCCGTGCGCCTGAGGTCAATGGCGTGAAAGTGACTGGCGGGCCTCAGATGATACAGCTCAGCCTCGACGGCAAGCGCCTTTATGTGACGACCTCACTCTTCTCGACGTGGGATAATCAGTTCTATCCCGAAATCCGCACCAATGGCGGATGCATGCTGATGGTCAATTGCGATACGGAAAACGGCGGCATGGAAATCGATCCGCTATTCGTTGTTGATTTTGGTAAGGAACCAAATGGACCAAGCCGCTGCCACGAAACCCGTTATCCCGGGGGTGATTGCACGAGTGACATCTGGGTATGACCTGCTTCACCATCATTCTCGCCAATCAAGGCGGTGCGGCCTTTGACGTCGATCACCGTAAGCCCCTCTTGCAAAGCTTGCGCGAGCAGGGCGTGGATCTGCCGTATGGGTGCAAGTATGGCGGCTGCATAACCTGTGCGGCCAAAATAATCAGCGGCAAAGTCGATCAAAAAGCGCAGCGGGCGCTGAACAACCGCCAGATCAACAATGGCTATATAATCCTCTGCGTCGCCCGCCCTATGAGCGACTGCACGCTGGAGGTCGGCGTTGAGAGCCACGACAAGCTCTATCGCAACCCCTTCCTTGACCCGCTGGCCGCTCATGAATTGAAAGCCGATATTGCGACCCCGTTGGAAGCAAAGAAATGACCCATATGAATCATGATGAGCCCTATTCGGAGGCTTACCTGCAAGACATTCTGAAATCGGTCAAAACCATCGCGATGGTTGGGGCCAGCCCCGATAAAACTAAATTTTCCTATGGGGTACTCAGGGTGCTGCACGAAATCGGCTACGACATGATCCCGGTCAACCCCAGTCCCGGTCTGGATGAGATTCGAGGGCTTAAGGTGTACGCGTCACTAGCGGCCATCGACCGGCCTGTGGATATGGTTGAGGTTTTTCGCCGCTCCGAAGATCTGTTGGAAGTTGCACAGGAGGCCATCGCAATCAATGCCAAGGTTCTGTGGGGTCAGATTGGGGTGCGCGATGACGCTGCCGCCCAGTTGGCGGAGGAAGCGGGCTTGAAAGTGGTGATGAACCGCTGTCCCAAGATTGAGTTGTTCCGCCCCTTCTGGAAGCCAAAGCTGCATTTGGGAATATGACTGCAGGGGCGCAGAATTCGGGGTTGTCGCGGCAACCAACCTGTTCCCTCTGGAGTCTCAGACGTTGATCCCGAGGTACGATGCCAGATGATCGCTGAGATCACGCGCGTCGTCGCCAGCGCCGTCGATCAGCGCAGACTTGCGGCGGCGCAGAAACTGCGTCCCCATCAGGTACAGGCCCGGATGTTCCGCTACACCGCCGTCGTGACGGACGTGGCCCTTGCGGTCGAGGACCGGCAGTTCCAGCCAGGAGTAGTCCGGCCGGTAGCCGGTGGCCCAGATGATCGTCCTGATCGCGCCTCCGGCAAGATCGAGGCCGAGCGGCGGGTTCTCCTCGACACGGGTCGGCGGCGGGCGATCCGGCGGCCCGACCGTAGCGTCCAGGCCGTTGGCGCGCGCCCATTCGTCGATGACGTCGAGCAGCCGTGCCATCTTGAGATCGGAAAGCGCGCACATGTTGCGCAACGACCCCGCAAACTGGGCCTTGCCGTCTTCGGTGATGCCGGCAAGACGACCGATGAGCCGGACGCCGAGGTCGTTGAGCGCATTGAGGTCGAGGGTGATGCGGTCGGGCGTGCCGGCAAGCTGTAGCGAAGGAACCCGTCGCGCCCGCCTGATGTCGTCCACCTCGTCGTAACGCTCGTCGAGCACGCCGGCGGCGTCCATCCACCATTCCAGGTCCTTGCCGCGATAGACGCGGGGCGCCCGGATGTGCTCGCCCACCGACAGGGTCACTTGACGCCCCGAACGCTGCAGCTCCTGTGCGATCTGGGTGCCGCTCGACGACGCGCCCACCACCATCACGCCACCGTCGGCGACCTGACCCGGATTGCGGTAGGACTGTGCCGTCAGCATGGCGACCGACGGCGGCACGCGGCTGGCGACGTCGGGCAGGCGCGCGATGTTGCACGCGCCCGACGCCAGCACGACGGTCCGACACCGCCACTCGCCGCGGTCAGTGCGCACAAGATATCCCGCCCCGTCGCTGCGAACCGAGGTAACGGTCGAGTGGGTTCTGACCGGAGCCGAGATCGCCTTGGCATAGTTCCCGAGGAAGTCGATCACCTCAGGCATCGTCCGGTAGCCGTCGGGATCGTCGCCGTCATAGCGGAAGCCCGGCAGCCGGCTCTGCCAGTTCGGGGTGAGCAGCCGCAGTGAATCCCATCGCTCGGTGCGCCAGGTATGGGCGATCTCGCCGCGCTCCAGCAGCACATGGTCGATAGAGCGCTCCGCGAGGCAGCGGCTCATCGCGAGCCCCGCGTGCCCCGCGCCGACGATCACTGTGGTGACGGAACTAATCGCACCCTCTCATCAGGAGAGTCTACGGTTCGAAGCGCCTTTCAATTCACCACGACCGTGACGTTCGTCGGATTGGTGACAATGTCATAGACCGCCGACCGCTTCTGCGACTGAGCGACGATAGCCTCGATGTCCTCGCGCTTGGCGTCGGCGTCGATGTTGTATTTCACCGTGATGCCGCTGAAGCCGTTGCGCACGTCGCTGTCGATGCCGAGTATTCCGGCGAGATCCATGTCGCCTTCGATGGTCGCCTTCACCGACTTCAACTGGATGTTGCGGTTCTGGGCAACCGCGGCGATGCCGGCGGTCAGGCAACTCGCCAGTCCGACCAGCACGTATTCGACGGGCGTGGCGCCCTTGTCCTGGGAAGCGAAGACCTCCGGATGGTCTGCGTCGAATGTGAAGGTGGTCTTGCGATGCTGATCCTCGCCGAGACCGTAGAAGCTCTCGACCGACGAGTGGCTGTGGGTGCCATCCTTCCATTCGCAGGCCGCGCGCCACTTGAACTGCGCTGCCTCCGGGGCGTTGGTAAGCGCTTCGCGTGCGCCGAGCAGCGCCTCTACGTTAACGCCGTTGTTTGCCTGTACTTCGGAAGCCATAATTATTATCCTCCCTACCTTGCACTGGCTCAAAAACCCGACCGATCTCACTGACCTCTCGATCAGATTTCACCATGGCGCGGCATGCTATGGGCCGCGAAGCGTTTCTTCAAGTTGTTTCCGCAGCGGAATGTTCGCCCTCGTGTGCCGAGTTGTGCCTTTGCAGGCTCTGGCGCGACCACGACCTTCAGCGTGGTCAATTGCAGTGTCTGCTTCCGGGCGGAGGCAAAGTTCGCCTCTATGGCCGACATCAGGCGCAGAGCAGACGGTCCGGTTTCCAACCCGGAGCGACAAGAGCTGACCTTTGGTCGGCGCAAGTGTCGTCCTGACGTGACCCAATGCGGTCTTCCGTTGCGAGCGTTGCTGAAGCTGCGTTAAGTCGGTCGGAGGCCAATGGTATTTTCAATGGAACGCTAATATACATGGAAACCCCAACGAGCAGCGCCTGCCAGATACTTGAGGAATGCCATGCGAAGGCTCATCTTCACGGCGATGTGTATCGCCGCCGCAACAGCCGCTAACGCCCATGATTGGTACGAAGATAAGATTGACCCACAGACCAAATTCAAGTGCTGCGGCGGTTCAGATTGCCGCGCCATACCTCGGTCTTCGGTGCGGTCCAGGGTAGACGGCGGGTACACTTATTTGCCGCATAATTTCACCATCCCACGGGACCGTGTACAGGAATCCCCGGACGGGCAATACCATATCTGCGAAAATAAATATGTTGTAACCAACCAGCTGTATTGGCGTTGCTTCTTCGCACCTCGTGTCGATGTGTCTATCCTTCTAAAGCATTAACCGCGCGTCGCTTCCGCAACTTACATCAGCAAGGTGCTAGTTCATTAATTCTGTTGGACTTTCTTCAAAATTGCCGAAGCTCAAGCGGCTGCGCGACTGCCCCCAGGATTTCATTGGATACGTCGCGGCTATCGAGAGCCTGCGCGCCCTGGGCGTAACTCCATGGGGCGCTGCCGCGGGTGACTTCTGGGCGCGCTCCGCAAATTCGGGGACAGTCCAGATTTTATCGTGTCGGCGCGGCCGTGGTTGTGTAGATTGGCTGCGTGGCCCGCCTTGCCCGCATTGTCGTTCCAAGTCCACTCGCCACGTGACGCAAACGCGGTAACGGCTGGCGATTTCGACCACGATGGACAGCCAAGCGATAGGGATAACTGGCGCGGGATCATTCAGCAGGTTCATGCGGGAGCGGCATTCGCCGGATGAGGTAGCTGCGGCTGCAGTCTCGAATTTGACGCATCAGCACTTGCAAATCGTCAGCCGAGGTCTTTTGCTCGCGCGATAGTTGCCCTTGACCGTTGAATGGTTGGCGAACAGATGAACAAAATCGATCGACGGCGGCCAGAATCAGAAACGGACGCCACCATAAATGCCGCAAGACTTGGAACTCGGCTGCGCCTCGCCCGCCAGACACGCGGCATGACGCTGAAGACGCTGGCCGCGGCTGCGAATTGCTCGGAAAGCCTGCTGTCCAAGATCGAGAACGGCAAGGCTTCGCCGTCCCTGCCCATGCTCCACCGTCTGGTCGAGGTTCTCGACACCAATATCGGCTGGATGTTCGAGCAAGTCGACGACGACGAGGCGATCGTATTCCGGGCGGGCGCAAGGCCTTTGATCGCGCTCGACGCGCTACGGCGTGGCGAAGGAATTTCGCTCGAACGCATCATCCCGTATTCGCCTGGCCACCTCTTACAATGCAACATCCATCACATCGAGGCAGAGGGCTCGAGCGAAGGTCCGATCCAGCATGCCGGCGAGGAAGTCGGCTACGTGCTCGCCGGGCGGATCGAACTGATCGTCGACGGCAAGAGCCATGCTCTCGCCACCGGTGATGCCTTCGTGTTCAGGTCGGAGCTGCCGCATCATTACCGCAACATCGGCGAGGAACGCGCTAGCATTTTCTGGGTCAACACGCCGGCGACTTTCTGAGCAACGCTCTGCGTTCATTTGGATTGACAAATATTCAAGTCTCTTGAATGCTTGCCTCGTGCCTGTAGCACCAACGGGACCAGCCGAGGTCTGGTCCGCAAGCAAGGGGAACCGAAATGCGTCTGTTCAAACTTCTCGCCGGCTGTGCCGCCGCCATTGCCATGGGCTCGGCAGCCATGGGATCGGCGCTTGCCGATACGTTCGCTCTCGTCAACATCAACCAGCAGGCCCTGTTCTTCAACCAGATCAACGAGGGCGCGCAAAAGGCAGCCGACGCCGCTGGCGCCAAGCTGGTCATTTTCAACGCCAACAATGTGCCGAGCGCGCAGAACGACGCGATCGAGAACTACATCACGCAGAAAGTCGACGGCATCATTCTGGTCGCCATCGACGTCAACGGCGTCAAGCCTGCGATCACTGCAGCCAAGGCGGCCGGCATTCCCGTCATAGCCATCGACGCGCAGATCCCCGACGGCGACAATATTTCGTTCATCGGCGTCGACAACACCAAGGCCGGCGAGGACATCGGCAAATTCTACGCCGACTATGTGAAGACCGATATGGCCGGCAAGGCCAAGATCGGTATCGTCGGCGCACTCAATTCATTCATCCAGAACCAGCGCCTCGACGGCTTCAAGAAGGCGGTGACCGAAAGCGGCCAGGCCGTCACCTTCCTCGACACGGTCGACGGCCAGAATGTTCAGGAGACCGCCTTGAGCGCTTCGGAAAACCTGATGACCGCCAATCCGGACATGAACTCGCTCTATGCGACCGGAGAGCCGGCCTTGCTCGGCGCCGTTTCGGCGGTGACCAGCCAAGGCCGCACCGGCGACGTCAAGGTGTTCGGCTGGGATCTCACCAAGCAGGCCGTTCAGGGCATCGACGACGGCTGGGTGGTGGCGGTCGTGCAGCAGGATCCGGCCGGCGAAGGCAAGGCCGCGGTCGAAGCGCTGGGCAAGATCAAGAAGGGCGAGAAAATCGACCCGATCATCAATATCCCGGTGACGATCGTGACCAAGAAGAATGTCGACCAATATCGCGCGATGTTCAAGTAAACTGCGTCGGCGACCGAGCCGCGGCGCCGCCCGAGGCTGCGCCGCGGATCCCTTGCAATCGCGTGGAATTCCAGATGAGCAGTGGCCAGACCTATCGGGTGCGGATGAGCGGCATCTCAAAGCGCTACAACGCCATCCAGACGCTCGATGACGTGTCGCTGACGCTGAAGCCGGGCGAGGTGCTGGGGCTGGTCGGCGACAATGGCGCCGGCAAGTCGACATTGAGCAAGGTGCTGTCGGGGGCAGTGGTTCCCGACGCCGGCACCATCGAGATCGACGGCAAGCCGGTGATCTTCAGCTCGCCGGCGGACGCACGTGCGGCGCGCGTCGAGATGGTCTACCAGGACCTGTCGCTCTGCGACACGGTCGATGTCGCCGGCAATCTGTTTCTCGGCCGCGAGCCGCGCCGCCGCATCGCAGGCATTTCCTTTCTCGACAAGAAGCGCATGCATGACGAGACGCGCCAGATGCTCGATCGGCTCGGCATCGTCATTGCCGATACGCGGCTCAAGGTTGAAAACCTCTCAGGCGGGCAGCGCCAGTCGATCGCGATCGGCCGCGCCGCCTCGTTCGAGCCGGCGGTGCTGATCATGGACGAGCCGACGGCAGCGCTTGCCGTGGCCGAAGTCGAGGCGGTGCTCGAACTGATCCGCGCGGTCAGTGCGCGCGGTGTCAGCGTCATCCTGATCACCCACCGGCTGCAGGATCTGTTCCTCGTCTGCGATCGCATCCAGGTCATGTATGAAGGGCGCAATGTCGCCGAACGGCTGATCGGCGACACTAATATCGAAGACGTGGTCAATCTGATCGTCGGCCGCAAGTTCAGTGCGCGTTCCGCCACCAATGGCTATCGCGGTGGAGCGCCGGCATGAGCGACGCGATCCACACCGCCCAGCCCTCACGAATACGCAGGGGCACCTGGCGCGATGCGCTGCTCGCCAATGGCAGCGTCGTCTCGATCGCGCTGTTCTTTCTGGTCGTCTGCATCATCTTCTCGGTTGCGACCGACGCGTTTCTGACATCGCCCAATCTGTTGAACATCCTGCGGCAGTCGGCGCCGCTGCTGATAGTCGCCGCGGCAATGACTTTCGTCATCACCACTGGCGGCATCGATCTTTCGGTCGGCTCCGTGCTGGCGCTGGTGGCGACGCTGTCGGCGACGCTTTTGCAGTTTGGCCTGCCGTGGCCAGTCGTTATCCTCGCCATGTTGGCGCTCGGTGCCCTGCTTGGGGCGGTACAAGGCTATTTCATTGCCTATGAGGGCATCCCGTCCTTCATCGTCACGCTTGCCGGGCTTTCGGTGATCCGTGGCGTGGCGCTGCTGATCACCGGCGGCTATTCCATCCCCATCGAGCCCGGAAGCGCTTTCACCGTGCTGGGCCGCGCCTGGTTCCTTGGCGTGCCGGTGCCGGCGCTGATCGCGCTGGCGATCCTGGCCATCGCCTATCTCGCCTTCAACGAGACGCCATTCGGCCGCTATGTCACCGGCATCGGCGCCAATGCCGAGGCGGTGCGGCGCGCCGGCGTCAACACGCGGCAGACGACGCTCTTCGTCTATGTGATTTCCGCCTCCGCGGCAGCCCTTGCCGGGATCATCATTGCTGCCCGGCTTGGATCGGGATCTTCGAATGCCGGCCAGGGTTTCGAGCTGGAAGTCATCGCCGCCGTCGTGCTCGGCGGCACCAGCCTGTTCGGCGGCCGTGGAACGATCATCGGCACGGTGCTCGGCGCGCTGACCGTGGCCGTCATCGGCAACGGCCTGATCCTGGCGCATCTGTCGCCTTTCCTGACGCCGATCGTCACCGGAACGATCATCCTGATCGCCATCTGGCTGAACTTCCGCCTGTTTCGCGGCGCGGTGCGGAGCCGTTGAGCCGATGAGCGATCTGTTCGATGACGCGGTGCCCAGGCGACGGCTGCCAATCGGCGTCGAAACCGGCCATGTGATGACCGTGCTCGGCCCGGTTCCGGTCGAGGAGATGGGCATTACGCTGATGCACGAGCACATCTTGCTCGATGGTGCGCGCAGCTGGAAATGCCCCTGCCATCCCGATGACATGGCGATCGCCGAGCAGCCGGTGAACATCGAGATCATCGGCGAGTTGCGCATGAACCCATACGTCAACCGCGACAACGTCTCGCTCGACGACGCCGACCTGGCGCTGTCTGAGCTGCAGCGCTATCGCGCGCTGGGCGGCCACACCGTGGTCGATGCCACCAATATCGGCATCGGCCGCGCCCCCGAAAAGCTCGCTCGCATCAGCCGCATGTCCGGCCTGAAGATCGTCATGGGCACCGGCTTCTATCTCGAGCACACCCATCCCGAATGGCTGAAGGCAATGGATGTGGACGCCGTGACCGAGTTCATCGTCAACGATGTCGGCGGCGGCGAGACGCAGCCGCCGATCATGGCCGGGCTGATCGGCGAGGTCGGCGTCAGCAAGGATTTCACCGCCGAGGAACGAAAGTCGCTGCGAGCTTCGGCACGCGCCTCGCGCATAACCGGCGTGCCGCTGTCGATCCATCTGCCTGGCTGGGAGCGGCTGGCGCACGAGGTGCTCGATATCGTCGAGGCCGAGAGCGCCGATCTTCGCCACACCGTGCTCTGCCACATGAACCCGAGCCACGACGATCCCGACTACCAGAAAAGCCTCGCCCGGCGCGGCGCGTTCCTCGAATACGACATGATCGGCATGGACTATTATTATGCCGACCAAGACGCGCAATCGCCCTCCGACGAAGAGAACGCACGCGCCATCGCCGCCCTTGTCGAGGCGGGCTTCGGCGACCGCCTGCTGTTGTCGCAGGATGTGTTCCTCAAGATCATGCTGACGCGCTTCGGCGGCTTCGGCTATGGCTATCTCCTGAAGCATTTCATACCGCGCCTAAAACGCCACGGCGTCGAGCAGCCGGCCATCGACCGCATGCTGATCGCCAATCCGAAAAGCGTATTCGCGCGGCTCTAAGCGGCCTGGAATTACACTGGAGTTCAAATGTCCAAGAAGAAGATCCTACTTGCCGGCGAATCCTGGGTGTCGACCGCGACCCATATCAAGGGTTTCGACCAGTTTCCGACCGTTACCTACCACACCGGCGCAGACGAGTTGCTGGGTGCGCTGAAGGCGACCGACTTCGACGTCACGTTCATGCCGGCGCACGAGGCGCAGCGCGGCTTTCCACAGACCATGGAGGCGCTGTCGGCCTATGACGGGGTCGTGCTCTCCGACATCGGCGCCAACACGCTGCTGCTGCATCCCGACACCTGGGTCCACTCCAAGCCGACGCCGAACCGCCTGCGCCTGCTCCGCGATTACGTCAGCGGCGGCGGCGGTCTATTGATGTTCGGCGGTTACTACAGCTTCCAAGGCATCAATGGCGGCGCGCGCTACCGCAAGACGCCGGTCGAGGACGTGCTGCCGGTGAATTGCCTGGCCTACGACGACCGCGTCGAGGTTCCCGAAGGTTTTGCGCCGGTGCCGAAACCAGGGTCGAGCCATCCCATCCTCAGGGGCCTCGGCTCGGACTGGCCGATCCTGCTCGGTTTTAACGAGGTGACGCTGAAGGATGGGGCCGAGGTCCTGGCCAGCGTGTCGTCGGACTATGGCTCGCTGCCGCTGCTTGTCACCGGCCATTACGGCAAGGGCCGCACCGTGGCCTGGACATCCGATGTCGGGCCACATTGGCTGCCGCCGCAATTCATCGCCTGGCCAGGCTACAAGACCCTGTTCGAACAGATGCTGGGCTGGGCGACAGGTGAGAGCTGAGCCATGCATGTCCACGTCGTCGGCAATGCCTGCGTCGATACCGTGTTTCGCGTCGGCCGCTTCCCTGCCGCGGGCGAGACTTTGAATGCCGTGAGCTATGCCGACGGGGTCGGCGGCAAGGGCGCCAACCAGGCAGTCGCAGCAGAACGGACTGGTGCAGAGGTGACGCTCTGGACGGCGCTCGGCAAGGACCCCGCTGGCGCGTGGATCAGGAGCCGCCTCGACAGCGAGCTGTCCGACCTTGAGGTGAGCGAATTCGAGCTGCCGAGCGACCGCTCGACCATCGTCGTCGATAAAGGCGGAGAGAATTTCATCGTCAGCGGCGTCGCCTGCAGCGAAGCCTTCGATCCGGTGGCGCAAACAGCACTTGTCCGCTGGATCGCGCCCGGCGACATCCTCGTCTGCCAGGGAAATTTACGGACTGCCGTGACCGATGCCTGCCTCAGAGCGGCAAAGGGAAACGGTGCGCGCACCGTTCTCAACGCCAGCCCGATCAATGCGGCATCTGTTCCCGATCTTGGCCTGGCGGAGGTTTTGGTTGTCAATCAATCCGAGGCGAAAACCCTGACTGGCCGGGATGACATCGCGGCGGCGGCGGATGCGCTGGTAGCCGAAGGCGCCGGCACCGTCGTCATCACGCTCGGCGCCGCAGGCTGTCTCGTGTTTGGCCCGGGCCATGAAGAGCCGCTTCGTTTGCCGGCGCCGCAGGTCGAGGCGCTCGACACCAGCGGCGCGGGCGATGTGTTCTGCGGCTGTCTGGCCGGTGGGCTTGCCCGGGGCATGCCGGTCATCTCGGCGCTGAAGCTGGCGCTCGCCGCCGCCGCAATCGCCGTGACACGGCCGGGCACGCTGGCATCCTGTCCTTCCGCCTCCGAGATGGCGGCGCTCATCGATCAAATGGAGCTCTCATGACCCAGCTCGGCCAATCTGGCGGCGACGCGCTCGTGGACCTTTTCGGCCGCACAAAGGTGGTGATCGGCGTCGTTCATCTGGCGCCGCTGCCCGGCGCGCCGCGCTATGACGGCGAGGCTATCGAGGCGATCTACCAGCGCGGGCTCGACGACGCCAAGGCCTATCTCGACGGCGGCTGCGACGGCGTCATCGTCGAGAACCATGGCGACATCCCCTTCGCCAAGCCTGATGATATCGGCCCGGAGACGGCGGCCTATATGGCGGTCGTTTCCGACCGCATCCGCCGCGAACTCGGCAGGCCGATCGGCATCAATGTGCTGGCCAATGCCGCGATCCCGGCCCTGGCGATCGCCAGCGCAGCCGGCGCCGGCTTCGTCCGAGTCAATCAATGGGCGAATGCCTACGTCGCCAATGAGGGCTTTGTCGAAGGCGAATCGGGCCGCGCGGCACGCTACCGCGCCAGGCTGCGCGCCAACGGCATCCGCATTTTCGCCGATGCCCACGTCAAGCACGGCGCACACGCCATCGTCGCCGACCGCCCGGTGGAGGAACTGGTCAAGGACCTGGTCTTCTTCGAGGCCGACGCCATCATCGCCACTGGCCAGCGCACCGGTCACGCCGCGGATTTGGGCTACATAAGTATGATCAAGCAGGCCGCCGGCCTGCCGACGCTGGTCGGCAGCGGTGTCACGCCGGACAATGCCAAGGATATCCTCGACATTGTCGACGGGGTCATCATCGCCAGCGCGCTGAAGCACGACGGCGTCTGGTGGAACCAGGTCGACTCTGCTCGAGTAAAGGCGTTCATGGGTGGTCTGAAGCGATAGCTGGACTACCCTACCGAGGGGCTTGGGGTCCAGCTTGATCAGAGACGACGGACGGGCCCAGGATACTGCTCGACCAGATCGTCGACGGTCAGCAAAGTAATGCCTTCTACAATCGATTGAGCAATCAGGGTCCGATCGAATGGGTCCTTGTGGATGGGTGGAAGCCCCTCCACTGCAATGGCATGCTCGCCGGTGATGGCAGCTTATCATAGCCATTGTCGATCAGGCCCCGACGGAAAGACGCGCATCGACCTCCAAGTCAAGGCGGCCCAGACCGCGTTTAATGGCAATCTCCCAGGGAGTTGCGGCGCTGAACGTCAAGTGGTTATCGGCATTCTCGATCTCAGCGAGGGCGGCACGCGGAAGCTTTTCGGGCTCGCCCGCCGCCCAGAGCAGAAGGTGGGTATCGAGAAGAAGTTTCATGCATGGCCGCCAAACAGCTTCTCGATTTCGTCATCGGCCATGCGATCAAAATCGTCCGGAACTGAAAACCGCCCGGCCATAAACCCCACCCGGCGCATTTCGCCGGCGGCAGGTGCGTCTATGGCAACGACCTTGACCATCGGCTTGCCGGATTTGGCAATAATGAAGGATTCGCCTTTGGCCGCCCTGTCGACAAGACGACACAGATGCGTCTTGGCCTCGTGGATATTGACGGTGCGCATTGCGGGCCCCATGACTTAGTCCATGCAACTTAGTCTACATGGGGCCCCCGATTATCAAGCGTGTTTCAGTCAGTGAAGGTGATGGATGCCGGATGCGGCTGATCCTTTCGGATCGGCCGCAGGGCACGACTTCAACAAAGACGCGTAATCGATTGTCTGAACTGCATGTTTGTTGGGACTACATCTCACCTGATGTTGGCCGAACCTGTTGGTCCGCCATACGAGGTCGGAGTTCACAGGTGCGATTTTTACCGAGCAAATGCTCTAGGTTACGCAAGGGCACGAAAGCGAAACGTCCGCTTTTAGGGCGCTGCACCACGGCGGCGACGAGCCCGACACTGTACCGAAGGCGATCGACGCGACGGGCGCCAAGGGCCTTACCGGACTCTATGTTCCCTTCACGATTCTCGGTTTAGTCGGTCGGCGGGATTGAGCCGCGCTCTCGAGGGCCAAGGCCAACCGCTTCTCGTCTTCGATGGCGCGATCGACTGCCTCAATTTCCTCTTGGAGCACCTTCAGCTCGGCTCCGTAGCTGGAGCCGTCGCTGTCCCCGATCTGAAAGCCACTTGCCCGCATTGCGTCGCGAGTATGGTGCACGTTACGGACTCCTTCGCGTCGAGTCGCGACCAAGATTTCCCTAAACTCTCCAAGACGTTCAACGTGATTGCGAGCCATTGCGTTCTCCTATTTCGTCGTCATCGTCGCCGACGGCGATTCAGAACGGCTAAAACTTACGGAGATACTCTCGAGAAAGCATGAGTGCGGAAGCTCAAATTTGAATGTCTTGCAATAGCGTGAAGCGCAGCAGGCGGAAATTGGCTTCGACCCGATCGATCTCAGACCAAATGCCAGACACCTTCGGCCGAGCGCGTCTGCGGCTCCCCCAACGGGGCCATCCGCCCATGTAATCAGTAAAAAGTCGAGTGCGAGAATGACCCGGGCCATGGACGTCCCGCCATTCTGGAAAGCGCGTTGAGTAATGCTCCTCGACAAAGAATCATGCTGGCACACTGGCGTCGTAGGTCCGAGGCGAGGCCGGCTAATTCGTGCCGTGTTCGCTGGAGGTATCACTCCTCTCTGAATCCTGCAGTGAGGCGTGGCGAAATCCGAACTCGCCCCGTAGATGCTTGACGTGGGCTTTCACCCCGGCCTGACCCATGGTCGCCGGCCGCTTTATGCCCTTCGGCGGTGGCCCGGCGTGCTCTTGGACACGCTTCCACAGCCGTTCGCGCATCTCCTGGTTCAAGGTGATGAAGGCCGAACCGGCATATTTTCCGGTACCGGGCTTCGCCAGCAAGGCGAATGCCGCCTTGCCCGGCTCGCGCTCGACGCCCAATAGTTCGTATTCCTGGACTGTGAAGCTCTTCGTCTTCAGCCAATTCGTCGTCGGGCCGCTTCGATACGGGCTGTCGGCGCGCTTCGAGACGATGCCCTCAAGGCCCGCTTGGTCGGCAAGATAGGCGGCGGTAAGTGCAATGAGGCTCGCAATCCAAACACCGCGCATCACACGCTCGGGCGGCCTGCGCATTGTAAACACTGAGAACGCGTTGGCTTAAGCGCAAATCCTAGGGAACATGCTAGAATGTGCGGCTTCGCTCAACTTGAGCAAATGTCCCCAACGACATCTAGGACGCGCTGATTTCCGCTTCTTGAAAGCTTGTTATCATGATAATTTTCAGTCTCCTCGCTTAAGAATATATAGACATGTCAGTCAAACCGGCGGGGGATGGGGAGGATAGGATGAAACTGTTATCGCTTGTTGTCGCAGCTACGTTTTCACTTGCTATGTCCGCTTGGGCCGAGGATCTACCAAGTAGCGCGAAGAAAGCATCGATGGAAGAATTTAAGACTTTTGCTAATGGGAAAAAGGTAAATGTAATTATATACGACGCTGGAGCTGCCATAACTGCCACTCTTGTCTGGAACTGGAAGAAAAAACAGATCATTGGCGAAGCTTTGGTGAACAACAAAACTAAGATAAAGGTCAAAGTTCCCTTGACTTTCGACGGTGACAAGGCCTGTTCACAAGACCAAGGTAAACCAGTTTGTCATCTTATCTACATTGACAACGACAAATTTTACGAGGTGCGCGACGACGGCAAAGTCCACGCGACTTCGACGTTGGTTCAATGAGACGGACCACGTCCGAATGGTTTGGTCGGCGTTTGCACGGACCCGCAAATGCCGGCCCTATTCAGTACGCTTGTCAAGTCTTACGACACCTGCACACTCGCCTCCGACTCGAGAAAACTCACCGCTGCCTTTCGCACCTTGAAGCCTGCCGATGATATGGTTTTGCCTTGGCGCACCATCGTCATCGACGAAACTTAAATAGATGTCGAATGCCCCGTCGGCGGTGATTGTTCCGGCCAAAGGCACCATCGCGGAAATTTCCGTTCCATCGATAAAGATTGTCGTTGACTGTTCAGTGTAATCGCAGGCGGAATTACCTGCGCGCCGCGTCAGTGCCCACGCGCCATCAAAAGCCTTTACCTTGACCGAAGCGCAGACACGTTCTGGGATATTCTTGATTGCGCGCAACACCTCTTTCGTCGGCTCCAGGCTGGCAAGCTTCAATCCCCGCTGCTCGGCAAAGGCTTGAAGAGCTTTCCGACTTCCCGGTCCCCATTTGCCGTCTGCCTGTCCGACAAGGCAGCCGACTCGCGTTAGCTCTGTTTGCGTTGCCTTTGTCAACGCGCGCGGATCAGCCAAAGCTTGCGTCACATCTAAATCAGGATGAGCTTCTGCAACCTCCACGCCCTCGATGGAAATCGAGGGGGCTTTGCCACGATCTGTTGCTGCCTGTTCGATCTCGTCGATCTTCAAGCTGGCTAACGCCGCAAAGGCGCCGCTTGGATACTGTCTGAGATAGGCCTCAAAGAAGCGCTTGTCCGTTTTTTCCTTGATGGTCTCCCAATAGGCGACTTCTACGTCCCCTCCTTTCGCACCCGCCGTGACAGCGGTGTTTCCGGACAACGGTTGCAAAATGACGTCGCCCGTCAGCGAGGAGTTGTCCCATGGCACTTGCTTGCCGTCGGTTGCTTCAAGCACATCCCTACGGACGTTGATGAGGTCGCGGGAGATGTCCTGGCCAGGCGTACCAAGATTCTTCAGCAGCGCAGATGTGAACGGCGAGTTCCTTCCCTCGCCGTCCAGCGCAACGTTCCCGGGCTGCGTTGCAAAGGCTATGAGCGATCCAACGCCCGTGCCTAGCTTTGCCAAGCCCCGACCGACCGACCCTGATCGCGTACCCATCGAGCGCCCAAGGTTCTGTGAGAAAGGACTGTCCCGGCAAGCATCCAAAAATACCAGGTTGACCTTCGTGGTTCGCTCCATGGCCGACAAGACGAGGTCCATGGGCACGGCTTCGAAGTCGAGGTCGTTATATGTGGATAGCCGCGCATCAACGGGAGCCATGTAGTTGGTGCCGTTCACCTGGACGCCATGGCCGGCATAGAAGAGAAGCGCCATGTCGGCACCATCCAGCTTGCCGATGAAATCTCGAACCGTGCCGCGCATCCCGCTCAGATCGAGGTCCTCGCCTGCAACCACCTCAAAGCCCAACGCCTGCAGTTTTGCGGTCATATCCACCGCATCATTTTTTGGATTGGAAAGTGGAACCGCGTATCTATAGGCAGAATTACCGATGACCAGCGCGACGCGCCGTTCTGCCCACGCTTGGGCGCTCAGCGAAACTAGAAGAAGCGCAATGGCGAAGCGAAGCGCCATCATGGCTGTATATCCTTAGTCTCAGCTCATGCAGCGGATTCACCAGTCGATGGACAGGATAAAACCGGAGCAGTCTTGCGAGACTGAGCCCGGTGCTTCGCAGTGTCAAGTCCAGCGGATCTAGCGAAGGGCCCACCGCTAGCCCACAGTTCGTCAGCGGTCTATGCTGTGTAGATTCACGCCGATAGACACCGAAACGAATTGCACGCAGCTTGGCCGTCTTCACGCCGATCGGAATGGTTCAAAAAGGGCGCCTTCTCGCGTCGCTCGGATTCTTTTTCATTCTGGGCGCCTGCATTGCCACATTCTCTCCCTCAGGCGAGAAACTGCTGCGCGACGTCTTGATGACGACCATCTCGCCCTTCGTCGCGCCCCCGACAGACATCGTGATCGTAACGATCACAGAGCAGACATTGGAAAGGTTTCCCTATAGATCGCCGCTGGATAGGGGTGCCTTGGCCGACCTTGTGCAGAGAATCGATAAGGCTCATCCGAGAACAATAGGCATTGACTTGCTTTTCGATCAGCCAACCGAGGCAGAAAAGGATCGGCGCCTAGCTGAGGTTATCGAGGCGGCCGAAAGTCCGGTAATTGTCGCATCTGCATCACACGACGACGACCTTACCGACAAGCAACTGTCGTATCTTAGTCGCTTCGCGCCAAGCGCCATCCGCGGACTGGCCGCCCTGTCTCATGATAGGGTCGACGCGGTTGTGCGGGAAGAATTTCCAGGGCGCGTGGTGAATGGCAACTGGCAACCTAGCTTTGCATCAGCGCTCGCGCAGACCGCCGGCATATCGGCATCGCAAGCTGCGGAGAAGATGGTCTACTATCGGGCTACAGGCATTCATCCGGCACGATGGACAATATATCCGGCACACGCCGCCGCTTTCGCGCCCCCGGCCTGGTTCGCCGGGAAGTTCGTTTTGATCGGCGTCGACCTCCCGCTGCAGGATCGTCATGCAACCCCCTTTGCCGTGCTGAACGGCTCTGTTGCCGGAGCGCTGCCGGGTGTGGTTATTCATGCCAATGCGCTGGCGAGATTGATCAAGGGCGACAAAATCATTACGCCAGGGGCGGTGGCGGCGTTTGGGCCCTTCGTTCTCGCGACGGCGCTCTGCATCTGGGTCGCTTGGCTCCGCATATCAGTGCTGGTGAAACCTATGGTCATCATCGGCGCAGTCGTTTCGGTTTTGATCTTAGAAGCAACCGCGTTTGCCAAGGCCGGGATTCTGTTACCAATGGTCGCGCCGTCGATGCTGCTGCTAGGGCTCTCCGGATTCGTCGCAATTCTGGCATGGCACCGGGACTCGAAAGAAAGGCGTTTCGTCCAGAACGCGTTCTCTCAGTATCTCAGCCCGGCAGTCGTGGCAGAGCTAGTCAGCAAGCCGGCGTCACTGCGCCTCGGCGGATCCGAACGCTTGATAACGTGCGTGTTCACCGACCTTGAGGGGTTCACCAGTTTGGGCGAACGGACGGAACCAGAGGTATTTGCTGCGGTTCTGAATGAATACCTCGATGCGGTTTGTGGTCTCTTCATTGAACATGGAGCCACGATAGACAAACTGATAGGCGATGCAGTCATTGGTTTTTTTGGTGCACCGGGTGTGCAGGAGGACCAAGCCGAAAGGGCCCTAAAACTAACGCTCGCTACCGTCGCGATGTCTCGAAGATTTCGGACAGATGTAAAGTCTAGAGGCCACGACGTTGGCGTCACTCGTATCGGCGTCCATCGAGGACCTGCAGTTGTCGGAAATTTTGGGGGCAATCGATTCTTCAACTACACGGCCATGGGCGATACGGTGAACACCGCTGCCAGGCTCGAAGGCGCGAACAAGTTTCTAGGTACCATGAACTGCATCAGCGAGGAGGTGGCGAACTCTTCCGATGACTACCTGCTTCGGCCATCCGGTGTGTTGTGTCTGAAAGGCAAGACTGAGTGGATCTCAGCCTTCGAGTTGCTGGAGGACGGGCGTATGAATCGCGAGATGGTGGAGGCTTACTCGCAAGCTTATTTGCTGATGTCCGCGCGTGACAAGACTGCCGCTGCTGCCTTTGCATCGCTGGCCATTCAATATCCCAACGATGGCCTCGTTGCTTATCACCTTGGAAGACTGAAGCAGGGTGAGGCTGGCGATAGGATCTA
This sequence comes from Mesorhizobium sp. M1307, assembly GCF_040318155.1. Lineage (NCBI taxonomy): Bacteria > Pseudomonadati > Pseudomonadota > Alphaproteobacteria > Hyphomicrobiales > Phyllobacteriaceae > Mesorhizobium > Mesorhizobium sp. M1307. Next base: position 149,300 of record NZ_JAMYLR010000011.1, on the reverse strand, counting down.
TCTTGAAGGCAAGTAAAACAAGCGTATGGTTGAACGTGCGTCATGTATCGGCAACCCAAAATCATTTTCCTACTGGCTGCGGCCATCGCAGCAGTTGGTTCTTGCTCGAGCGCTCTTGCGGCCAGCGAGTATGTCGTTGTCGCTGTCGATCCTCCCGCGGACAGCCCTCAGCTCGGCAAACTGTTCAGACTGGGCGACCTCGTGCATATCGAGGGTGGATCGACTGTCACTTTGATGGGTGACGATGGCTCGGTCACTGCGTTGCCGGGACCTGCGGATGTTGTGGTGACTGACGACGCATCGGGTTCTGGATCAACCTCTAACGGGGCGGCGGGCGCTTCTTCGAGTTTGACTGCGATTTCGGATCTATTGGGGAATGCCGCTGGTCAGCTCCAAACCATAGGTGGGTCTCGTGGCGTTTCCGACACGACGGCCGCCACCTTGGAACCTTGGATGGTGCCGGTCGAAAATCGTCTGACAGGCTGCGTTTATGACCTCAAACTGGAGCTTTGGCGCCCACCGGGGCACAGGGCGGATGTTTCGGTTGCCTATAATGAAGAGTCGCTGGCGACAAGCTTGGTCTGGGACAAGGACACCCCAATTTTGGCAATTCCCGGAAACGTGCCACCGGATCTTCGATCCGTTGAGTTGGTGATCGACGATGAGTCGGTTCGAATGCCTATCGTGCATTTGCCCACCGGCCTCAGCCCGTCGGATCATGTGGGACTGTATGCCTGGATGATAGAAAGCGGTTGTCTTCTTCAGGCATCCGCACTGATCCGGAACTTGGCTAACCGATAGACCACCAGGGGTGGTCACTTCACGGCGCACTGGAAGCGGTTGAGGCGCGCCTTCGCGTCAACCACCGCCATATCGAGGCAACTTCTCGATGGCGCGCTAAGGAAAGCGATCGCCTTGTGCCCAGCGGGTACGCCGACTGAAAGTTTGCGGCGCACGAATTTAACGCTTTCGTTGACGTAGACTTGGACGGTTGCCGAATAGCGGCTGAAGTAGATACCCAGGTGGCAAAACGTTGTGCTCTGTTGCGAGGCTATGCTGGATCAGGTGGTCCGTCCAGAAGAGTTCTTCCTGCAGAACCGGCGATCTCGAGATGCCACCGACCCTCCGCATGCCCCCTCGGAACGCTGGAAGAGGGATGGTGCGTCGCACAAAAATATTGCAATGCACTATAAATGCCGTAACGTCAGTTTCGTAAGTGAACGAGACGGCTTTTGTGAAAGGCCGTCCACCGGAAAGGATGGAAACTATGGCCAAGACCGCTGACACCGTTGAAAATACCTCATTCCCCACCTTCGACGCGTCGAAGGCTGCCGACCAGGTCCGCGCTGTCGCCGAAAAGGGCGTCGAGCAGTCGAAAGAAGCCTATGCGAAATTTGCGTCAGGCACCGAGACGACCCAGAAGGCTCTGCAGTCGAGCTTCGAAACCGCCAAGACCGTCGGCAACGAGTTGTCGCTGAAGACAATTGCTGCTCTGCGCGCCAATGCCGAAGCCGGCTTCTCGCACCTCGAAGCCCTGGTTGCCGTGAAGTCGCCGTCCGAGTTCATCGAACTCCAGACTGCCTTCTTGCGCACGCAGCTCGAAAAGACCGTCGAGCAGGCCAAGGAATTTCAGGCCGTGACGACCAAGGCTGCCGAAGATGTATCGAGGCCGATCAAGGATGTCGTTGAAAAGGCGATGAAAGATCTCAAAGTCGCCTAATTGAGTCTAAGCGATCGGAAATAACCGCGAAACAACACCTTCTCCAGCCGGTCTTTTTCCTTTTGGCTGGATGCTCTTTGGTGCCTGCGTTGCCATGGCGGTGCGGGCATAGCTCTCTCGGCTGCGATCATCCGCACAATCTGACGGCGGCGAGCGACGAGCCCAGCCAGGGCCTCGGCTTCGGTGCCGCGCAACGGGCACTTGCCGCTTGCTCGACCCAACGAAGGCAGCGTTACAGCAGCATCGGTGGTGTCGGTCCTGGCCCGCTTGCCGAGCGCATTGGCGTAGGCTGTCACCTGCCCGGATTGACCACGACAACCGCCAGGCTAGACTGGCACCCTGTCCAAAGCGGCAACCGCTAAGCGCGATATCCTGCCCCATTCTTGGCACGTCGAGCCTGCCAGCCGTGATCCGTGGACATTCGCCTGCGGCAAATTCAGCTGGGCCTTCGTTGCACGGATGGCGGTGCGATGCGGCCTTTCGTCTGTGAGTGGCTGCGCGGACGCCGTCAAACGGCAGAAACTTCAAATCCATCATGTTGGCTCATTGCCAAAGCACCGCTTCAAGACAACAATGACCTCGACGCCGGCGCGCCAGACGCGCACAAAAAAGCGTCGGAGGAAATGGAGGAGGAAGCCGCTGGCCAAGTCACGGACGCGCTATGCATGCGGCCTTTCGGTGCTCACCACCGACGAATCTGACGCGGATGCGTTCGCCCGGGCGGTGGCAGCGGAAGCAGCGGCCATTGACGCCGGGTTTGCCCTCCTGTTTTTCTCGCAGAGCCTCATAGAGGCCGTCGCCCTGTCGGAAGCGCTGAAGAGCCACGCGCCGGCGCTCCACTATGCCGGCTGCTCGACGGCCGGTGAGATAACGCCCAAAGGGCTGGAGGAAGGCCAGATCCTGGCTATGCTGCTTCCCTCCGCATCGTTTTCGGCAGCCAGCACCATGGTCGAAAATCTGTCCTCATCGGGCATGGACGGGATTACCGGCGAAGTCGAGGCGCTGAGGCGTTCGTTACACGAGCGCCTCGGGCACGAGCGAGCCGACACCACTTTCGCGCTCTGCTTGATCGACGGCCTGTCTTATGCCGAAGAAGCGGTGACCTCCGCCATCCATTGGGGGCTCGACGACATCCCACTGATCGGCGGGTCGGCTGGCGATGATTTGAAATTCGAGACAACGCGGCTGATCTCGAACGGCAAAGTGACCTCCGACAGCGCCATCATCGTGCTGATCACCACGGAAATTCCTTTCCACGTGTTCAAGACCGACAATTTCGTTCCCACCGACGAGAAGCTGGTGGTGACGGCATCCGATCCCGACCATCGCATCGTGCGCGAATTCAACGCCACCATTGCCGCCGAAGAATATGCCGCCTCGGTCGGCGTCGTCGCGCAGATGCTGACGCCACTGAGTTTTGCCTCGCACCCGGTGGTGGTGAAAGTCGGCGGCGAATTTTACTGCCGTTCAATCCAGAAGATGCATGCGGACGGCTCGCTGTCGTTCTTCTGCGCCATCGACGATGGTGTCGTGCTTGCCGTCGCCCAGCCTAAGGACATGGTCGAGGCGACCCGCGCCGCTCTCAGCGACGTCAGCAAAAGGCTTGGCGGCATTGACCTGATCCTCGGTTTCGACTGCGTGCTGCGCCGGCTCGACGCGCGCAATCGGCAGGTCTATCGCGAGATTTCGGAACTCTACAAGGTCAACAACGTCCTCGGCTTCGGCACCTATGGCGAACAGTACCGTTCGATGCATCTGAACCAGACCTTCACCGGCATCGCCTTCGGCGAACGCAAGGCGGCCGAAGCGGCGGAGTAGGAAATCCGGGATGCCGCTCAGGAACATCGACGACCTGGAAAGGCTGAAGAAGATCAACGCCGCGCTGATCAGCCGCGTCGAGCGTTCCATGGACCAGCAAGGCAATGCCTTTTCGCTGTTCCAGACCGCCATTTCGCTCGAGAGCCGGGTGCGCAGCCGCACCGAAGAGCTGCATTCGACCTTGCGCCGGCTGGAGCAGTCGAACATCGACTTGAACGCAGCCAAGGAAAACGCCGAGCTGGCGAACCTGTCCAAGACCAGGTTCCTGGCGGCCGCCAGCCATGACGTGCTGCAGCCGCTGAACGCCGCGCATCTGTCGGTCTCGGCGCTTGCCGAAGTACAGACCAGCGAGGAAGGCAGAAAGCTGGTCCGCCAGGTCGAGCGATCGCTGGAGACGATGGAGGACCTGCTCCGCACCTTGCTCGACATTTCCAAGCTCGATGCCGGCGTCGTGCAGCCCGACATCACCGATGTCAGCCTGGAGACGCTGTTTTCGTCTCTGCGCTCGGATTTTCAGCCGGTCGCGGAGATGAAGGGGCTGACGCTAAAGTTCCGGCCGGTCGATGCGCTCGTTCGTTCGGACCGAACCTTGCTGCGCCGCATCCTGCAGAACATCCTGTCCAATGCACTGCGCTATACCCGCTCGGGCGGCGTGTTGGTCGGCACCAGGCATCGCGGCGACACGATCCGCATCGACGTCGCCGATACCGGCTGCGGCATCCCCGACGACCAGCGCGAGGCGGTGTTCGAGGAATTCCATCGCGGCGTGATCCCGACGGATGCCGGGCTTGCCGCCGGCGGGCTGGGGTTGGGGCTGGCCATCGTGCGCCGCATCGCCGCGGCCCTCGGCCATCCCGTCACGTTTTCGTCGAAGGTCGGACATGGCACGATTTTCCATATCGACGTTCCGGTCGGGATCGGCGACACGGCCGATCCAATCGCCAGCACCGTCGACATGGAGCGGCCGCGCGGCTACGGTCTGTTCGGCACAAGGGTGCTGCTGGTCGAGAACGACATCGACGTGCTGCAGGCGATGACCTCCCTGCTCGAGCGCTGGCAATGCCTGGTGCGCCCCGCCACCTCGACCGGTGACGCGCTCGACTTGCTTGGCGATACCGACTGGTTGCCAGATATTGTCATAGCCGACCAGCATCTCGACGGCGGCGACCTCGGCACCACCACAATCGCCGAGGTCCGTGATTATCTCGGTCGCGCCGTGCCGGCGCTCATCGTCACCGCCGACGGCTCGGAAAGTGTCGCCAAGGCCGCCCGCGCCGCCAGCATCGAGCTGATGCGCAAGCCGCTGAAACCAGCGCAACTGAGGGCGTTGCTGGCACATCTGCTGGCTTGAACGGTCGTATCTTCCCAGCACACGGGTAACCGTGTTCCAGCCATTACTTGTGCCTAGGCGGTAATTCATATGAAGCAGATTCACTTCTTCGCGCTAAAGGACGATCTTCTTCCCGTATTGGAGGCAGTAGAACGTGAAATTTCGATAAAATACATCCTCATGGGTCATTTTCCCAAGATGGAATTCGACCCTTTTAGCAATAGAATGCAAATTCCAACTCTTGGGCAATCAACCACTGAATAGGCTTCTAGCGGTCGATCATTTCTTGTCACTGGCCACGCTGTGCCCATTGAGGTGAGGCCGATAAAAACACCTTCCGGCATCCGGTATTCGCTAGATCAGCTTAGCAATCCGGACACAGTAACTTTTTCCCCTGGTGGGCGATGGGCTGAAGATGTTGTGATAAATGGCCGCGTGGCAACGGTCTCCGACACGCCGCTCGCTCAGGAGCTAATGAAGACTTTTAATAGAGCATTCAAAAAGCAATTTAGTAAAATTAAAGCATTCTACGTTGGACCCGGGGCCGCCATTTTACTAGACGAGGGAAAGCGGCTAACTGCTGCAGAGCAATCGCCGCGTGAATTTGATCTGACTAGAGAGCCGCGGGTTGCTTAGTTGGTGTCAGGAACGTGAGAGCCGTCGCTAGTCTAGTCCGATTGCGGTGACACGAGTGCGGTCGACTACGGTGACAGTGCGCTTTTTAGCGAGCGCTCTCAAAACCCCGCCGGATCGCGAAACAGCTCGGCATTGTCGAGCTTTGAGACCTCGATCACCGCCTGGGTGCGGCTGTAGACGTTGAGCTTGCGCAGGATTTCGGAGACATGCGCCTTGACGGTGGTCTCGCCGACCTGCAGCTCATAGGCGATCTGCTTGTTGAGCAGGCCCTGGCGCAGCATCTGCAGCACTTTGAGCTGCTGCGGCGTCAGCGTAGCCAGGCGCTGCACCATCTCGGCGCGGTCGGTGCTGTCGGCGTCGCGCGGCCGGCCTTCATAAGTCTCGGGAACATAGATCGCGCCTTCCATCACCGAGCGAATGGCGGCGGCAAGGTCGCTCTTGCGCGCCGATTTCGGGATGAAGCCGGCCGCACCGTAGGACAGCGCCTCGGAAATGATCTTCGGTTCCTCATAGCCGGAGACGATGACCACCGGCAGGCGCGGATAACGCGTCCTGAGCTGCAGCAGCCCGTCAAACCCATGCACGTCGGGCATGCTGAGATCGAGCAGCGCCAGGTCGAACGGCTTGGCATCGGTCAGAAGCTCGAGCGCCTCGGCAATCGAGCGTGCCTCGACCGTGTCGACTTCCGGATAGGCCATCTGCACGGCACTATGCAGCGCCTCGCGAAACAGCGGATGGTCGTCAATGATCAGGAACCTGGCGCGATCGGTCATCAGCTTCATTTCGGTTTGGTCTGGCCTAGAATAGTCCTGCAACCATGGCCAGCTTATTGGCAAATAGTACATTGCCATCTTGGCCGGCTAAAGCAGAATGTGCCCATGATTTCCGCGGCGCCACGCGGCAGATGTGGCTGTTCTGAAATGCAATGCCTTGCCCGGTGGCCCAAATCGGCCGAATGTGCCGGCGACGGATCCATTGAAACAGAGACAGGTCGTGATCGACTTCCGGCTTCGCGTGACAGCCAGTGACCGCCGGCTTTCGCACTGTTGCCGGTCGCCACACGACGCTTCCCCGACGCCCGCCTTGTTCGCAGCCGCACCGATGGTATCGGCTGGTCTGGGGTCGCGCTGGTATACGGGCTGGTTTCCTGGACAAAACGCAGCAAGCTGATGGTGCTGCCGTTCAAGCCCGCTAGGCGCTGGTAAGGAGCACCACCTTGCCGCCATCGCGCTTTGGGCGCGACTTTGCCTGCGATATCCAAGCTAGTCCACGATCTGGGCCGCGCCAAGCCAGAACCAACTGATCGCAGTCGCTGATCTTGAAGCTATGCGACCCGGTTGGACCAATTTCAGCGTATTCCCCGTTGAGCCCAACGCCCCCTGAGGCTGACAGCACGTCTGCAATGACTTACGAAGCGTGTCCGTCTACGCGCTCGCCTGCGTTCGTTCCAACGCCTGGGACCGGGCGATTTCGTCCGGCCCCCAAGGATAGTGTCTGATCAGTCGTTAGGCCGGCAACGCGCCGGATCTCTTGGCCGTCCAGGTGGCGATATAGTCCATCAGCCCGGGATTGAGGCAATCATAAGGTTCGAGCCCGATCGACTTCAGCTGTGACCTTATGCCGTCCATGCGGCTCGGATCGACACCGGACTCGATGATCGAAGAGACAAAGGCGGTGAAGCCCGGCGGTGACCAGCCGTCTTCCTGGAAGCGCTCGGGATGGATGAACGACAGCCCCTTGAAAGCGTGGTCGCGCTCGACCGGGCCGTGCATGTGGACGCCGCAGCCGGTGCAGGCATGGCGCAGGATCAGCGCGCCCGGATCGACGATCTTCAGCTTGTCGCCGTTTTCGGTCACCGTCACGTCGTTTGTACCGGCAACCGCCACGACCGAGAACAGCGCGCCTTCCGGCTTCCAGCATTTGGTGCAGCCGCAGGCATGGTTATGGGCGATCTGGCCCTTGACCTTCACCTTGACCGGGTTGCTGGTGCAGGCGCAGACCAGCGTGCCGCCGGCAAAGTCGGCCTTTTCCCGTGGCAGTCCATTGTCGATTTTAGGATGCAGTTTTTCCGGCATTTTTGTCTCCTCCCGTGTTGAACATCTGCATTTTTCGGCCGCTGGCTGGTTAGCCGGCGGCTTTCTTCTCCTCAGTAAACCACCACGCTCCTGATCGACTTGCCTTCATGCATCAGGTCAAAGCCCTTGTTGATGTCCTCGAGCTTCAGCGTGTGGGTGATCATCGGATCGATCTCGATCTTGCCGGCCATGTACCAGTCGACGATCTTCGGCACGTCGGTGCGGCCGCGCGCGCCGCCGAAGGCGGTGCCCATCCAGGTGCGGCCGGTGACCAGCTGGAACGGCCGCGTCGAGATCTCCTGGCCGGCGCCGGCAACGCCGATGATGACCGACTTGCCCCAGCCGCGATGCGACGCTTCCAGCGCCTGCCGCATGACTTTGGTGTTGCCGGTGCAGTCGAACGTGTAGTCGGCGCCGCCGATCTGGTCGGCGCCGCGCTTGGTCATGTTGACGAGATGAGCCACGACATCGCCGTCGATCTCCTTCGGATTGACGAAATGCGTCATGCCGAATTTCTCGCCCCATTCCTTCTTGTCGTTGTTCAGGTCGACGCCGATGATCATGTCGGCGCCGGCAAGGCGCAGGCCCTGGATAACGTTGAGGCCGATGCCGCCGAGGCCGAACACGACCGCCGTCGCGCCTTGCTCGACCTTGGCCGTGTTGATCACAGCGCCGATGCCGGTGGTGACGCCGCAGCCGATGTAGCAGATCTTGTCGAACGGGGCGTCGGCATTGACCTTGGCCACCGCGATCTCGGGCAGCACGGTGAAGTTGGAGAAGGTCGAGCAGCCCATGTAGTGGAACAGCTTGTCCTTGCCGATCGAGAAGCGCGAGGTGCCATCGGGCATCAAGCCCTGTCCCTGCGTGGCGCGGATGGCGGTGCACAGATTGGTCTTGCGCGACAGGCAGGACGGGCACTGCCGGCATTCCGGCGTATAGAGCGGGATGACATGGTCACCCTTCCTGACCGAGGTGACGCCCTTGCCGACGTCGACGACGATGCCGGCGCCCTCATGGCCGAGGATCGCCGGAAACAGGCCTTCCGGGTCGGCGCCCGACAGCGTGAACTCGTCGGTGTGGCAGATGCCGGTTGCCTTGATCTCGACCAGCACCTCGCCATCACGCGGACCTTCGAGGTCGACCTCCATGATCTGCAGCGGCTTTCCGGCGGCAACGGCGACAGCGGCGCGCGTTTTCATCAGGCAATCCTCCCATGACGACCCATAGAGTTTCTCATTCCGCCATTGCTGCGGATGAGACCGCAATACGCTCATTCATCGCCGTATCCCCGCGAAAAGGAATAGGACTAAAGCAGACACGTAAGTCCACTTGCGGGGCTTTGATAAATCTTGTGGCGTCCGCTAAGCTCATTGTGGGCACCTTGAATTCGCGCTGGTCCGGGAACAATCGGACTTTAGTGCAAGAATGGGCAGTTTTATCGATGACGAGCGCGGTGCCAGGCACTCTCGCGGCCTTTTTGTGCTTTTTTTTCCAGACCGCCAACGTTACAGGCGTGATGGCCCAGGAAGTGACGGGCAAGCAACCGCTCGCTGCCGACAGGCCGGAAAGAAAGATAGCCGAAATCAGAATAGGTTATTTGCGGGCCTACGCGCCGCAACTGGCGCTTTCCCTGCTGGACCTGCCGCCACGCGACGAAGGTGTCGCCGGCGCCAATGTGGCGATCGGCGACAACAACACGACAGGAAAGTTCCTCAGCCAGAAATTCAGCCTCGACATAGCCGAGGTCAAGCCGGACGCCGACGCGGTTCAGGCGTTCAACGATCTGATTGCCAAAGGTGACCGCTATATTGTCGCTGACCTCTCGGCCAGGCAATTGCTGTCGATCGCCGACATCGCCCGCGACAAGGGCGTTCTGGTCTTCAATGTCGGTGCCACAGACGACAGCCTGCGCGAGGAAGACTGCCGCATAAACATTTTCCATGTGGCGCCGACACGAAGCATGCTGGCTGACGCGCTGGCGCAGTATCTCGTGATAAAGAAATGGCCGAATTGGGTGCTGCTCTATGGTTCGCATGAGCGGGATCATCTCTATGCGGCCGCGTTGCGCCGCGCGGCGGCTCGCTTCGGCGGTCAGATCGTCGCCGAGAAGGAGTTCAAAGACACCGGCACGGCGCGCCGCACCGACACCGGCGCCACGCAGATACAGCAGCAGATTTCCGTGTTCACGCAGGATCTGCCGGAGCATGACGTGGTGCTTGTCGCCGATGAGAGCGAGGTGTTCGGAACCTATGTGCCCTACCGCACCTGGACACCGCGGCTGGTCGCCGGCACGGCCGGTCTTGTCGCATCGTCCTGGCATCCCGCGAGCGAGCAATGGGGTGGCATTCAAATGCAAAGCCGTTTCCTGAGGACGACCGGCCGGCGAATGCTGTCCAAGGATATGTCGGCCTGGACGGCGGTGCGGGCGGTGGGCGAAGCCAGCACACGGACCAATGGCGACGATCCGAAGAAGATCAGCGACTACATCCGCTCGGACGATTTCTCGGTCGCCGCCTTCAAGGGACAGAAGCTGACCTTCCGCAAGTGGAACCATCAGCTTCGCCAGCCAATCCTGCTCGGCGACACCAAATCCGTGGTCTCGACATCGCCACAGGAGGGTTATCTCCACCAGATCTCCGAGCTCGATACGCTCGGCGTCGATCAGCCGGAAACGAAATGCGTCCTTAAGTAGAACCAATCGGGAGGAATTTTCGTGCAGAGACGAGCTTGCGCACTCGCCATTCTCGGCTTCATGGCCAATCCGGCGTGGGCTTACACCGTTTATGTCTCCAACGAGAAAGACAATACGATAACGGTCGTCGACACGGCGACGATGCAAGTGGTGAAGACCGTCGAAGTCGGCCAGAGGCCGCGCGGTATCACCATCTCGCATGACGGCAAGTTCATCTATTTGTGCGCCAGCGATGACGATACGATCGAAATCATCGATACCGCGACGCTGCAGATCGTTGGCACGCTGCCATCAGGCCCCGATCCCGAACTGTTCGTGCTTTCGCCCGACGGCAAGACGCTCTACGTCGCCAACGAGGACGACAATCTCGTCACCGCGATCAACGTCGAGAGCAAGCAGGTCATGACCGAGATTCCCGTTGGGGTGGAGCCTGAAGGCATGGCCGTCAGTCCCGATGGCAAAACCATGGTCAACACCTCCGAAACCACCAGCATGGCGCATTTCATCGACACCGACAGCCATGAGGTGACCGACAACGTCCTGGTCGACACGCGTCCGCGCTTTGCGCAATTCAAGCCCGACGGATCACAGATCTGGGTCAGTGCCGAAATCGGCGGTACCGTCAGCGTCATCGACAGTCTCAAACGCGAGGTGGTGAAGAAGATCCAGTTCGCGATTGCGGGATTGCGGCCCGAAACCATCCAGCCGGTCGGCATCGCGATCAGCGCCGACGGCAAGAAAGCCTATGTCGCTCTCGGCCCAGCGAACCATGTCGCAGTCATCAACACCGAGACCTACGAGGTGGAAAAATACATCCTGGTCGGCCAGCGCGTCTGGCATCTCGACTTCACCCCCGATCAGAAGACGCTGATCACCACCAACGGCAATTCCAACGACATCACCTTCATCGACACGGCGACGGACGAGCCGGTTCAATCGGTTACGGTGGGCCAGCAGCCTTGGGGCGTGGCAATATCGCCCCACTAGACCGCAGCAATGATCAGGGAGGCCGACGTGATGAATATTTGCCGCGGGGATGTTGCAAGTGCACTAGATAACCAGCGCGCCCCGAAGGAGCCAGCGGCATGCAGCATGTGAGGACAAGCGGAGCTGGAGAGGAGGTGGCAGCGCTCGATGTTGCCGGCATCAGCCATTCCTATGGTCCGAAGCGAGCGCTCCACGACGTCTCATTCTCGATCGCGCCGGGAACTTTCACCGTTCTGCTCGGCCTCAATGGGGCCGGCAAGACAACTTTGTTCTCACTGATCAGCCATCTTTACGGCACCCGCCGCGGATCGATCCGCATCTTCGGACATGACGTCAGCCGCGCTTCGGGCGAAGCGCTCAGGCGTGTCGGCATCGTATTCCAAGCACGTACGCTCGACCTCGACCTCAGCGTCCACCAGAACCTCTCCTACCACGCCTCGCTGCATGGCATTGATGGACACCAAGCCCGACAGCGCATCGCCGCGCTGCTCGATACAGTCAACATGCAGGGCCGTCAGCATGACAAGGCACGCAGTCTTTCCGGCGGCCAAATGCGGCGCATCGAGATCGCGCGGGCGCTGCTCCACCGCCCTTCCCTGCTGCTGCTCGACGAGCCGACGGTCGGTCTCGACATCCAGTCGCGTGCGGGCATTTTGGCCACCATCCGCAAACTCGTCGAAACCGAGGGCATCGGTGTGCTGTGGGCGACGCATCTGATCGATGAGGTCGAAGACGGCGACCATGTCGTCGTGCTGCGGCAGGGCGACCTGGTTGCCAAGGGTAAGGTGGCCGATGTCGTTGCGACGAGCGGTGCCAGTTCGATCCGCGACGCCTTTTCCAGGCTCAACCGCAACGAAACAAGCGGCATCGCGGAGATGTCGCCATGAGCGCTCCCGCAATGCCCGCAAAAGTCGCCGCCCTCACGCCGGTGAAGTTCGAACAGTTTGGGCTCCACCACTACCTCGTTTGCCTCAAAGGGATCGTCGTGCGGGAGTGCCTGCGCTTCCTGCATCAGCGCGAGCGCTTTATATCCTCGCTGGTTCGGCCGCTCGTCTGGCTGTTCATTTTTGCCGCCGGATTCCGGCAGGTGCTCGGCGTATCGATCATCCCGCCCTACAAGACCTACGTGCTCTACGAGGTCTACATCACGCCGGGCCTGTGCGGCATGATTCTGCTGTTTTCGGGCATGCAGTCTTCGCTGTCGATGGTCTATGACCGCGAAATGGGCAACATGCGCACCCTGCTGGTCAGCCCCTTCCCGCGATGGTTTTTACTGATCTCGAAGATGCTCGCCGGTGTCGCCGTGTCGATCGCGCAGGTTTACGCGTTCCTGATCGTTGCCTGGTTCTGGGGCGTCAAGGCGCCGCCGCTTGGCTATCTCACCGTGCTGCCGGCGCTGTTCCTGTCAGGCATGATGCTGTGCGCGCTCGGCATGCTTCTGTCCTCAATGATCAAGCAGCTCGAAAACTTCGCTGGCATCATGAACTTCGTCATCTTTCCCGGCTATTTCGCTTCTCCGGCACTCTATCCCTTGTGGCGTATCCAGGAGGCTAGCCCCCTGCTCTACAAAATCTGCCTCGCCAATCCATTTACTTACGCCGTCGAACTGATCCGCTTCGCCTTCTACGGCCAGGTTGACTGGCTGTCGCTGGGCGTCGTTGCCGGCTGCACGCTGCTGTTCCTTGCCGCCGCCATCATCGCCTACGACCCTTCGCGCGGCCTGATGACCCGCAAACAGGACACGGGAGGAAATGCCTGATGGCGATCCATGTTCGCGGTCTGGCTCTGGTCGCCATGCTCGCGCCGGGCGTCAACGCCATGGCAGCCAACCCCGATCCAGACTGGCCCTGCATGCAGCGCAAGGTGCCGCAACTCTCGCTCGGCCAGATCTGGAGCGGACCGGATCTTCCTTCAGCCGCGAAGGACTGGTCGAAGGACCCCACCATCTCCGCCCTGATCGAGGAAGTGGCAGCTCGCCGGATGCCGATTGCGGAAGCTCAAAAGAAGATCAGGGATTTCGCGGCCTCCTTGCCGGCCGAGCAACGTGCACCCAAAATGGCGATGATGGTGCAAGGCATGTTCGACCACCTGGACGCAGAGCGTTCGCAGGTGATCTCCGGTATTTCCCGCTACGCCCACAAGCAGCTCGAAATGGCCGCCGCGTTGCGCAAGGAAGCGTCCGATGTCGATGCATTGCGGGCAAAGCCGGATGCAGATCCCGAAGAGATCGATCGGCGAACCGAACAGCTGAAATTCGCAACGCGAATTTTCAATGAACGCGTCCAATCACTGACCTACGTCTGTGAAGTGCCGACGATAATCGAGCAGCGGCTTTATCAATTGTCCAAGGCCGTCTCGGAAACGCTCGCCGCGAAGAAATAGAACCTCATTCGATCTTCGCGGCGGATATCACGATCCACGGCCGGGCAGCACGCGCCAGCGCTGAACGAAATAACCGGGATGCGTCTCGATCCACTGGGCTACCAGCGATTGCGCCTGCATGAAGGCGGTCCCGGGATTCATCGCCAGGCCGTCCACCATCTGTTCGCGTTGTTCACAGGTCTGCGGCACATCCGTCAGGCAGACCATCATAACGAGCGTGTAGAGCATTACCCCTTGTCCCCTTCGATTCCCGAACCCCATGCCCGGGAGTTTCCGTGATACCGACCAGTCTGCAGGGATCGCACATACGGATCACTTACGGGTGTGAAAGGAACGTGGCCCCCGCTCTTTCGCGCCGCAATATAACATGGCGCTAATCTAACGCCAACGACCGCAGGGCTCGGTCGCGGACGCGCGCGCATCGAAGATGCGCGTCCGGCTGTGCCAGTGCCAAAAAATGTGAACTCCTGGAACGCGCTCTCGCATGGGCTCGACCGAAACAGGAATATCATTGTTGTCGACCTCAGACCGGCAGTCCGTTCTGCTTTCGCAGGCTCTTGTCGAAAGCGGATGCGGGGACGAAACGGCGCAGGAAACTGACCTGGCGCGCCATTTTTCCAGCCGCATAGCGCCCCTTCGGAGCGGGATCGGTCGCAGCCGCCAAAACGGTCCTGGCCACCACTTCCGGCGCATCGCCTTTTTCCATCGCTTTCCGCACAGCTGCATTCATGCCGGCGCGCGCAGAGTCATAGATGTCAAGCAACTGATCCGGCCTGGCGAGATTTTCTTCAAATGAGGTGCGGGTATAGGCGGGCTCCACCAACACGACGCGAATTCCGAAAGTACGCAGTTCGTGGTCGAGCGATTCGGAGTAGCCCTCAACGGCATGCTTGGTCGACGAATAAAGCGCGAAATAGGGAGCTGGAATGAACCCCTGCACCGAGCTCAAATTGACGATTCTGCCCTTGCCTTGGCGGCGCATTGTCGGCAACACCGCTTTGGTTACTCGCATAACGCCAAAGACGTTCACGTCAAACAACGACTTGGCCTGGGCCATCGAGGACTCCTCCGCGCCACCAAGCAGGCCAACGCCGGCATTATTGACAAGCAGGTCAATGCGCCCGGTCTCGGCCAGCACGTCCTGGACAAGTTTCGCCACGGACGTGTCATCGGTCACGTCACAGGCCAGCATGGTAACGCCATCGGATCGGTCGACGACCGCGCGACGGCTGGTTCCGAACACGCGAAAGCCCGCGTTCTGCAGGGCTTTGGCCGTTGTGTGCCCGATACCGCTGGATGCCCCCGTCACCAGGGCGACGCCTAGATTGGTCTTGTTCATGGAGGGTCACTTCTTTCTTCGTTTTGGATTGGCGTGGGAGAAGCACGACAGGTCGGAGCGAAAGGCATCAATCATGAGCGCCTCCGGTACTCGCGCCGGCCAGATCATCCGTCCAGCGCCGGAACAGCGCGCTGGCATTAACGCCTCCGAAGCCGAAGCCATTGGAGATTGCATAGCCCATCGCCATCGGCCGGGCCCGGTTTGCGACGAAGTCGATCCCGTCGCCGGCCGGATCGGGAGCGCTCAGATTGAGGGTCGGCGGTGCCATCTGATCCCTGAGCGCCAGGATTGCGAAGATTGCTCCAAGCCCGCCGGCGGCTCCGAGCAGGTGTCCGGTCGCCGATTTCGATGCACTGACAGCTATCGCGAAATCGCGCCCGAACACGCTCTTGATCGCTTCGATCTCACCCAGGTCGCCCACCGGCGTGGAGGTCGCATGGGCATTGAGATGACGAACCTCGCGGGGCGAAATCCCTGCTTGGGCGATTGCGATCTCCATGGCCCGGCGCGCACCGTCGCCGTCCTCGGGACCGGAGGTGACGTGATGAGCATCCGCCGTCGTGCCGTAGCCGACAAGCTCGGCCAGCGGTCTTGCGCCGCGCGCCAGCGCGTGGCTCAATTCCTCGATGACCAGCATGCCGGCTCCTTCGCCCATGACGAAGCCGTCCCGCGACTTGTCGAACGGTCGGGAGGCCTCATCAGGACGGTGATTAAAGGACGTCGAAAGAGAGCGTGCCGCAGCAAACCCACCGAGGCTGACAAGATTCATGCATGCTTCCGTCCCGCCGCACACGGCAATATCGGCCTCGTTGGCGCGGATTAGGCGAGCCGCATCGCCGATCGCCTGAATGCCGGCCGCGCACGCCGTCACGGGTGCACCGAGCGGACCTTTGAAGCCATAGCGGATCGAGACGTGGCCTGCCGCGAGGTTCACCAGGAAGGACGGCACCGTAAAAGGTGATAGACGGCGGACGCCGCGCCGGTCGACCGTGCGCACCGCCTCGGTTATGGCCGGGAACCCGCCGACGCCCGAGGCGATGATCGTGGCCGTGCGCAAGCGATCCGCTTCCGAGACGGGGGCCCATCTTGCTTGGGCGAGCGCCTCTTGTGCCGCGGCCAGCGCAAAGAGAATGAACCGGTCTACCTTGCGCTGATCCTTCGGCGGAAGGATGGCTTCCGGATCGAAACCAGCGTCCGGATCTTCTTCTGTGGAGGGCACCACCCCGCCGACCTTCGCTGGCAGGTCGCCCACCACATCATCCGCAAGCCTCCGGATGCCCGAGCGGCCGGCCAGGAGACGCGACCAGGACGTTTCAACATCGGCAGCAAGGGGCGTAACCGCTCCCATGCCCGTAACAACAATCCGTCGCATCTATTTTCCTGTCAGTTTGGGCGCGCCGCAGGCGCCGCGACGCCGTTCAAGCGCCGGCTGATTCACGAACCTGATTGGCCGCCGCATCCAGAAAGGCCTGCGCGAGGTCAGGATCGTTGATGACGCGCGATAACATCAGCGCACCCACCATCGTCGAGAGAATGGCCATGGCCCTGGTATCGAACTCCCCGCCACCGGTCTCAGCAATGAAACGGCCGAGGATCTCGAGATGCTCCTTGATCCCGGCTTCGAATGGCGCTTTCACGTCCTTGCCCTGTCTGGCGGCATCCGAGCCGAGCGCCACGATCGGGCAGCCGTCCATCTTTTCTCCGCGATGGTCCATACTGAGGTAGAACGCGATCACCGCGCCAAGCGGATCATCAGGGTTTGCCGCAGTCGCGGCCGACCATCGACGGGTGGCGCTCTCCATCGCCCGCCTGGACGCCTGCGCCGCCAGGTCGTCCTTGGATGCGAACTGCTTGTAAAACGCGCCTTGGGTCAGTCCGGCACCCTTCATCAGATCCTTAAGGCCGATACCATCAAAGCCGCGCTCCCGAAAAAGGCGGCTTGCCACGTTGATTACGGTTTCTCGGTTTTCCGCGGCCTGGGTACGACTTACGCGCATTTTTGACCTCTTTTTTAGATTGCGTTCGTAATCTATAGCCTATATAGAGTTCGAACGCAATCTAAAAAAGGAGATATGAAATGATCCGCAAAACCCTGAGCGCATCGCTCCTGGCCGCGCTGTTTCTTGCGACCCCGGCTTTTGCCGAGGAAGCCACCATCGGACGCCCGATCGAGGGCGGCAGCCTGCACGAGGGACACCTTGACATGGTTGTCTACTACGTCCCGGTCGACGGCGGCCTCCTGGAGGTCACCGCCACCTTCGCGCCGAAGACGGGGGGCGATCCGCTGCGCATCGTCATGGGTCTCGCCGACGATGACTCCGTGGCTTTTTCCATGCCGGGCCACCGAGGCTCGCTCTACGCGTTCTCAAGGTCCGGGGATGAGGTGACGGTGTCGACCGAGACTGACATGCATCTGCGGGCCGACGCGACAATACGCTGAGCCAGAGTTCAGACCGCAGCCGGCGTGCTGCTGGCCGTGGGCTCTCGCGTCCGCTCGGCTCGCCACACGGTGCCTCGATCACGCCATCGAATAAGTTTGGGGAGAGGTCAAATGCTATACAGCTATTTTGTCGAGAAATCGGTCCGAGAGAGCTTCGACCACGTCAACGACCATCGCTGGGATGAGGCGGTGAAGGCACTCGCGCCGAATGTCCATCACCGCGTTTCCGGCGCCCACGCACTTGGTGGTGAGCGCCGCGACAAAGAAGCCATGCGCCGCTGGTTTGAGCGCCTCGGCCGCGTCCTGCCCAATCTCCATCTCACGGTCAACCACATCTGGGTGAAGGGCTGGCCGTGGCATACTACCGTGTTTGCCCAGTGGGACGGCACCGCAACACTGCTCAATGGCGACGCGTAGTACGTCAACCGTGGTCTACACGTGTTCACCCTGCGGTGGGGCAGAGTCTATGCACTTGAGGAATTTTACGATTCACAAGCAGCGGCCCGCGGTCTTGCCGCCCAAGCGGCAGCTGGCCTCGAAGAAGCTGTCGCCGAACCAATTGTAGGCTAGCAGACGCTCAGTCAAAGCCCACCCGTTCCGTACGCGGGGGCGCTACCGCGTGGGCCAGCGCTTGGAGGGCGGTCGCCTCGGCTCCGCAAATGCGTGCCACCAGCGATGCCTCGGCTCGTGAACATCGGTCAGGAGGTCACAGCCGATCAGCCGCTGATACACACCATCGTTTGTCTGAAGCGTTTGCCTGGACCGCGCGCCCTAACTCGCGCGACCTCTACTGTTCAGTTCCTCGTGCGGATAGAGCTTGCCGAACAGTGGCAGGTACATCGCGCCCTTGCGCATCAGGAAATCGTGGAAGGTCGCCATCGCCGGCGAGATCGCGTGATCGCTGCGCATCACCGAAAACCATTGCCGGCGGATCGGCATGCCGACGACGTCGAGGATGACCAGCCGGCCAGCCTCGATTTCCGCGGCGATGGTGTGGGCAGAGATGAAGGCGATGCCGAGCCCGGCCATCACCGCCTGTTTGATCGTCTCGTTCGAGCCCATCTCGACGCCGAGATCGTCGATGCGGCCGGGCACGTCGCTCAGGAATATTTCCAGTGAGATGCGCGTTCCGGAGCCGGGCTCGCGAATGAGGAAATGCTCCTCGGCGATCCGCTCCTTGGAAATGTCGCGTGCCGACGCCAGCGGGTGGTCGGGCGGTGCGATGATGACCAGCGGGTGATCGCCGAAGACCGAAGCACGCACCGGGACTTCCTTGGCCGGGCGTCCCATCAGCGCGATATCGATGTCGTGGTTCGTCAGATTGTCGATCGTCTCGGCGCGGTTGCCGATGGCAAGGCGCATGTCAATATCGGGATGTTCCTTCATGAAGGCGGCCATCAGCCGCGGCGCGAAATATTTGGCCGTGGAAACGACGCCGAGCCGCAAGCTGCCGGCTCGCACGCCCTTGATCGCATCCATCTTGTCTTCGAGCAGACGAAGCCGCTCCTCGATGGCTTGTGCCGTCTCGACGAAGGCCAGACCTGCGGCAGTGGGACGCATGCCGTCCGACGTCCGGTCGAACAAGGCCAGTTGGAACTCCTCCTCCACCTGCCGCAACTGGATCGTTACCGCTGGAGGAGACAGGCCTAACACCTTGGCCGCGCTGACGATTTTTCCGTGGCTGATGATTGCCTGAACGGTCTTGAACTGCTTGAGCGTGAGGTTTCTCATACGGCATACTAAAATCTTTTTACTGCCTGAGTAAAGTTATTGAATTTTACTTATCCAGCGTCGTTTGTTCTCCTTTCCCAATCCGGCCGACCCGAGGAGAGGCGGCTGGATCGGGAGGTTACGATGCCAGCGGCAACACTCGACGCTTTTCTGAACTCCTATCTTGGCGAGCCGGACGAACTGCGCTCCGCCGTCGTAGCGACCATCCGTCAGCTGACGCAGGCGGCCACCACAATCCGCAACACCATCAATCAAGGGGTGCTCGGCACCGCCTTTGCGGGAACCCGCGGCGCCAATGCTGACGGCGACATCCAGAAGGATCTCGATGTCTTCGCCGATGACATCTTCCTCGACGCCATGCGCCACGCTCCGGTCGCGCTCTACGCTTCCGAGGAACTGGAGCAGCCGGTGCTGCTCGACAGGCAAGCGCCTCTTGCCATCGCCATCGACCCGCTCGACGGCTCATCCAACATCGACACCAACGTGTCGATCGGAACGGTCTTCTCGCTCCTCCCTGCAATTGGTGCGCCGGATGGGAATCCGGCCGCCTCGTTTTTGCAGGCAGGGGTGAACCAGCTGGGCGCCGGCTTCTTCATCTACGGCCCGCAGCTGGCGCTGGTTCTGTCGCTCGGCAGCGGCACCCATGTCTTCGTTCTCTCGACCAGGCTCGGCACCTTCGTCCAGGCCTACGAGAGCCGGATCATCCCACAGCGAACCCAGGAGTTCGCCATCAACGCCGCCAACTACCGGCACTGGGACGAGGCGGTGCGGCTCTACATCGACGACTGCCTTGAAGGCACCGAAGGCCCACGTGAGAAGGACTTCAACATGCGCTGGATCGCCTCCCTGGTCGCGGACTGCTACCGCATATTGATGCGCGGCGGCGTATTCCTGTATCCAGGCGACAAGCGCAAGGGCTACAGGCAGGGGCGACTTCGCCTCGTCTATGAGGCAAATCCGATCGCCTATCTCGTCGAACAGGCGGGCGGTGCCGCCACCGATACGATCACCCGCATCCTCGAAATCGAACCAGAGAGCCTGCACCAGCGCGTGCCCATGGTTTTCGGATCGGCGCGCGAAGTCGCGCGCATCACCCGCTACCACACCGAACCGAGCGCCATCGGCGAACGCGCGCCGCTTTTCAGCCGCCGCGGCCTTTTCAGGGCCTGAAGACCATGTCGGCAAAGCACCCCATCATCACCATCACCGGGTCGTCGGGCGCAGGCACTACCTCTGTCAAGCGCATCTTCGAGTTGATCTTCCGGCGCGAGAACATCGGGGCCGCCTTCATCGAAGGCGATGCTTTCCATCGCTACGACCGCGCCACGATGAAGGCGAAGGTGGCCGAGGAGGAAAAGGCGGGCAATCCGAACTTCACCCACTTCCACGCCGAGGCCAATGAATTGGCAATCCTCGAAGAGGTATTCGAGGAATATGGCCGCCGGGGAACCGGAAAGACCCGCACCTACATCCATGACGAGGATGAGGAGAAGCAGTACGGCACGCCGCCGGGACATTTCACCGAATGGCGCGAATTTCCTCCGAGCGACCTGCTCTTCTACGAGGGCCTGCATGGCTGCGTCGTCACCGACAAGATCAACCTGGCCAGGCACGCGGACCTCAAGATCGGCGTGGTGCCGGTCATAAATCTCGAATGGATCCAGAAGATCCATCGCGACCGCGCAACGCGCGGCTATTCCACCGAGGCGGTGATGGACGTGATCCTGCGCCGTATGCCGGACTATGTCCGCTACATCGTCCCGCAGTTTTCGCAGACCGCCATCAACTTCCAGCGCGTGCCGATCGTCGACACGTCCAATCCATTCATCGCGCGCTGGATTCCGACGCCCGACGAATCGATGCTGGTTATCCGCTTCGCCAATCCCCGCGGCATCGATTTCCCCTACCTGCTTTCGATGATCCACGACTCGTTCATGTCGCGGCCGAATTCCATAGTGGTGCCCGGCAACAAGCTCGACCTTGCCATGCAGCTGATCCTGACGCCGCTCATCCTGCAATTGATCGAACGCAAGAACCGTGTGTCGTGAGGAGGACGCCATGAACAGCCAAGCAGCAGCACTGAAGCCCGTCGCCGCCGTCTCGGAGCGCGACATGGCCAACGCCATTCGCGCACTGGCGATGGACAGCGTCCAAAAGGCCAATTCCGGTCATCCGGGCATGCCGATGGGCATGGCCGATGTCGCAACGGTGCTGTTCAGCCGTTTTATCAACATCGATCCGTCGGCCCCCAACTGGCCCGATCGCGACCGCTTCGTGCTGTCGGCCGGGCACGGCTCGATGCTGCAGTATGCGCTGCATTACCTGCTAGGCTTTGAAGACATGCCGATCGAAGAATTGCAGCGGTTTCGCCAGCTGGGCAGCCGCACCGCCGGACATCCGGAATATGGCCATGCGCTTGGCATCGAGACGACGACCGGCCCGCTTGGACAAGGCATTTCGACCGCTGTCGGCATGGCGCTGGCGGAGCGCATGCTGGCGGCCCGCCACGGCGCCGATCTCGTCGACCATTTCACCTACGCGATCGCCGGCGACGGCTGCCTGCAGGAAGGCATCAGCCACGAGGCGATCGATCTTGCCGGTCACCTGAAGCTCTCCCGGCTGATCGTCTTTTGGGACGACAATGCGATCTCGATCGACGGGCCCACATCGCTGTCGACATCGATGGACCAGCCGGCGCGGTTCAAAGCCGCTGGATGGCATGTCCAGTCGGTGAACGGCCACGACACGGAAGCCGTCGCTGCCGCAATCGAAGCAGGACAGCAGTCGGACCGGCCGTCCCTGATCGCCTGCCGCACGGTGATCGGCAAGGGCGCGCCCAATCTGGGTGGTTCGGAAAAGACGCATGGCGCGCCGCTGGGCGATGCGGAGATCGCCGCGACGCGCGAAAACATCGGCTGGGCCTTCGCGCCGTTCGAGGTGCCGGACGATATCCTTTTCGCCTGGCGCGAGATTGCCGGCCGCGGTCAAGTGGCACGCCGCGCCTGGGAGCAGCGGCTTGCCGCCTCGCCACGGCGGCAGGCCTTCGAGAGCGCGGTCGCCGGCGTCCTGCCCGACGTGGTCTTCGAAGCACTCGACGCTTTCCGCAAGGAGCATGTCGGGAAGGCGACCAAGGTTGCAACGCGAAAAGCCTCGGAAATGGCACTCGCTGCGATCAATGGCGCAACCGAACTGACCGTCGGCGGCTCCGCCGATCTGACGCATTCGAACCTGACGATCACCAAGGGTATGAGCCGCATCGCGCCGGGCGACTACGCCGGCCGCTACATCCACTATGGAATCCGCGAGCACGGCATGGCCGCAGCCATGAACGGCATCGCACTACATGGCGGCTTCGTGCCTTATGGCGGCACGTTCCTGTGCTTCGCCGACTATGCGCGCGGCGCGATGCGGCTCTCGGCGCTCATGGGCCAGCGTGTCATCTATGTGATGACGCATGATTCCATCGGTCTCGGCGAGGACGGCCCGACCCACCAGCCGGTCGAGCACCTGGCGATGCTGCGGGCGACGCCAAACCTCAACGTCTTCCGTCCGGCCGACATCATCGAAACGGCGGAGTGCTGGGAACTGGCGCTGAGAAGCGAGAAGCGGCCGAGCGTGCTGGTGCTCTCGCGCCAGAACCTGCCGATGCTGCGCCAAGCACCTAGCGGCGAGCCACACAGCGACGAGAACCGGTCGAGCCGGGGCGCCTACATCCTGCGCGAGCCAGCCGGGCAGCGCGCGGTGACGCTGATCGCCACCGGCTCGGAGGTCGAGATCGCGGTTGCCGCCGCCGAACGGCTGGAGACCGAGCACGGCGTCGTCGCCGCGGTTGTCTCGATGCCGTGCTGGGAGCTTTTCGAGGAGCAGGACGCCGGCACCCGCAAGGCCGTCCTCGGCTCGGCGCCCCGCATTGCCATCGAAGCCGCAGCACGGCTCGGCTGGGACCGCTGGATCGGCGACACCGGCACTTTCGTCGGCATGGCCGGCTTCGGCGCCAGCGCCCCTGCCCCGGACCTCTACCGGCATTTCGACATCACGCCCGAAGCCGTCGCGGCAGCGGCGCTGAAGCTCATCATCTAGGAGGACGACCATGGCCCGCATCACCCTTCGCCAGCTTCTCGACCATGCCGCCGAGCACGGCTACGGGGTGCCGGCATTCAACATCAACAACATGGAACAGGGCCTCGCCATCATGGAGGCCGCCAGGGCCTGCGATGCGCCGGTCATCATCCAGGCCTCGCGCGGCGCCCGTTCCTACGCCAATGACATCATGCTGGCCAAGATGATGGAGGCGTTGACCGAAATCCATCCGGCCATTCCGCTATGCATCCATCAGGATCACGGCAACAACGAGGCCACCTGCCTGTCGGCGATCCGCCACGGCTTCACCTCGGTGATGATGGACGGATCGCTGATGGCGGATGCCAAGACACCGGCGAGCTACGATTACAACGTCGCCATCACCGAACGTGTCGCACGCATGGCGCATTGGGTCGGCGCTTCGGTCGAAGGCGAGCTCGGCGTGCTCGGCTCGCTGGAAACCGGCCAGGGCGAGGCCGAGGACGGGCACGGCGCCGAAGGTGCGCTTTCCCATGACCAGCTTTTGACCGATCCCGATCAGGCGGTCGACTTCGTGACCGCCACCCGGGTCGACGCGCTGGCGATCGCCTGCGGTACCTCGCACGGCGCCTATAAATTCAGCCGCAAGCCTGACGGCGGTATCCTGGCCATGCAGGTGATCGAGGCGATTCACGAAAAGCTGCCCAACACGCATCTGGTCATGCACGGGTCTTCCTCCGTGCCGCAGGAACTGCAGGACATCATCAACAACTATGGCGGCGAGATGCCCCAGACCTTTGGCGTCCCGGTCGAGGAAATCGAGCGCGGCATCCGCTACGGCGTGCGCAAGGTCAACATCGACACCGATTGCCGAATGGCCATGGCCGGGCAGTTCCGCCGCGTTGCGACGGAGGACCCGCGCGAATTCGATCCGCGTAAATTCCTGAAACCCGCCATGGACGCGCTGCGCGACCTTTGCCGCGATCGCTTCGAACGCTTCGGCACCGCAGGCCACGCGTCGAAGATCAGGGTGATCGCCATGGATGAGATGGCGAAACGTTACGCCGCAGGAAAGCTCGACCCCCAAATCGCAACCGCGAAGGCCGCCTGAGCGGCAAACAGGAGACCTGCCATGAACAAGATCGACATGCCCTCAGCGGGCACGCTCAAGGAAGGCAAGGAACGCTACAGGTCGGGCGTCATCCCCTACAAGAAGATGGGCTACTGGGAGCCGGACTACCGGCCCAAGGAGACCGACCTGATCGCCATGTTTCGGATCACGCCGCAGCCCGGCGTCGACCACGAGGAGGCGGCCGCCGCCATCGCCGGTGAATCCTCTACCGCGACATGGACCGTGGTGTGGACCGACAGGCTGACCGCCTGCGAGCTCTACCGCGCCAAGGCATTCAAATCCGAGCCGGTGCCGAACACAGGTCCAGGCACCAGGATCGAGCAACAGTACTTCGCCTATATCGCCTACGACCTCGACCTGTTCGAGCCCGGCTCCATCGCCAACCTGACTGCATCGATCATCGGCAACGTGTTCGGCTTCAAGGCCGTCAAGGCCTTGCGGCTCGAGGACATGCGCATCCCGGTGGCTTACCTCAAGACCTTCCAGGGCCCGGCGACCGGCATCGTGGTGGAACGCGAGCGGCTCGACAAGTTCGGCCGGCCGCTGCTCGGCGCGACGACGAAGCCGAAGCTTGGCCTGTCCGGCCGCAACTACGGCCGCGTCGTCTACGAGGCGCTGAAGGGTGGCCTCGACTTCGTCAAGGACGACGAGAACATCAACTCACAGCCCTTCATGCATTGGCGCGACCGTTTCCTCTACTGCATGGAGGCAGTGAACAAGGCGTCGGCCGCCACCGGCGAAGTCAAGGGCCATTATCTCAACGTCACCGCCGGCACGATGGAGGACATGTACGAGCGCGCCGAATTTGCAAAACAGCTTGGCTCCTGCATCGTCATGATCGACCTCGTCATTGGCTACACGGCGATCCAGTCGATGGCCAAGTGGGCACGCCGCAACGACATGATCCTGCACCTCCACCGGGCCGGCAACTCGACCTATTCGCGCCAGAAGAACCACGGCATGAATTTTCGCGTCATCTGCAAATGGATGCGGATGGCCGGCGTCGATCACATCCATGCCGGCACGGTGGTCGGCAAGCTGGAAGGCGACCCGCTTATGATCAAGGGGTTTTATGACACGCTGCGCGAGGAGCGCACGCCGCAGAACCTCGAAACCGGGCTGTTCTTCGATCAGGACTGGGCCTCGCTCAACAAGGTGATGCCCGTCGCCTCCGGTGGCATCCATGCCGGCCAGATGCACCAGTTGATCCATTATCTCGGCGAGGACGTCATCCTGCAGTTCGGCGGCGGCACGATCGGCCATCCGGACGGCATCCAGGCCGGCGCGACGGCCAATCGCGTCGCGTTGGAGGCGATGATCCTCGCCCGCAACGAGGGCCGCGACTATCTGCGCGAAGGGACCAAAATCCTCGAACAGGCGGCCAGATGGTGCACGCCGCTCAAGGCGGCCCTGGAGACGTGGAAGGACGTCACCTTCAACTACGAATCGACCGACACGGCCGACTTTGTGCCAACCGCAACGCCGAGCTTCTAGACGAAAGGAACCGTCGCCATGATGACCAATCCCGGAAACAAGGTCACGCAGGGACAGTTTTCGTTCCTGCCCGACCTGACCGATGAGCAGATTTCGGCGCAGATCAAATACGCACTGAAAAACCACTGGGCCGTCAGCGTCGAGTACACGGACGATCCGCATCCGCGAAACACCTACTGGGAAATGTACGGCAACCCGATGTTCGACCTGAAGGACCCGGCCGGCATCCTGCTTGAAATCAACAATTGCCGCAAAGCCATGCCCAACATGTATGTCCGGGTCACCGCATTCGATTCGACCAAGGGCTGGGAAGCTCCGCGCATGTCGTTCATCGTCAACCGGCCGCCCAACGAACCCGGGTTCCGGCTGCTGCGCCAAGAGCGCGACGGCCGCAGCCAAGGCTATTCGATCGTGCCTTATGCGACCGACAGGCCCGAAGGCGAGCGGAGCTAGGCGAAACCATGCTGGACGCGATAGCAAAGGGCGCTGCCGCGCAGGACGAATCGGTTGATCTACAGGCCGAGTTCGAGGCGTCCAACATCGACGAGGTGATGGACAAGCTCGACCGCGAACTCGTCGGCCTGAAGCCCATCAAGAACCGCATCCGCGAGATCGCTGCGCTGCTCCTGGTCGACCGGCTTCGCCGCAAGTTCGGGCTGATCTCTGGCGCACCAACGCTGCACATGAACTTTACGGGAAATCCCGGTACCGGAAAGACCACCGTGGCGCTCAGAATGGCCGAAATCCTGCATCGTCTTGGCTATGTCCGCGAAGGGCACATGGTCGCGGTGACGCGCGACGATCTCGTCGGCCAGTATGTTGGCCACACCGCGCCCAAAACCCGCGAAGTGATCAAGCGCGCCATGGGCGGGGTGCTTTTCATCGACGAGGCCTACTATCTCTACAAGCCCGAGAACGAACGCGACTACGGCCAGGAATCGATCGAAATCCTGCTGCAATGCATGGAAAACAACCGTGACGATCTGGTTGTGATTCTTGCCGGCTACAAGGACAAGATGGACCGCTTCTTCGACAGCAATCCCGGCATGCGCTCGCGCATCGCCCATCACCTCGATTTTCCGGACTACGGCGTCAGCGAACTCAAATCAATCGCCGAGATCATGCTGGCGGAACAGAATTACCGTCTCAGCGAAGCGGCGGCCAAGGCGCTCGAAGAGTATCTCCCGATCCGCATGCGGCTGCCGCATTTCTCCAACGCCCGCTCCGTTCGCAATAGCCTCGACCGGGCGCGGCTTCGCCAGGCCGGCCGGCTTTTCGCATCGCGCGACCGGGCGTTGACGAAAATCGATCTTATCACCATCGAGGAATCCGATATTCGCGGCAGCCGCGTGTTCGCGGAAGGTAAGCTCGAAGGCGAACCGGAGACAAAGGCGCGCTGACAAGCTGACGCCGGTTGGCGTGCAGCGACCGGAAACGGAAGACAGAATGGGAGCAGACGACCATGGGTACTAAGACAATCATCGCGCCCTCGGTGCTTTCCGCGGACTTCTCGCGGCTCGGCGACGAGGTCGAAGCGGTCGCCCGGGCGGGTGCCGACTGGATCCATCTCGATGTGATGGACGGTCATTTCGTGCCCAACATCACCTTCGGTCCGCCGGTGATCAAGGCGATCCGTAATCGAACGGACAAGGTCTTCGACTGCCACCTCATGATCGCGCCGGCCGACGCCTATCTCGGCGCCTTCGCCGATGCCGGCTGCGACATCATTACGGTGCATGCCGAGGCCGGGCCGCATCTCGACCGATCGCTGCAGGCAATCAAGAATCTCGGCAAGAAAGCCGGCGTGTCGCTGAACCCGTCGACGCCGGAAAGCGTCATCGAGTATGTGCTCGACCGGCTCGATCTGGTGCTTCTGATGACGGTCAACCCAGGCTTCGGCGGCCAGGCTTTCATTGCGGCGGTCGTCGACAAGGTCAGGCGGGTCAAGGCGCTGATCGGCAACCGCCCGATCGACATCGAGATCGACGGCGGCGTCACGCCCGAGACCGCTCCGTTGGTCACCGCGGCCGGCGCCAATGTGCTGGTCGCCGGCTCGGCCATCTTTAGGGGTGGCACCGAGGCGGCCTATCGCGCCAATATCGGCGCCATCAGACAGGCGGCCGACGGGGCGATCCGGAAAGCCGCGTAAACCGCTTCATCGGCAAGCATTTTCATCGGAGGAAAACTTGGCGGCAATCCCACCTGTCTGCGACTTCGGCTGGCGAGCCATCGACGCCGTTTTGCCCGGCGTCGACGGCACATCGCATTCGATCTTAAGCCACGCCGGCCCGAACGGGCTGGTGGTGGCCTTCATCTGCAATCACTGCCCCTATGTGAAGGCGGTGATTTCACGCATCGTGCGCGATGCCAACGACCTCAAGACCGAAGGCATCGGCTTTGTCGCGATCAACTCCAACGATGCCGACGCCTACCCGGATGATTCCTTCGACAACATGAAGCTTTTCGCCAGGACGAACGGCTTCACTTTCCCCTACCTCCACGACGAGCGCCAGACGGTAGCGCGTGCCTATGGAGCCGTTTGCACCCCGGATTTCTTCGGGCTCAACAGCGAGCTGACGCTGCAATACCGCGGCCGGCTGGACGCGTCCCGACGCGACGCCGGGCCGCCCGGACTGAGACGCGACCTGTTCGAGGCGATGAAGCAGGTTGCCCGAACCGGCGACGGACCGCTTGACCAGATCGCTTCGATCGGCTGTTCGATCAAGTGGAAGGATGCTGCATGAACGTCGGCGCAGGCAGGCCGTTTCGCTCGCCCAAGGCGATCCTGTTCGACCTCGACGGCACACTGGTCGATTCGGCACCTGATATAGCGGCCGCCGTCAACGAATTGCTGGCCGGCCACGATCTGCCGCCGCTGCGGCTGGATCAGGTCAAGGCCATGATCGGCGGCGGCATCAGGAAACTGGTCGAACGCGCCTTCGCGGCTTCCGGCACGCCGCTCCTCGGCAGCGCGCTCGATGAGGCCAACCGGGTCATGGCGCCGATCTATCGCAGGCATCTGACCGGCCGCACGAGGCTGATGCCTGGCGTCAGGGAGGTTCTCACGCACTTGCATTTGAGCGGAATAGCCATGGCCGTGGTGACCAACAAGCCGCAGTTGGCGGCGCGCGAAATCCTGCTGCATTTTCGGCTGACGGAATATCTCGGCGCGATCGTCGGCGGAGACGCGGTGACATCATTGAAACCGGCGCCAGACGCGCTGTCGCTGGCGCTCGACCTGCTTCAGGTCGAACCTCGTGACACGCTGATGGTCGGAGACAGCAGCGCCGACGTGGCCGCCGCCCGCGCCGCCGGCATGGCAGTCATTCTGCTGCGTGGCGGTTACAGCCAAATTCCCGTTGAAGAGCTTGGCGCCGACCTCGTTTGCGACAGCCTGTTCGATCTGCCGTCCGCGATGCAGAGGCTGCAAGACGCTGCGTGACCCCATGCGCAAAGCCGAGCCAACGCCGAGCGCAGTCCAACGGCCGGCAGTACCGCGTTATTTTGAGAATTGTTTTAGATAAGCAATGACGTTGGCGATGTCCTCGTCTTTCTTGAGGCCGACAAACGCCATCTTGGTTCCTTTGACCATCGCCCTGGGATCGCGAAGGTAGGTCGTCAGCGTGGCCTCATCCCATTTAACGCCGGACTTGCCGGCCTCGGCCATGGCCTTGGAATAGCTGAACCCCGGATGCGTCCCGGCCGTTCGGCCGATGACGCCGTTCAAGGACGGGCCGACCTTGTTCTGGTCCTTGTCTGCGACGTGGCAGACCTTGCATTTGGCGAAGACCTTCTCACCCGCCGCGGCATCCTGTGCCTGAGACTGGGTAGTGACAAAGGTGGCGACGGACACGGCGGCGAAAAAAGCGACTGCGCGCATGGCATTTCCTCATTGATCGTGTGAGTGCCCGGGACACTTTACGCGTGTCGATGCCTTGATCGCCGGCATTCGTTTTAAAGCGGGAGAGCGAACCATTCGTCCTTCCTCCCCGGACTGGCAGCACCTGCACACCTCGAAAAGCTAGACTGCCGATGAGGGAAGTCAATCGTACAAAGGTCCTGTTTCGTTTCCCGACTGCGCGACGGGAAGTGTGTAGCGACACGCGGTCCACATCATTGACGCCTGTTGGCCGAACGCGTAGCCTCACTCCAACCGGTTTGCTGTTTGGGCACCTTCAGGAATCCGCGCAACTCCAAAGCACGAACTCTGGAGAGTTCGCCGCGCAGGCGATGATAAGTGCCAAATGGACATGGTCGATCTCATATTAACGGTGTGCCTTAGCGCCAATCCGGGCAATTGCCGAGATGAACATCTCTATTTCGAGAGCCGCGGCTCTCTGTTCCAATGCATGTTCCTGGCGCCCGCCGAGATCGCAAAATGGTCTCAGGAACATCCGAGTCTCAAGGTCGTGCGCTGGAAATGTGCCGTTCCGAGCAAGGAACGAGCGATTTGATCGACATTCCCGGTTCGTCGACGGCCCTGAAAGAGGAGACGCCATGATGATTTCGCGGCGCACGACGCTGCGCTTGGCGGCTCTGGGGGCCATCCTCGCCTCAAAGCCGGTTGCCGTCTTTGCGGCCGCTAAGGTCCGAATTGGTGTCCTGAAGTTCGGCACCGTGAGTTGGGAACTCGATACGTTGAAACGCCACAAGCTCGACGAGGCCAACAGGATCGATCTGGAAATTGTCTACTTCGCCGGGGAGGATGCGACCAACGTTGCGCTGCTGGCCGGCGCGATCGACATGATCGTGACCGACTGGCTGTGGGTCTCGCGCCAGCGCTCCGAGGGCGGCGACCTTACATTGGCCCCTTATTCGACCGCCGTGGGGGCAATCATGGTGAAGGAGGAATCGCCGATCCGGACGCTCGCCGACCTCAAGGAAAAGAAAATCGGTGTCGCCGGCGGCCCGCTCGACAAGAGCTGGCTACTGGTCCAGGCGCTTGCCAGACGCGATCACGGCCTCGACCTGCCGACAGCCTGTGACGTCGTCTTTGGCGCGCCGCCGCTGATTTCTGAAAAGGCGATGCAAGGCGAACTCGATGCCGTGCTCAATTTCTGGCATTTCTGCGCCCGGCTCGAGGCCAATGGCTTTCGTCGGTTGATCGGTGCGGATGACGCGACGAAAGCGCTTGGTGCCTCGGGCCCCGTGTCGGCACTCGGCTACGTCTTCCACGACCAATGGGCGAGCGACAATCCGGATGCCGCCCGGGGCTTTTTGAAGGCATCCAAGCAGGCCAAGGACTTGCTGGCCAGATCCGATGATGAATGGCTGCGCCTGGCGCCGCTCATTCGCGCAGAAGGCAAGGAGCTGGAAAAACTGCGCGACCGCTATCGCCAGGGCATCCCCAGACGGCCGGTCGCCGAAGAAGCGGCCGATGCGGGCAAACTCTATCACGTGCTGGCCGCGATAGGCGGCGAGAAGCTGGTTGGCAGGGCACCCGAGATGGCGCCCGGCACGTTCTGGCCGGAACTCGCGAAATGACCGCAACGGAAGGCAAGTCGCGTCGATCCGGCTTTGCGACGGCGCTGAGGCCAGCGCTGACGGTAACGCTTTCCCTGCTGGGACTTTGCCTGCTGTGGAGCCTCGCGGCCAATCTGTGGCAAAGCCGCGCTTTCCCCTCACCAGGGCAGGTCTGGCAGGTGCTGCTCAGGGAAGCGGCGAGCGGCGACCTTTTTTATCACCTTGGCGCGACGCTCGGACGGGTTGCTGCGGCGTACGTCGTCGCAATGATTGTCGGCTCGGTCATCGGCGTCATCCTCGGCAGCTACCGCGGTGCGGACCGGTTCTTCAGTCCATGGGTGGTCCTGTTTCTCAACATTCCCGCGCTGGTGGTCATCGTGCTCGCCTATATCTGGTTCGGCCTCAACGAGGCGGCGGCGATTGGCGCGGTTGCCGTGAACAAGATCCCGAATGTCGTGGTGACGATGCGCGAAGGCGCCAGGGCATTTGATCCGCGTTATGCCGAAATGGCCGCCGTCTACCGCTTCGGCCCACTCGAGCGCATCCGCCATGTCCTGCTGCCGCAACTGCAGCCCTATTTTGCCGCGGCCTCGCGGTCCGGCATCGCTCTCATCTGGAAGATCGTCCTGGTGGTCGAACTGCTCGGCCGCTCCAATGGTGTCGGCTTCCAGATCTATCTCTATTTCCAGCTCTTCGACGTCGCCGCCATTCTTGCCTACACGCTGGCTTTCGTGGCGGTGATGCTTGTCATCGAACTCCTCCTGGTGCAGCCCGTTGAACGACATGCAACCCGTTGGCGCGGCCGTCCCGCTTAGGGTCGACATCGCTGAAAAGACCTTCAGGTCCGCGCAAGGCGTCTCGATCACGGCGCTTCAGGGTCTGTCTTTCGAGGTCCGGCAAGGCGAATTCGCTTGTCTGCTTGGGCCGTCGGGCTGCGGCAAGACCACGACGTTGCGCATCCTGCTTGGACTGGACAAAGACTTTTCCGGCTCTTTCCAACTGCCGCAAGGCGGCTCGAACCGGATCGCCGCCGTGTTCCAGGAGCCGACTTTGCTGCCGTGGCGGACCCTGGAGCAGAATGTCAGGCTGGCGCTGCCGAAAAGCCTAAGAGCGAAGAGTCTCGACGAGCTGTTTGACACTCTCGGCCTCGCCGGCATGCGCTCGCTCTATCCGGCGGAGCTTTCGCTCGGCCTTGCGCGCAGGGCAGCGCTTGCCAGGGCCTTCGCCACCGAACCGGCGGTACTTTTCCTGGACGAACCCTTTGCCTCCCTGGACGAACAGACCGCCGAGCGGCTTCGGCACCTGCTTTTGACCGTCTGGTCGGCGCGGCCCACGACCGCCTTGATGGTCACGCACAATCTGCGCGAGGCACTGATGCTGTCGGACCGCATCATCGTGCTTGAGCAGCGCCCAGCCCACGTGCTCGGCATGTTCGACGTAAGACTGCCGCGACAACATCGCAACCCACAGGTGATGAGCGACCTTTTGCGATCATTCCAGCAAAAATTTCCGGGCGTGGCCTGATCGCCTTACGGCTCGAATGCGGATTGCAAGGTATTTCGCAGCCAACGCCAATAGAAACGGCAAGACTGTGAGGCGCACCGCCACGCGTGCCTGTTCCGCCTGACTAAAAGCAACGTACGTCGGCTTCAGCCTGCGCGCGTTTCAGTTCCGCGCGCGCCGCCTTCGCTGGCGCGCTTTCGCGAAACAACCCTGCCGCCTCCCCTGTCGTCAGCGACATGCTTTTGAAGGTCTCCGCCCTCTCATAGTGATCGTAAGGAAGGATCGAGGCGATAACATCGATCGAGCAGGAACAGCTTTCAAGCGCCTGACGTGTCTGGCCATTTGTTTGCATGCAGCCGAGCACGTAGTCGGCAATCGTTGCCGTCGGGTAGTCTCCCGCGGCGTTGGCCAAGTTCGCAAAGGCCAGCGTCGCCGCAAAGGCCACCGGCAAGGTGAGAGATCCAACAGACCTTATCATGAGGAACCTCCAGTTGGCCTGGACACCATGCATCCAGACGGGATCATCGCTCCAATTGGCGACGTGCCGCAAAGCCAGTCAAGCTCCCATGGCCTGCGTATAGGACCAAAGGAGGAATGCCCTATCGACCGACAAGAGCCCGCTTCATGACCCGCTGCGCACCCTCCTTCATACGTTCATTTCATGCTTCGCTCACTATCGGCAACCAGCGATAAGCACGCATACTTACTCGTAGGTGCCCCGCAGAATATATCGAAATAAAGTCAAATGTGTATCACCTCAAGAATACGGGAACAATATGTTTGCTATATATATCGCGGCTGGCGGTCGTCCTCTTATTAGTTTTTCACGCGGCGCTTATTTTAATTGTTTCTAAATATTGCATCGCACCATATCGATATTGCAGCGCAGCGACCCATTGTAGGTTTTTGCTTGCCTGGCCTTTTACGATGACATAGCTTTTTCCTGTTTCCGGCTTCAAGAGCGCCACCGTCATCAGGGAGCGGCGGCAGTCTTTCGAAGACCAAGGGGGGCGGGCGGTAACGGTGCCCTCTGCTTCGGGGTAGGTCGTGACAGCTGCCGGAAAATAACTTCCCAACATGAATTGCTTGGGCAAGCCCTTGTGGGGCTTGACGGTCGATTCTTCACTGCGAACCCGGGAGGATTTTGGATGCGTGTACTTGCGAAAACTACCTACATTCTGACGACCGCGGCGTTTTTATCGCTCGGCGCTGCCTATACGGCTTCGGCCAATGAAGACCTTGCAAAGCTCGCATCGGATGCGAAGAACTGGGCGATGCAGACGGGTGACTACGCCAACACCCGCTATTCCAAACTCAACCAGATCACTGCCGACAATGTGAAGAACCTGCAGGTCAAATGGAGCTTTTCCACCGGCGTGCTGCGCGGTCACGAAGGCGGGCCGCTGGTCATCGGCGACGTGATGTATGTCCACACGCCTTTCCCAAACAACGTCTATGCTCTGGACCTCAAGAATGACGGCAAGATCCTGTGGAAATACGAGCCCAAGCAGGACACGAACGTCATTCCGATCATGTGCTGCGACACGGTCAATCGCGGTGTTGCCTATGGCGACGG
Source organism: Mesorhizobium sp. M1307 (assembly GCF_040318155.1). Taxonomy (NCBI): domain Bacteria; kingdom Pseudomonadati; phylum Pseudomonadota; class Alphaproteobacteria; order Hyphomicrobiales; family Phyllobacteriaceae; genus Mesorhizobium; species Mesorhizobium sp. M1307. Next base: position 114,923 of record NZ_JAMYLR010000011.1, on the reverse strand, counting down.
CAAGATCATTCTCAACCAGGCCGACACCACCGTCGTCGCGCTCGATGCCAAGACCGGCAAGGTCGTCTGGTCTGTCAAGAACGGAGACCAGACCGACGGCGGAAAGGGCGAATCCGGCACGTCGGCACCCGTAGTCATCAAGGACAAGGTGCTCGTGGGCGTCTCCGGTGCTGAATTCGGTGTTCGCGGCTGGCTGGCCGCCTACAATCTGAAAGACGGCAAGCTCGCCTGGAAAGCCTATTCGGAAGGTCCTGATGCAGACACCCTTCTCGATCCCGAGAAGACCACCCATCTCGGCAAGCCTGTCGGAAAAGATTCCGGCACGAACACCTGGGAAGGCGAACAGTGGAAGACGGGCGGCGGCACGACATGGGGATGGTATTCCTATGATCCCAAGCTGAACCTGGTCTATTACGGCACCGGCAATCCCTCGACGTGGAACCCGGTCCAGCGCCCAGGCGACAATCGCTGGTCCATGACAATCATGGCTCGCGATGCGGATACCGGTGTTGCCAAATGGCTCTACCAAATGACCCCGCATGATGAGTGGGACTATGACGGCATCAACGAGATGATTCTCGTCGATGGCATGGAGGTCAACGGCGCCAAGCATGACGTGCTGGTGCATTTCGACCGCAACGGCTTTGCCTACACAATGGATCGAGCCACCGGCGAACTTCTCGTCGCCAAGAAATACGATCCGGCAGTGAACTGGGCGACGGAAGTCAACATGGATCCCAAGAGCGACCAGTATGGCCGCCCGCAGGTCGTCGCCAAGTATTCGACCCAGCAGAACGGCGAAGACACCAACTCGACCGGTATCTGCCCGGCCGCGCTTGGAACCAAGGACCAGCAGCCGGCTGCCTACTCGCCGAAGACCGGGTTGTTCTACGTGCCGACCAACCATGTCTGCATGGACTATGAGCCTTACAAAGTGAGCTACACCGCCGGTCAGCCCTATGTGGGCGCCACCGTGTCGATGTATGCGGCGCCCGGCGGTGACGGCAACATGGGCAACTTCATTGCCTGGGATGCAGCCAAGGGTGAGATCGTCTGGTCGAAGCCCGAGCAGTTCTCGGTGTGGTCGGGCGCATTGGCGACAGATGGCGACGTCGTCTTCTACGGTACCCTCGAAGGCTACATCAAGGCGGTCGATAAGGACGGCAAGGAACTTTACAAGTTCAAGACCCCGTCCGGCATCATCGGCAACATCACGACCTATGAGCATGACGGCAAGCAGTACGTCGCCGTTCTGTCCGGCGTCGGTGGATGGGCGGGTATCGGTCTGGCAGGGGGGCTGCTTTCGCCCGATAACGCCGCTGCCTGGCATGGCGCCGTCGATCAGGGCCGTGCGCAGGGCGACGAGACCGCGGTCGTTGGAACCGCTGGTCTGGGTGCCGTCGGCGGTTACGCGGCACTTGCCGACTATACGACGCTGGGCGGCCAGCTCACCGTCTTCGGCCTCCCGGACTGATAACCGGGAAGAGCCTTACGACTAGGTTCGAAAACGAGAGCCCGGGTCACCGGGAAGCCGGGAACCGGGCTCTCGATTGCGCCGCGCACCCAACTCCGATCAATGCCGCTGCACGACGGCAGCCAGGTTTCTGGCAAACGAAGGAAGAGCCTGAATGATCGTTCGCATTGCAGTTTCCGCTCTCGCCCTGGTCCTGCTGCCTCTGGCCAGCTCAAGTCTGGTACGGGCCGAAGACAGCATGGAGAAAGCCAAGGCGGTGAAGCAAGAAGGAGGCAAATATTTAGATGCGGACGGAAATCCGACCTACAAGATCGAAAACGGAACCGTCGATTGGTACACGTTCAGCGGGTACCGCCGGTATCACTCAGATTGCCATGTCTGTCACGGACAGGACGCCACAGGTTCGAGCTATGCGCCTGCCCTAGCTAATAGCCTGAAGAACATGGATTACGCCACGTTCCTGTCGATCGTCGCCGAGGGCCGCAAGAATGTCGGCGGCGGCAAGGAAAACGTCATGCCTGCCTTTGGCGACAACAAGAACGTCTATTGTTACCTTGACGATCTCTACGTCTATCTGCGCGCGCGCGCCGATGGCGCGGCACCCCGCGGCAGGCCGCCCAAGCACGAAAACAAGGCTCAGGCAGCCAAGGATGCCGAAGCATCCTGCATGGGTGGATGATATGACCGGCTGCACTGCATCGAAGCTGCGCGTCGTTCTGCCGATCCTCGGCGCGCTCGCCTTGCTGCCGTCGAATGTTCTGGCGCAAAATGCCGGGCTTGGCGCTGCGGGCGAACTGGTCGATCCCGACATTCTGCGCGTCTGCGCCGATCCCTCGAACATGCCCTTTACCGACAAGAACGGCCAAGGCTTCGAAAACAAGCTGGCTGAACTGGTTGCCAAGAAGACGGGGCGGAAATCAGTCGCTTACACGTGGTTTCCCACTGTCACCGGCTTTGTGCGCAACACGCTGGGGGCCAATCGATGCGACATCATCATGGGCTACGCCCAAGGCGATGAACTGGTGCAGAACACCAACGCCTACTACCGCTCCGCCTATGTGCTCGTATACCCCAAAGGCAACGGCATGGAAGGCATCGAGACGATCGAAGACCCGAAACTTTCCGGCAAGAGAATCGGCGTCGTCGAAAGCACGCCGCCAACCGCCAACATGGCCGCCAACAAGCTTCTGCGGACCGCCAAGATCTACCCGCTGGCGGTGGATACGCGCGTCACCCCTTCCATGGGGGAGGTCATGATCAAGGACATGCTCGCCGGCAAGATCGACGCGGCGGTCCTGTGGGGGCCGATGGCGGGTTACTATGCCACGGAACTCGGAGCCGACGTCACCATTGTTCCGCTGCTGAAGGAAAAAACCGGCTCGCGCATGTCTTATCGCATCACCATGGGCGTACGTCCGTCCGACCAGGAATGGAAACGGACGCTCAACCGGGTGATCAGGGAAAACCAGGCGGAGATCACCAAGCTCCTGCTGGGTTACAATGTGCCGCTGATCGACGAGCACGACAATCCGATTACGCAATAGTTGTGATGGGTCAGGAGGAGGAGAGAAGACTACAGCTACTTTCGATAGTTTTGTTTTTCGGTCTTTCAAAACTTGTGTTCATTTGTCCATTTTGAGAACGTGATGGACGAGCCATTGCTTCGGTGCCCTGCAATGGTTGGCTAACCACCGGATCGGCCCCTTCGGGCTGGTAGAAGAGGAGAAATGTTATGAAGAAGAGCTGGACTAAACCGACCATGTGTCAGGTTGCTGCGGGCTTTGAAATTTCGCGCTATCTGCCTGCTGAAATTACTCCCAAGAAGTAGGCCGCAGAGGTGCGTGTCCCTGGCAACAGGGGCACGCATCCCCTTGCCGTATGGGATTTTCGTGAAAGAGTTTGAGGCGCGCAAAGTGGGCGGGCCGTTTTTTGCGGCTGCAAATTGGCTGTTGGTCAGAGAAGCCGCGGGGCGGGCGTTTTCATGCGCTTGAAAATCATCGGATCGGCGGCCGGCGGCGGCTTTCCGCAATGGAACTGCAATTATCGTCTGAGCCGTGCGGCTCGCTCCGGGGTAGCTGGTGTGCATTCACGAACCCAATCGAGTGTCGCCGCGTCGGCGGATGGGCTTGGCTGGGTTCTGTTCAACGCCTCGCCCGACATTCGCCAGCAGATCGCGGCAACGCCTGAATTGCAGCCCGCGCACGATGCGCCGCTGCGCTCGACACCTATTCGCGCGGTGGTGCTGACCAATGCCGATGTCGATCATGTGGCCGGCCTGCTCAGCCTGCGTGAGCGGCAGCCTTTCGCTATCTATGCAACGACACAGGTTCTGGCGACGCTGGAGGCGAATTCGATTTTCAATGTCCTCGATCCGGCGCTCGTGCCGCGACGCATCTTGCCGCCGGCGCAAGAACTGTCGATCTGCGACGCAGACGGCCACGACACCGGGCTGGCTGTCGAGAGCTTTCCCGTGCCCGGGAAGATAGCCCTCTATCTCGAAGAAAGAGGCCAGCCGGATGCCAATTTCAGCTCCGATGCCGGCGACACGATCGGCGTCCGTATCGCCGGTGCCGGCAGTCGCGGCTCCGTCTTCTACATCCCCGGCTGCGCCCGCATCGATGCGACCCTGCGCACGCGTCTAGCCGATGCCGCATGCCTTCTGTTCGACGGCACGGTCTTCGCCGACGACGAGATGATTGCTGCCGGCGTCGGCCAAAAGACCGGTGCGCGCATGGGGCATCTGGCAATGTCGGGAGACGCAGGGTCGATCGCCGGCTTGGCCGATGTGAGGATTGGCCGCCGTGTCTTCGTCCACATCAACAACACCAATCCTGTTCTGGACGAGAATTCTGCCGAGCATGCAGCAGTCGAAGCGGCTGGCTGGGAAGTGGCCCGCGACGGGATGGAGATGGACCTTTGAGTGATTTCCACGACGCAGCCAGCAACGGCCTGTCCTCAAGCGAGCTCGAAGCCGTGCTGCGGCAGGTCGGTGCCGAGCGCTATCACAACCGCCATCCTTTCCATCACAGGATGACGAGCGGTGCGCTGTCGAGGACCGAGATGCAGGCCTGGGCGCTGAACCGCTATTGCTATCAGGCTGTCATTCCGCGCAAGGACGCCATGATCCTCGCTCATGCCGAGGATCCGGCGTTTCGCGCCGCCTGGCGCAAACGCATCGAGGATCATGACGGCGAGGACGGCTGGAGCGGCGGTATTGCGCGCTGGTTGCACCTGGCGACCTCGCTCGGTCTCGATGCCGACGCGGTGAAGAGCGAGAGGCTGGCCCTGCCGGCGACACGTTTTGCGGTTGGCGCTTACCTCTCCTTTTGCACGAACCGGACCCTGCTGGAGGCGGTCGCGTCGTCGCTGACCGAGATGTTCTCGCCGCTCATCATCGGCGAGCGGGTACCCGCGATGCTGGCCAGATACGATTATATCACCGAGGACACGCTGGCCTATTTCACCCGACGGCCCGAACAGGCCTCGCGCGACGCCGACTTCGCCCTCGCCTATGTGCTCGAACGTGCCGACACGGCAGAACGCCAGCAGCAGGCGATCGATGCACTGGTGTTCAAATGCGATATACTCTGGGCCATGCTCGACGCGCTTCAACACGCCTATGGCGAGCCGGGCAATATCCCGCCCGGCGCCTTCCGCCCGGAGGCAACCCAATGATGGCACTGCGCGAAAGAGCCATAGTGTCGCTGCAGTCGGTTCCATCGCTGCCGAAGCACGTGCGCATACAGTATGACCCCGTGCGCCAGGCGTTCGCCGTGCTGTCGCCCGAAAAGGTGTTCTGGCCAAACGACATCAGCCTCGACATATTGCGCCGCTGCGATGGGCGGTCCACGGTCGGCCACATCATTGCCGGCCTTGCCGCAGATTATGATGCCGAACAGGAGGCTGTGGCGGCCGATGTCGTCGCCTTCCTGCAGGAATGGTCTGACAAGCTGCTGGTGAAGCTATGAGCGAGCCCCCTCTCCCCCCGATCGGCATGCTGGCGGAACTGACGCATCGCTGCCCGCTGCAATGCCCCTATTGTTCCAATCCGCTCGAATTGCTGAAGGCTAATCGCGAACTCGACACGCAGAGCTGGCTCGACCTATTCTCGCAGACGGCCGACCTTGGCGTTCTCCAGGTGCATCTGTCCGGCGGTGAACCGACGCTGCGTCGCGATCTCGAGCAATTGATCGCCGGGCTTTCGGCGCGCGGCGTCTACACCAACCTGATCACCGCCGGTGTCGGCATTGCGGATGGCCGCATCGAGGCATTTGCCGAAGCCGGGCTCGACCATCTGCAACTGAGCTTTCAAGGTGCACGGCCGGCGACCACCGAGCGCATCGGCAATCACAGGGGCAGCCACGAAAAGAAGCTGGAAACGGCACGCCGCACTCGCGCGGCCGGCTTGCCGCTTACCATCAACGCGCCGATCCATCGCCACAATATCGAGGAGGTACCGGAATTCATCGATCTGGCCCTTTCGCTGGGTGCGGAGCGTCTCGAGATCGCCAACGTGCAGTACGCCGGCTGGGCGCTAACCAATCGCGATCAACTGATGCCCGAGCGTGCTGCCGTCGACCGCCAGGCGGAGATCGTCGCGGCGGCGCGCGAACGGCTCACCGGCATCATGAACATCGATTTCGTCACGCCGGATTATTTCGCCATCTATCCCAAGCCGTGCATGGGCGGCTGGGCGCGCGACGCCTTCATGGTGACGCCAGACGGCACCGTACTGCCATGCCATGCCGCCCAGACCATACCGTCGCTCGGCTTCGAGCGTTTTGGATCACGCAGCCTGGCCGCGATCTGGACCGATTCCCCGGCATTTAATGCCTTTCGAGGCACGGACTGGATGCAGGAGCCCTGCCGCAACTGTGAGCGGCGCGAGATCGACTGGGGCGGCTGTCGCTGCCAGGCGATGGCAATCGCCGGCGATGCCGCCGCGACGGACCCGGCTTGCGCGAAATCGCCGATCCATGCGCGCATGGCAATGCTGATCGACGAGGCCCAGCGCGCTGCGACGGTTCCTTCGAAGGACGAACCATTCGTCTACCGGCGCATCGGCGTCGTCACCGAGCCCGCCTGACTGCCGACCTATTCCTACGGCCTACCCTCGTGAAAGCCGTTCGGCATGCCACGTCATATGGTCATGCATGAATGTCGAAATGAAAAAATAGGAGTGATCGTATTCGTCCTGCATCCGCAATTTCAACGGAATGCCTGCCTTGGAGCAGGCGTCTTCGAGCAGCCAAGGCCTGAGGCCCTCCTGGAGGAAACCGTCTGACGTTCCCTGATCGACCAGGAATTCCGGGAAACGGTGTCCATCCTCGATGAGCGAAGTGGCATCGTAGCGCCGCCACGAGGCCTCATCCAGGCCGAGATATTTTTCGAAAGCCGGCTTCGACCAGCCGGCTGTGCTTGGCTGCACGATCGGCGCAAAGGCCGAGCAACTTCTGAAACGCGCGGGATTGTTCAGTGCGATCGTCAGCGCGCCATGCCCGCCCATCGAATGGCCGAAGATCGACTGGCGCGCCATATCGGCGGGAAATTCGCGCCCGATCACGGCTGGCAGCTCCTCGACGATATAGGAATACATGCGATAGTTCTTGGCATACGGCTCTTGCGTCGCGTCGAGGTAGAAACCGGCGCCGCTGCCGAACTGCCAATTGTCCTTTTCATCCGGAATGTCGGCACCACGCGGGCTGGTGTCGGGACAGACAACGATCAAGCCAAGTTCGGCGGCAATACGTCTGTATTCGCCTTTTTCCATTACATTCGCATGGGTGCAGCTGAGCCCGGAGAGGTACCACACCACGGGGCAACGGCTTTCCCGTGCCTGCGGAGGCACGAAAATGGCAAACGTCATTTCGCACGAGCAGCTCGTCGAAAGATGAGAGTAAACATGCTGGGCGCCGCCATGCGACTTGGCAGTCGAGACGAGTTTCGGGTGCTCTGGCATATATTCTTCTCCACCAATTTTAACCGCCGACCGTAGGCTCTACGACATCAAGGGTGATCGCGGCAACCTTGGTGGGCCGGCTGGCGCGCGGGGCTCTTGATCGGAGCCGGGATGGCCTGCCTTCGCCGACCTTCTTGGCGCAGCAAGGCGCGAGAGGCCACTCGGTGGCGCAGCGTTGCCCAGCAAAGCCATACGGGCCAGGCTGGGCGATTGTTGACGATGCTGGCTATAACAAGGACGCAGTCACTGCGCAGGCATCGGCGATGCTTCCGGGACGCCGAACTCTGCGCAAATGCACTTGCCCTGGCTTTCAGTGGCGACAGCCGCTTCGACGCGGCTATGGCGGACGAGCACGCACGCGTCATCGCGTGGGCTCGCAGCAAGCGCGCCAGGGTACCGAGCAAGAACTTGTGAGCCGACGGCTATTCCCGACCGTCGAAAGCCACGGACAGGCCCCAGGGCCTAGAAATAGCCGAGTATGGATTTTACCTCGAGATACTCCAACATGCCCTCGATCCCATATTCGCGTCCGTTTCCGGACTGCTTGAAACCGCCAAACGGGGCGTGCGGATCCCAGGCCGGGTGGTTGAGATGCACCTGACCGGAGCGGATCCGCGAGGCCACGTCCCTGACGGCGTCCACATTCTGGCCCTGCACATGGGCCCCCAGACCGTAGACCGTGTCGTTGGCGATGGTGACGGCCTCCTCGATTGTGTCGTAGGGGATGATGCAGAGAACTGGCCCGAAGACCTCTTCCTGGGCAATGCGCATGGTCGTGCGCACGTCGGAAAAGATGGTCGGCCTCACATAGAACCCGACGTTCAGATCGTGCGCACGGCCCGGTCCGCCGGTGAGAAGCCTGGCGCCCTCAGAAATGCCGACGCCGATCATGGTTTGGATGCGGTCGAATTGGGCACGGTTTGCGATTGCACCATGAGTTGTGGCTTCGCAAAGCGGATCGCCAATGACGATCTGGGCTGCGGCCCTTTTGGCGATTGCCTCGATCTCGGAGAGCAGCGAGCGTGGCACGATCATGCGCGTCGGGGCGCTGCATGACTGGCCGAGATTGCGGAAGGCGGCGGCTACGCCCAGAGAAACGGCGCGATCGAGATCTGCGTCCGGCAGGATCACGTTCGGCGACTTGCCGCCCAGCTCCTGCGCGACACGCTTGACCGTCGTCGCTGCCGCCTGGGCCACCGCAATGCCCGCGCGGGTGGACCCGGTAATGGAGATCATGTCGACATCCGGATGGGAGGCGAGACCCATACCCACGCCTGGACCATCACCTTGCAGGAGGTTGAAAACCCCGGCAGGGAAGCCGGCTTCCTCGATTGCCTCGGCGAACAGCAGGGCGTCCAAGGGAGAAAGCTCACTCGGCTTCAGCACGACCGTGCAGCCTGCAGCGAGCGCCGGCGAAACCTTGGCGGTGATCTGGTAAAGTGGCCAGTTCCACGGAGTGATCAAGGCACAGACACCGATCGGTTCGTGGGTGACGGCGGTTTGCCCCCGTTGCTTGACGAAGCGAAAGTCTGTCAGCACATCGCGAGCGACCTTAACATGCGTGATCGCCAGCGGCACCTGGGCGCTGCGCGCATAGCCGATCGCCGCGCCCATTTCGAGGCTCAGGCATTGAGCCAGCAGTTCGCCGCGCGCCTCGAGCAGCGCTTGCAGGCGATCGAGCAGACCCGCGCGGTCTTCTGGCGTGGTCCGACTCCAGGAGGCGAATGCCCTGCGAGCCGCTGCAACGGCCGCGTCAACGTCCTCGCCATTTCCTAGCGGAAACTGGCTCACAACCTCTTCTGTGGCGGGATTGACGACGACGCCCGTCGCGGTGCCGCTCGGCTCAACCCATTGACCGTCGAAGAAGAACTTGTCCAGGTGGCCGTTGCGGGCCAGGTGTTCGAGGGGCGTCATCACCCTACAAGGTCCTTCATGCGGTAATAGGCGCCGAGAATCGGTAGGAACCAGGGGCGCCCGAAATAACCGGGGATCGCTGGCCAGTCGAAATCCTTCCAGGGATTGAGCTCGGGGCGCCCGTCCATGACGTCGGCCATGATGGTGCCCATCAACGTCGACATCTGGGTCCCGTGTCCGCTATAGCCCATCGAGTAATAGATGCCATCGCGCTCTCCGGCGCGCGGCAGGCGATCGCGGGTCATATCGACCATGCCGCCCCAGCAGTAGTCGATGCTGGTGCCGGCCAGTTCCGGAAAGACCTCGACCATCGCCGCCTTGAGTATCCGGCCGCTTTTTTCGTCGGATTGAGGGTTGGACACGGCAAAGCGCGCCCTCCCGCCGAACAGAAGGCGATTGTCCGGCGTGAGCCGCCAGTAGGCAACGAGATTGCGCGTGTCGACGACCATGCGCCCAGTCGGCATGAGACGCCTAAGGTGGTCGGGCGACAGCGGCTCGGTCACGATCAGAAATGCGCCGACCGGGATCATGCGCCGGCGGATCCAGCCGAGCGGGCCAACCTGGGAAATGCCGCTTGCCAACAGGACCTGCCGCGCGACGATCTTGCCCTTTGGCGTCGTTACCTCATGCACGCCTGAAACCTTGCGCATCGCCATGACGGGCGAGCGTTCATGGACCTCTGCGCCACGCCGGGCAGCGGCGGTCGCGAGGCCCCGGACGAACCGGCCGACATGCATGCCCGCGCTCTTGGGAAAGAGCAGCCCGCCATGGTAGCGGTTGGTGCCGACTTCGGTTCGCAGGTCCTCACGCGCAATCATCCTGGTGTCGGGATCGACATTGGCAGCCAGTAGTTCCTGGCTGCGCGCCAGCACGTCGTAGTGCTCGGGCTTGGCGGCAAGCTTGAGCTTGCCGACGCGGGAGAAGCTGCAGTCGATCTTCTCTTCCTGCACCAGCCGCTCGACCATATCGACGCCGGTGTCAAAAGCCTTGTAGAGCGCATTTGCGGCCGGCTTGCCGTGCTTGCCAGCCATGATTGCATAGTTCTGGGCAAAGCCGTTGTTGCACATGCCGCCATTGCGGCCGGACGCGGCATTGCCGATCGTTTCGGCCTCCAACATGGCAACCCGGGCGCCCTTTTTGGCAAGGGCCAGCGCGGCGGAGGAGCCGGTCAAGCCGCCGCCCACAATCGCCACGTCGTAGTGGCCTTCGAGCGGTCTGGACGACCCTTCATTGAACGGCTGAGACGTATCCAGCCAGTAAGAGGTAAACTTCATTTTCTTGACCACCAGTGTTGATTTGAGTGGGGCGACATCCGAGCGTAGTCGCGCCTACCAGCCGCGCATCCGCTCCCAACGCGCTTCAATCTTGGGGCTGTCCCCGTTGACAACGCTGTAGAAATCATGCTGGGCGGCCATCGCACACGCATGGTTGGGCAGAATGCGGACCCGAGTCCCGAGCGGCAACTCGGGCATGGACTTTCCAGAGCCGGCACGAATGGCGAGAATACCGTGTTCCTGGCTGGCCTGGGCCACGATCACATCTTCAAGCACCCGCCCCTTTTCGTCGCAGACCACGCCGTAACCCTGGTCGATCTGCTGGTTTGCGGTTCCCCGGTCGCGCGAAAGCGCCATCCATCCAGCGTCAACCAGCACCCATCCCTTTTCCGGCTTGGACCCGATCACCGTGGCCAATACGGAAATCGCGATGTCGTCGAGTTCGCACACCCCAACGCCGTGCTGGACCAGGTCGAAGAACATGTAGACCCCGGCGCGCAGCTCCGTGACCCCCTCAAGATTGCTGGCGAAATGCGCTGTCGGCGTCGAGCCGACGCTGACGATCGGGCAGGCATGGCCATGGGCGCGCAGGATTTCAGCGGCGCGCACCGTGGCTGAACGCTCGTTCTCGCCTGCCTTGACCAGCGCATCGGGCGTGTTCAAGCCATAGGATTCGCCTGCATGGGCGAGAACGCCGACGAGTTTGGCACTGGCCGCGACGACACTGCCGGCCACGTCGAGCAACTTCGGGTCGTCTGGCCTCAAGCCACCGCGATGGTCATCGCAGTCCAGTTCGATGAAAACAGATGGGGTCATACCGGTGGCTTCGCGGACGCTGGCCAGGGCATCGGCCTGCCCGACCGAATCGAGCAACAGCTTCACATCAGCGCCGGTGCGGCGACAAAGCTCCATGGCCCGCTTGGCCGAGGCCGGCGAGATGCCGACCGCGTAGGTCATGTCTCGAAAGCCATGGCCCGCGAAATACTCTGCCTCGGCGATGGTCGAGACCGTGATCGGACCGCGTTCGTGAAGGAACGCGTATCGGGCGACATCGATGCTCTTGGCCGTCTTCATATGCGGGCGCAGCACCACGCCAAGCTTCCTGGCGCGCTCAGCCAGACCCTTGATGTTGCGCTCGAGCCGCCCACGGTCGAGAAGCAGCGCCGGGGTGACCAAGGCGTCGATCGTCCTAGCCGTCTCGCTCACCGCCAGGTTTGCCGCCATCTTATTCATAGTCTCGTTTCCTAAGTGAACGACTGGTTTGCCAACGCATACATATGGGCTGGCCCCTCGGCGACGGGTCGTTGTCCTTTGACCATGGCGGTCGCAGTGCCGGACCGCTGCAGGCCAAGGCTCGCAAGCCAGTCGCCCAATCCATCCTCGGCATAGACGTCGATGCGAACGAATTGATTGTGAAGCTTCGAAAGCTGGGCCAGGATCAGAAGCCGCGCGTCGTGGTCGCTCTCGGCTGCACAAGGGCCGACGACATAGCCGCGGCCAAACCTCCTCGCGACAGCGTAGCCTGCAATCCGTCCCCTGCGCTCAATGACCAATGCGTTGCCCACATCGGCGAGCGCAGCCACCATCGGCAGCCGGGGCATGCCCGTGGCCCGTTCGTCGAAGGCCTGGATTGCCGCGAGGTCAGAGGCTGTCGCTTGACGGATGTCGTCGCGGGTACTCCGCGTCACGGCGACAGCCAGCGAGCCCTGGTGCTGAAGCACCGTGCCCCAGGCAGTGAAGCCGCGTCGCTTGTAGAGCGCCAGCCCCTCCTCGGTTGAGTTGAGCAGCAGGTTGCGACCGTGTGTCGCCTCAAGCAATCCATCAAAGAGCCGGGCGCCGTTGCCACCGCCTTGCGCGGACCCAGTAACTATGATCATCCCGGCCGAGGCATAGGACTGTCCGTAATACCAGGACATGGCCGTGCCAATCACCTGTCCTGCCCGCTCAAGGACCAGGCCATTGCCGACCATCAGGGCAAATTCCCAATCCTCCTGACGGTAGGGCCAGGCGATCTCCTGCGACAGCTTCAGTGCGCCCGGCAAATGGCGGGTTTCCAATTTCATCAGCTCGATCGGGGCGCTGACGACATCTCTGTCATGCTCAAAAGCCATAAGGTGCAACGCTGTCAGTTGATCCAGAATCGGATTGAAGTCGGATCTTAGAGTCGCGCCCGGCGGACAGATTTCGCTGCTGTTTTGCCCCTGCAAATCAGCGGTATTATTCGTTTTATGCAGTTCCTCGGCATGCCAAATCGTGCAAATCGGGCGAGGAATACCTGGCACCTTGAATCGCCGCTTCGTGGTTGCCCGCGATCGCCGATGCCCAGGAGGAATTTTGGATGATCTACATCAGCGAAGAGGAGTCAGCCGACCTCGTCACGCATGAACTTGCTTTCGAGGCGGCGCGCGAGGCTCTCGTGGCGGCAGCATCGCGGCAGAGCTGGGTCTTTCCGGCCGTTCTCGGGCGCACACAGGAGGTGACCAATACCTTCTCAATCAAATCCGGTTCGTCGGGCGAGCTGACCGGCGTGAAAATTGGCTCCTTCTGGTCGGGCAACCCGACACGTGGCCTTCCCCGCCACAACTCGACCATCGTGCTGCTCGATCAGCATACAGGTCGGCTCGGCGCCGTAGTCGAGGCCGGGAAGGTCAACGCCTACAGGACGGCCGCCGCCGACGCGGTTGCGGCCGATCTTCTTGCGCGCAAGCAAGCCAAGGTTCTGGCGATCTTCGGGGCCGGCAACCAGGCGAGCTTCGAAGTGATGGCGCTGGCACGCATCCGCCCAATCGAAACCGTGCTGGTCGTGGCCCGGCCTTCGCCGCGGCGCGACGCTTTTGTCGATCAGATCGGCGAAAGGGGACTGAAGGCGCGCGCTGCCTTGCCGGAAGAAGCCGTGCGCACGGCCGACATCGTGGTGACGGCGACACCCGCACGCGAACCGCTGTTCGATGCCGCTTGGGTGGGACCCGGAACCCATATCGTCAGCATCGGGTCGGATGCTCCGGGTAAACGCGAATTGCCGAGCGAATTATTTCCGAAGGCACGTCTGTTTTGTGATCTGCTTTCCCAGTCCGTCCAGATCGGCGAGTTCCAATACGTGCGCGACGAAATCGACGCCGGCATGCTCGCGGTAACACCAATCGGCGACGTTATTGAAAGGCGTGCGCTCGGCCGCCGCTTCGACAATGAGATCACGGTCTTCGACAGTTCCGGCATCTCCCTGCAGGACCTCTACATGGCCGACGCGCTGATCCGCGCAAAGGCGTCCCACCGCTGATCAGTTTCGCACCAGGCCCAGTCCCGACGGATTTTTCGACACTCTCCGGCAACAAGGTGACCTCGCGCGATCCTGCAGTCGTGTCAGCGGCGGGCGCGCCAAAGGGTTGCCCGCATGAACCACGGATCGCCCCGGATGTCGGCGACTAGCGTCTGGCGCGCCAGAAGGCGATACGGTCCTGCAACCGATAGCCCTGGATAATCGCCGGCATGAACCACGGATTGCCACGATAGAGCGGGACGGCCGAAGGCGGTCGAAAGTCGAACGCAGTGCGCGACTGCTCGCCATGCCCCATCAACTTGTGGGCCGCACGCATGCCAATCCAGGGCGCCCAGACCACGCCCGAACCGCAGAAGCCGGAGGCATAGACCACACCGCCCTTCTCGAAGATGCGGGGCAGCATGTCTCGGTTCATCGCCACGTTGCCGAACCAGCAATGCGAAAGGCGCACGTTCTCCAACTCCGGGAAAAGGTTCACCAGGCCCTTGCGAAGGAGAAGTTTCGGCGCCGCCGGATCGCCGACGCGGGAACTGTCACGGCCCCCCAGCAGGATACGTTTCCCGTCGGGCGAGGGACGATAATAGAAACCGAGTTGCCGGTTCTCGGTGATCGTCATCAGCTTCGGCATCAGCCGCGCCATGATATCGGGCGCAAGTTCTTCGGTCACGATGATCCGGCTGCGAACCGGAACCAGGCGGCGGCGGAGGAAGGGAGCGGCGCCGTCAGTATAGCCGTTGGTACAGACCAGAACCTGCCGTGCATCCACCGTCCCTGCCGAAGTCGCGACACGGAAGCCCGAACCGTTCCTCTCGATCGACTTGACCACTGTATGCGAATGAACCGTCAACCCGGATGCGAGCGCCACCCGCAGGAGCTCAGCATGGAATTTTGCGGGGTGCAGCCCGCCAATGTCCATCCGAACAGTCCCGCCGCGGTAGAAGTCGGTGCCGATATAATTTCGCTGCTCGGCATGCGGAACCGCGTAGGACTCGATCCCCAGTTTCTTCGCCAGCGTCTCGGCGCCCCGTGCCATCTTCTCATACTGTTCATATCCGAAAGCGCCTTTGAACTGGCCAACCTGTCGGAAGTCGCAGTCGAGCCCTTCGGTCTTGATGAAGTCGTAGAGGAATTCGCGTGCGACCTTGCCCTCGGCCTCGATCGCCATGGCCTTCTCTTCCCCAAAGCGCCGGGTGATCGTGGCATAGTCCGGCCGGATGGTCCCGCTCGTAATCCCGCCGTTGCGGGTGGAAGCACCCTCGCCCGGATTCATCGCATCAAAGGCTGCGACCGAGCGTCCTTCGCGCGCCAGCGCAAGCCCGGCCGAAAGCCCGGCATAACCGGCGCCGACAATTGCCACGTCAAGGTTCTTTGCGACCGGCTGCCGCGGCAGCGGCATGACGGGCGCTGCTTCCCACCAGTAGGGTGTGTTCTTGTCGGCGATATGAGGCTCTTGCACGTGGCTGACTTCTCGCTGCATTGCAGGGGTAATCTACGGTCGGTGAAACTTCAGATGTGGTCGTCTCGGACGTCGAGCGCATCACGCAGCCCGTCACCAATGAAATTGAAACTGGTTACCGCGATGGTGATTGCAGCTCCGGGAATGATTGCCAGCCAAGGTGCGCTGCCCAGATATTGCTGGGCGCCATTGAGCATGTTGCCCCAGCTGGGCAGTGGCGGCTGGATCCCGTACCCGAGGAAACTGATGTAGGCTTCCATGAGAATGGCGCGCGCGACCGTCAAGGTGGAAGCGACGATAATCGGCCCCATGGCGTTGGGCAGTATCTCGCGAAACATGATGTGGGTGCCGCTCAATCCCAGCATGCGCCCGGCCAGGACGAACTCGCGTTCGCGTAACGAGCGGACTTCCGCTTCGACTATGCGGGCAACCTCCATCCAACTGGTGAGAGCGATAATGACGGTGATCATCACAGGACTGGGCTTCAATGCGGCAGCCAGCGCCAGCAGCAGAAAGATCGATGGGAATGACAGGAATCCATCGACCGTGCGCATCAGCGTGGCCCCGACCCAGCCGCCGCGATAGCCAGCAATTACGCCGACCAGGGTGCCGATGAGTGTCGACAAAACCATGGCAAAGAAACCGACCAGCAGCGAGATTCGTCCCGCCATCAAAAGCCTTGCCGCCACGTCGCGGCCAAGCGGATCGGTACCTAGAAAGTGGTAGCCCGTCAGCGGAGGGGCAAAGCGGGCCCGCAGATCGATGTACAGTGAGTTATAAGGCAGGAGATGGGGGCCGAGGACGCAAGCGAGGCTCAGGAAGATGATCATCGCCAACCCGAGCAGCGCCAAGCGATGCCGCATGAAACGACGTGCCGCGCGGTTGTTTCTCCATCGGCTTGGAGCTGCATTTGCGGTGAAAGCGGTCATATCGGCTGTCTCCTGTCGGGGAAGTTGCGCGCTCAAGCCAGACGAATGCGCGGATCGACAATAGCGACGACAATGTCGGCGATCAGGTTTCCAAGCAGAACGAGGATGGCGGAGAACATCAGCAGCCCCATCACAACCGGATAGTCGCTGTAACCAAGGCTATCGAGGAACAACCGTCCCATTCCTGGCCAGGTAAAGACGGTTTCGGTCACGAGCGCGCCAGTGAGGACACTGGGAAGCTGCATCCCGGCCAAGGTAATCATCGGCAAAAGTGCGTTGCCGACGACATGCTTCATCAGAATCCGGCGTTCACTCAACCCCTTGGCCCGAGCCGTCTTGACGAAGTCCTGGCTAATGGCGTCGAGAGTGGCCGTCCGCATGTAGCGGCTCCAGATCGCGACATGGACCAGCGACAGCACGATACTTGGCAGGATCAGATGGTGGAGGTAGCCCAGGATCGAGGCGTCGCCGATCTCGGACATATTACCCGCAGGCAGCCAACCCAACTTCAGGGAAAAGACGTAGATGCCGACGAGTCCGAACCAGAAGGTGGGGACCGACAACGCAACCATGGCCCCGACAGTTGCAAGATAATCGAACAGCGAGTAGCGGCGCGTGGCGCCTCGGATTCCAATCCAGGCGCCAATGGAGATCGCAATTGCGGTTGAGGACCCCATCAGCAGCAGCGTGGCAAAGAGATGGCTGCCGATCACCTCCAATACCGGCGCTCCGTCGCGGAAGGAGTGCCCCCAGTCGCCCCGCACCAGCCGCCATGCCCAGTCCAAATATTGGATCCATATGGGTCGATCGAGGCCCAGCAGCCCCTTGAGACGCTCGATATCCTGCTGGGTCATTCCGGGATCGAGCCCGAATTGCGCCAGCGGGCCGCCGGGAAGGAGGTTCAGAATGCCGAAGCCGATGATCGAAACGATCACAAGCAGCACCAGGCTCTGCGAGAGGCGATTGAGCAGGAAGCCGCGCATTCGAGTCCCTCCATTGTGGGTTGATGATTTTAGTCTGTTGCCGCCGCCGCGGCGGAATCGGCGGGGCGGCGGCAACTGCGCGGATTAGGCCTTCCACTGCCAGGCTGCGGCATCCCACGACGCGGTGCGGGTGTTGGCGTTGGGCTCGAAGCCGTCCAGCCCTTTCTTGCGCCCGAGGACGATTGTGTACGCGAACAGCGGCAGGAAGGGCAGATCATGGCGCACCACCTCCTGCACGCGATTATAGATCCCGCGTCGTTCTTCCGGATCGAAGCTGCGAGCGCCCTTTTCGAGCAGGGCATCGACCTCAGGGTTGGAATATTGCCCGGTGTTCGAACCGTGTCCGCCTTGAGCGGCGATTGCCTTCGTATGGAGCCGGTTTGTGGCGTCGGGGTCGGCGGCAATCAGATAGGTGACGCCCACCATGGCGGTGTCGAATTGCGACTTCAGCCAGAACTCGCCCCACATAACTGCAGCCGGCAAATTCGAGATCGTCATCTCGACGCCGATCTCGGCAAACGTCTGCTGCAGGAACTGCTGCGTCTGCTCGCGGAGGTTGTTGCCAGAAGTTGTCGAGTTGGAGAAGGACAGTCGCACCCCATCCTTGGCGCGGATTCCATCCGGCCCCGGCGCCCAGCCGGCCTCATCAAGGATTTGGCGCGCCCGATCCAGATTGAACTCCTGAACCGGCAGGTTCGGGTCGTAGTAGTAGGACTCCTTCGGCATGAAGGTCTCGGTGAGAGTGCCCACGCCGTAATAGATCGTGTCGACGATCGCTTTCCTATCCAAGGCGGCGTAGAGCGCCTGGCGCACTGCCAACTCCTTGAACTGCGGGCGGCCCAAATTGAGGTAGATCGACTCCAGGGATGACCCGGTCTCAAGTGTCACCACGCGGTCTGCTAGTTCGCGGGCTTCAGTATAATGGTCGGCGGTGATGTACGACTGATCGACCAGGTCCACGTCGCCGCTCTTGAATTGCGTGTAGAGCACCGTCATGTCGGGGATGTATTTGAAGATGAGCTGCTCGACATAGGGGCCTTCGCCCGCGTACTCAGGATTGGCGACGAGCTCGATGTGATCACCTGCGACGCGCTGGCTCCATTTGAATGCGCCGGTGCCGACCGGCGCCTGGTTGAAGGCGGCTGTGTTCGGATCGGCCTCTTTCTCCAGAATGTGCTTGGGCACGATGAACGTTTCGGCCAAGAACGAAAGATAGGGCGCAAAAGCCTCCTTCATCCCCCATGTGATCTCGGTGGGCGAAACCACTGTGATGTCCTGCACGAGCGAATGGCCGCTCGTGCGCCAAGCGCGAAACTTCGGGTTCGTGATGAGTTCAAGGGTGAATTTCACGTCCTCGGCCGTGAAGGGCTCACCGTCGTGCCAGCGGGCATTGTCACGCAACCGGATGCGCCAGTTGAGACCGTCCTCCGAAATGCCGCCGTTCTTTTGGCTTGGCACCTCGGCTGCGAGGTTTGGATGTAGGCCACCTTGGGGATCCATGCGGACCAGCGCGTCGAAAACCGAGAAATGGACCGCGTCATCGACTTCGATATGCGCCATCAGCGGATTGAACACGGTCGGCTCTTGGGAGAGGCCGACGATGACGCGACCGGCCGGGCCTGCAGGAGGGGTCTTGGCGAAGGCGGGCTTGCCCAACAGATTGGGCGCGATGAGGCCTGCAGCCCCACCTATCGCCATCAGTCGCAGCGCTTCGCGCCTCGAGTAGTTGGACGTAGTCGATGAATTTTTGGTCATGGTAGTTCCTCTCTTGTTATTTCTTATGCGTTTGCTGCTACTGGACGGGCATTGCCCGGCCGCTCTCCTGGAATTGCCGCTACCAGTTGGCGGGTGTAGGCTGCCTGCGGGTTCAGGAATATTTGCGAGGGCGGCCCGCGCTCGACGATCCGGCCCTTCTGCATCACCGCGATTTCGTCGCAGATCTGGCTGGCGACGCGCAGGTCGTGCGTGATGAAGACCATTGACACGCCCGTCTCGCGCTGGATCTGGTCCAGAAGCTGCAGGATCTGCGCCTGGATCGACACGTCGAGTGCGGAGACCGCCTCGTCGGCAATCAACAGCTTCGGCTTGAACATCAGCGCACGAGCGATGCCGATGCGCTGGCGTTGCCCACCCGAGAACTCGTGCGGGTAGCGGCCAAAAGCGCCGGCATCGAGACCGACATGTGCCAGAAGTGCACGCGCTTTATCGCGCGCTTGAGCATAAGGCATCCCGTGCGCCACCGGACCTACCGTCATGATGTGGCCGACCGTCGAGCGTGGATTCAGAGAAGCGAAGGGATCCTGGAAGATCATCTGGATCCGCGGTCGAAGCGGGCGGAACTTCGCTTCGGAAAGCTTGGCTATGTCACAGCCCTCGAACAAGATCCCGCCGCCGTCACTGTCCAGCAGCTTGATCAGGAGCCGGCCCAGCGAGGATTTCCCCGAACCGCTCTCGCCTACGACCCCCAGCGTGCGGCCGGGCGCCAGTTCGAACGACACCTCGTTGACCGCTGTCACAACTCGTTGCGCGCCGAACAGCGCGCTGCCGGCGCGATAGGTCTTCACCAGACCCTCAACCTTCAGGATCGGCTCCTTGCTGGCAGCCTCCGGACGAGGGCGATCTTCGCCGGTCAAATGCGGTACGGCTGCAATCAGGCGCTGGGTATAAGGGTGCTTGGGCGACTTCAACACCTGTTCGGCGCTGCCTTGTTCGACGACATGGCCCTTTTCCATCACCACGACGCTGTCGGCGATCTCGGCCACCACGCCGAAATCGTGGGTGATGAACATCACGCTCATGCCCTTGCGCCGCTGAATGTCACGGATTAGTTGCAGGATCTGAGCCTGGGTGGTGACGTCGAGCGCGGTGGTTGGTTCATCCGCAATCAGCACCGTCGGCTCGAGCGCCAACGCCATGGCGATCATGACGCGCTGCCGCTGCCCGCCCGAAAGCCGGAAAGGGTACTGGTGATACATGAGTTCGGGATCTGGCAGGCCTACTTCAGTGAGCAGCTCGATAGCGCGGTTTCGACAGATTTGTGGCGTGCCGAAGCCATGCGCGGCCATGACCTCGTCAATCTGCGCGCCCACCGTCATCAGGGGATTGAGCGCCGAGAGCGGGTCCTGAAAGATCATCGACACGACCCGTCCACGCAGGTTGCGCAGCTTGTCGGGCGACATGCCGATGATGTTTATCCCCTCCAGCTGGATTATTCCCGATGAGAGGCGGATCACCTTGGGCAGTAGCCCCATGATCGCGTTCGCCGTGACCGACTTACCCGATCCGGACTCGCCTATGATGCAAAGTATCTGGCCGCGTTTCAGATCGAAGGAAATGTCCTTGACAGCATGGGTCCGTTCCATGCCTTGCGGCAAATTCACCGTGAGGTCGCGCACCGAAAGCGCCACATCGTGGGGGGCTACAGCCTGGATGCTTGCGACCATCGAGATCACCTCCCCTTTCAACCGAGCGCGTCCACCCTGTTGCGGACCGCTTCATCGCCCTTTGAGCAGAAGCGCCTCACCGTAGCGGCCGTAGTCTGGCCTTCTCGGCGCTTCGCGCGCTGAGTCTGCGAGAGACGGGTTCTGCTCATCCTGGCGGTTCCCTTATGAAATCCGGTCCGTGTACCGGACTCTGTTCCCTTTTTTCTTGGAGAACTCTCCGAAGGGGCAAGCCCTGCCTGTCGGATGTCCTCTGGAGCCTGCCTACCATAAGGAAGGGTTGCTCCGTTCTTCCCGCCAGTTTGACTGTTCTGTTTCCGCAGAGTCTTCGAAACTTGGCCCTCGCGCGGCAGGAACTTCTGAAAAGAACATCCAGTTCGGCATTTCACTCTGTTCCCGTTTCGGCGCGGAAACCGGGATCAGGCAACCATATCCTTCATCCGGCAATACGCGCCCAAGAGGGATAGGACCAAGGCCTTCCGGTGTACATCGGCACATGTGCAGGCCAGCCGCCGAGCGGATTGGTGACCGTGCGGCCCATCACAATGTCGGCCAAGGCGCTGCCGATCAAGGTCGACGACTGCGCCGTGTGCCGCTTATACCGCAGATGACGCGACTGCATGAAGTGTACTCCTGCTTGGCTCGCAGCGAGCTTTTCGCGCAATAATTGCCTGTCCTGGAGGCTGCTAAACGCAGGAAATTCCGTCCAGGCACAAACTCCGCAGCCTGCCTCTGCGGGCGGCAGGTTAGGATGCTTCAAATTACCGGAGTCCCATCCATGCCCGCGCCGCTCATGCACATCGACTGCAGCCATTCCCTCCCTCGCGAGGCGGACGTCGTCGTTATCGGCGGCGGCGTGGTGGGCGTGTTCAGCGCATACTATCTGGCGCGCCGCGGCCTCAAGGTCGCCCTGGTCGAGAAGGGGCGCATCGCGGCCGAGCAGTCCAGCCGCAACTGGGGCTGGTGCCGCCAGCAGAACCGCGATGCGCGCGAGCTGCCGATGGCGACCAAGAGTCTCGACCTCTGGGAGAAGGTGGCACAGGAGACCGGCCAAGACACCGGCTTTCGCCGCTGCGGGCTCCTCTATCTCTCACAAGACGAAAATGAGCTGGCAGGCTGGGCGAAGTGGCGCGATTTTGCGAGAACGGTCGGGATCACCACGCACATGCTGAGCGCGGAAGAAGCCACCGAACGGGGCAAAGCGACGGGCCGCAAATGGAAAGGTGGCGTGTTCTCGCCAACTGACGGAACGGCGGATCCTTCTAAGGCAGTGCCGGTTGCGGCGCGCGGCATCATGGCGGCGGGCGGCACCGTACATCAGCATTGCGCGGCGCGCGGGCTGGAATTGAGCGCCGGCCGGGTGAGCGCTGTGGTGACCGAAGCGGGCACCATCCATACAAAGACTGTTGTCATGGCCGGGGGCGCGTGGGCTTCTTCCTTCTGCAACCAGCTTGGTGTGCGTTTCCCGCAAGCTGCCGTGCGTTCGTCCATTCTGGCCGTGGCACCCGGCGCAAGCAGCCTGCCGGATGCCCTGCATACCACGCGCGTCTCTCTGACGCGGCGTAGCAACGGTGGATACGCGCTGGCGATCAGCGGGCGGGCGCGTGTCGATCCAACGCCGCAGCAGTTCAGGTTCGGCCGCGAGTTTGTACCTATGTTCGCCCGCCGGTGGCGCAATCTCGCCCCGGGCGCCTTAGAGGGCTGGCGTCAAGGCCATGAAAACCTGCGCAAATGGGCCCTCGACGAGATCACGCCAATGGAACGGAACCGCATTCTCGACCCGAAGCCCGACATGGGACAGATTCGGCTGACATATCGAAGAGCCTGCGAGTTGATCCCCGAACTCCAACGCGTCGCGATCTCCGATGTGTGGGCGGGTTATATCGACAGTACACCCGATGGCATTCCCGCAGTCGGCGAAGTGGAGGGGATTCCGGGCTTCATCCTGGCGGCGGGATTCAGCGGTCACGGCTTCGGGATTGGCCCCGGCGCGGGGCATATGATCGCCGACATCATTACAGGCAGCGAGCCTATCGTCGATCCGCGTCCTTATAGGCCCGAGCGCCTGAAGACTGCTGCGTGGGGCAAGGTCGCTGAATTCTGAGAAGACCGTCTTGCCAACATACAATCGATCGCACACGAGATTGAGGTCACCAGGCGGCCAGCACCAAAAAACAGGGAAGTGACGATGCGCGAATATGAGATTGCCGCCATTCCGGCCGACGGGATCGGCCCAGAGGTGATTGCCGCAGGTCTCCAGGCGCTTGAGGCGCTGCAGCAGCGCTGCGGCGACTTCAAGCTGCGCCTCCAGCACTTCGACTGGGGCTCAGACTATTACAAGGTCCATGGTCGGATGATGCCCGAAGATGGGGTGGCGCAACTGAAGCGCTTCGACGCCATCTTCTTTGGCGCGGTGGGCGCCCCCGATCTGCCTGACGACATCACGCTCTGGGGCCTCCGGCTGCCAATCTGCCAAGGCTTTGATCAGTACGCCAACGTGCGGCCGACCAGGATATTGCCCGGGATTGTTTCGCCGCTGGCGGGCGTTGGCCCTGGCGATCTGGATTGGGTGATCGTGCGGGAGAATTCCGAGGGCGAGTATTCGGGCCACGGCGGCCGCGCCCATCGCGGACTCCCCGAGGAGGTCGGAACCGAGGTCGCGATCTTCACGCGCGTCGGCGTCACCCGCATCATGCGCTATGCATTCCGGCTGGCGCAGTCACGGCCGCGAAAGCTCCTGACAGTGGTTACGAAATCTAACGCGCAGCGTCACGGCATGGTAATGTGGGACGAAATCGCAGCCGAGGTGGCGCGGGAATTCCCGGACGTCGCGTGGGACAAGATGCTAGTCGATGCTATGACAGTGCGTATGACGTTGAAACCTCGTAGCCTCGATACGATCGTCGCCACCAATCTTCACGCCGACATATTGTCGGACCTTGCAGGCGCGCTCGCGGGCAGTCTCGGCGTTGCACCGACCGCCAACATTGATCCCGAGCGGCGCTATCCCTCGATGTTCGAGCCAATTCACGGCTCGGCATTCGACATCGCCGGCAAAGGTATTGCCAACCCGGTCGCCACCTTCTGGACCGCTGCCCAGATGCTCGAACATCTGGGCGAGAGCGCAGCGGCGGTGCGGTTGATGAGCGCTGTGGAAGCGGTGACGAGTGAAGGCGTGCTGACGCCGGACGTAGGAGGGACAGCGACCACGCAGGAGGTGACGGACGCCGTCTGTCGGGCGATCCGCGGTTCGAACCTGTGACAGGTTTCCAATGAAGCTCGACAGGATCGACATCAAGATCTTATCCCAACTGCAAAAGAACGGGCGGGTCACGAATGTCGAGCTTGCCGACCTGGTCAACCTTTCGCCGAGCCCTTGCCTGATGCGGGTGAAGAAACTTCAGGCGGAAGGCTTCATCACCGGCTATTCCGCCCAGATCGATGTGTCCAAGCTCGGACAGACTCTAACGATCTTCACCGAAGTCACGCTCAAGCACCATCAACAGAACGACTTCGCGAGATTTCTCACCGCAATTCAGAAAGTCGATTCTGTCATCGAATGCCATCTGGTTTCAGGCGGCTACGACTATCTTGTGAAGTTTGTCACAGCGGGCATCAGCGAGTACCAGACGATCATGGAGCGCATGATCGAATTGGATATCGGAATCGACAAATATTTCAGCTTCGTCGTGCTGAAGTCACCGATCGTGAAATCCCATTTGCCTCTCGACATCATTTTCGAGAAATGAAACTGCTCCGCAGTCTTGGACCTGGAGAGCCGCGCGCCAGCATTCTCTCTTGCTGTTTTCGCTGCGCTTGTGCAACGGCATGCGATTCCACATACCGGCAAATGCTTGGCACTTGGCAGACGGCGGCATCACCTGAGGATTTGTTTCGGGGCCGCTAAAGCGCGTCGCGTTCGACCGGCCTCATGCGACGCGCTTTAGGTTCTTGTTTTGATGCATGTCGTTATCGCAAAACCGCTGCACACTTTTGCGCGACATGCATTAGGCGTCTACCGCATTGACCGAGGTCGCTTCGGCGATGGCAATGATCATCCCTGCATCGCTGACCGCACGTCCTTGTCTTCGAGCGTTTGATCCAGCGTCATTCGGGTACGTTCGAGGATTCCATCAATATCGTCCTCGGTGCAGCAGAGCGGCGGCGCAAAGCCGAGGATGCCGCTGTTGAAGGCGCGGATGACAAGGCCGTTCGCCCACGCGCGCTCGAAGATGCGGCGCCCCGGATCGGCCGCCGCCGGCAGCGGCGTTTTGCGCTCCTTGTCGGTGACCAACTCGATTGCTGCCAGCATACCGCGACCGCGGATGTCGCCAGCCAGCGGGTGGTCGGCGAGCGAGCGAAGGCCTTGCATCAGGCGCTTGCCCGCCTTCCGCCCATTCTCGAGCAAGCCATCTTCATAGAGACGCAGGCATTCGAGCCCAACTGCCGCGCTCACGGGATGGGCGGAATAAGTATAGCCATGGCCGACGGCCGCTTTGCCGGCTCCGTCCGCGATCGTATTGTACACGTGGTCCGACATGAAGACGGCGCCCATCGGCACGTAGCCCGAGGTCAGTCCCTTCGCTGTGGTTATGAAATCCGGCACGACCTCGTCTTCCTCACAGGCGAAGAGGGGGCCGGTACGGCCAAAGGCAGTGATAACTTCGTCGGCAACGAACAGAATGTCGTGTTCCTTGCACACGGCGTGCAGAGCCTTCAGCCAACCTGTCGGTGGAACGAGGACACCGCCCGAACCCTGGATGGGTTCGGCGTAGAAGGCCGCAACGCGGCCGGCGCCGAGTTCCGCGATTTTGGCCCGCAGCGCCGCGACCGATGCATCGATGATCGCCTGCGGGTCGGAACCGACCGGATTGCGATAGGCGTAGTGCGAAGGAATTTTGTGCTGCCAGTCGTAAGGCACGCCGAAACCCGCGTGGAAAGCCGGGATCGCTGTCAGACCTGACCCTGCCGTCGAGGATCCATGGTAGCCATACTCGACCGAGATGAACTGGTCCTTTTGCGGCGTACCCTTGGCATGGTAGTAATAGCGAATGAAGCGGATCGTACTGTCGACTGCGTCGGAGCCGCCAAGCGTGAAATAGACATGGTTCAAATCGCCGGGCGCCAGTTCGGCAAGCCTGGCAGCAAGGCGAATGGCAGGCTCGGATCCCAGTCCGAAATATCCCGTCGCATAGGGAAGCTCTCTTAGCTGCTTTGCTGCTGCTTCAACGACGCTTTCCTGGCCGTATCCGATGTTTACACACCATAGACCGGCGAATCCGTCCAGCAAGGTTTTCCCGCTTGCATCGGTCACGGTTGCGCCTTTGGCGGATTTGAGCACCCGCACGCCCGTCTCCTCGTGGCTCCGATAGCATGAAAACGGGTGAACCAGATGTGCGCGATCGAGTTCGATCAGTGAGTTTGCCAGCATTTCTTCCTCCGATTCAGCGCAGTGCCTGACTGACGAGAGCATAAGTCCGGTGTGGTGTGATTTCGTCCTTCAGCTCGTTTTCCAGCGTGATCTGCTGCGCGGTCATGTTCATTCGGGCCTGAAGTCTCTAGGTCCAAGATAGGCTGCCGCGGGCAGCAGTTCCTCCCGACCAGAAGCTGAGCGATGGGCGTTTTGACTTTCCTTTGCCGCTGGCACCGCATCTTATGCCACGCACGGCTGAGAGATCGCGCGCCCGCCGAAGCTCGAAACGAACTCAGGCGCAACTCTCTGCCAAAGCTCTCACGCAATACAAAACAATCTGCTTCAGGGCGCATCGAATGCGGCGACTAGTCTTCTCTGGTCCTCATTATGATCCTTGCTGTTAAAGGCACGCAGTGCCGACAGGATTGGAAGGATCGACGCTCATGACCCAGTTCAGACCGAAATACATCACCTTCGACTGCTACGGTACACTGACCAACTTCGACATGGCCGGCGCGGCGAGACGCGTATATGGTGCCCAGCTCTCCCCAGCTGGGATGGCGCAGTTCATCAAGGATTTCTCGGCCTATCGCCTCGATGAGGTCCTTGGCGCCTGGAAGCCGTACAGCGAGGTCGTGCACAATTCCGTGGAACGGACCTGCAAGCGCAACGGCGTCGCATTCCGGCCCGAGGATGCCCAGCGCATCTATGCGGAAGTGCCGACATGGGGTCCGCACCCGGATGTCCCGGTGGGCCTGGCCAAGGTCGCCAAGGAGATTCCGCTGGTGATCCTGTCGAACTCCATGAAGAGCCTGATCATGTCGAACGTGGAGAAACTCGGCGCACCCTTTCACATGGTCATCACGGCCGAAGAGACGGGCGCCTACAAGCCGCAGATGAAGGGCTTCGAATATATGTTCGACAAACTAGGCTGCGGCCCGGAGGACATTACGCACGTGTCGTCCTCATTTCGCTACGATCTCATGACCGCCTATGATATCGGTATCAAGAGCAAGATCTGGGTGAACCGCGGCCACGAGCCTGCGAACCCCTTCTACGAATATACCGAGATCAAGGATATCGGCGGTCTGGCCGGCGCCGTCGGACTGGAGCCCGTTCGGGAATTCGCCTGAACGTTTGTTTGCTGGCGCAGTCGCCAGACCGAGTCGCTCCCAAAACGAATAGCCACTGGTCGCAATAGAGAAAGGGGCGGTTTTCACCGCCCCTTTCTTGTGGTTCCAACGCTTTAGGGCTGCAAGTGTTTCCACCTGCGTGCAAGATAACTAGTTAAGCCCGCCAACATGAAGCGCCTTGACCTCGAGATATTCCTCGATGCCGAGCTGCGATCCTTCGCGCCCCACTCCCGACTGCTTGACACCGCCGAAAGGCGCAACCTCGGTCGAGATCATGCCTGTGTTGAGCCCGACCATGCCGAACTCCAGCGCCTCGGCAACACGCCATGAGCGCTTGAGGTTGTCGGTGTAGAAGTAGGCGGCAAGGCCGAACGGCGTACCGTTCGCAATGGCGATGGCCTCTTCCTCCGTCTCGAAGCGAAAAAGCGGCGCCACCGGACCGAACGTCTCTTCCGATGCCAGGAGCATCCCCGTAGTAGCTTCTCCCAGCACGACGGGCCGTGCATATTGCTTACCCTCCGGCATCGTCTCGCTTTGGGCGATGATCTGCGCACCTTTCGCCTGTGCATCCGCGATGTGACGCTCGATCTTGTCGATCGCGGCCGCGTTGATCATCGGGCCGATCTCAGTGCCCTCGTCGGTCCCTGCGCCAACCTTCATCCGCGTGACGCGCTGGCTCAGCTTTTCGGCGAAAGCATCGTAAACGCCTTCCTGCACGAGAATCCGATTCGCGCAGACGCAGGTTTGACCGCCATTGCGGAACTTGGATGCGATCACCCCTTCAACTGCCTTATCCAGATCGGCGTCGTCAAAGACGATAAAGGGTGCGTTGCCGCCAAGCTCCAGGCTCAGCCGCTTGATGCTATCGGCCGCGCCACGCATGAGCAGCGCACCGACGCGGGTCGAACCGGTGAACGAGATCTTGCGCACCGTCTCGTTGGCCATCAGTTCGTTGCCGATTTCGACGGGCATGCCGGTCACAATATTGATCACGCCGGCAGGGATACCTGCCCGTTCCGCCAGAACGCCGAGCGCCAGCGCCGAGAATGGCGTAAATTCCGACGGCTTGATGACAACCGTACAACCTGCGGCCAGCGCCGGTGCTACTTTGCGTGCGATCATCGCGTTGGGGAAATTCCACGGCGTGATGATGGCGCAGACGCCGACGGGTTCTTTCAGCACCAGAATGCGGCGATCGGCCGTGGGTGACGGAATGGTCGAGCCACCGATCCGGCGCGCCTCCTCCGCAAACCATTTCACAAAAGATGCGCCGTAGCGGATTTCCGCCACCGCCTCGGCCAGCGGCTTGCCTTGTTCCAGCGTCAGCAGGAGCGCGAGATCCTGTTCGTGCTGGCGGATGAGGTCGTGCCAGCGCTCCAGAAATCCTGCACGCTCGGCATGGGTCCTTTTCCTCCAGCCTTTGAAGGCCTCGGCCGCGGCGCCGATTGCGGCTCTCGTCTCGTTCTCCCCCATTGCGGGAACGGTGCCGAGAACACTTTGGCTGGCAGGGTCAATGACATCGACCACGCCTTTGGTTTCGCCATCCCGCCAGACACCGCCAATCAGCGCCTGCTGGCGGAAAAGGTCGGAGTCGTTGAACATGCCAATCTTCGTCATCGCATTCATGGTCTTTCCTCTGCTCTTTCAGCTCAATCCTGCCAGCACGGCCTGCGTGATTGTTTCAGTCCTGTCCTTGCCCGCGATCGTGCCAATCCCCCGCGCGGTTGCGGACTCGATTGCCGACATCACTTCGGCCGCAGCCTGCCCCTCGCCCAGATGCTCGAGCATCATCGCACCGGACCAGATCGCGGCGATCGGATTGGCGACACCGAGATGCGCGATGTCGGGCGCCGAACCATGGACCGGCTCGAACATGGAAGGCCCGCTGCGATCGGGATTGATATTGGCGGAGGCGGCGTAACCCAGCCCGCCCTGAATGGCCGCTCCAATATCCGTGAGGATGTCGCCGAAAAGGTTCGATGCGACGATTACGTCGAGGCTGTCCGGCGCCAGGACCATACGGGCGGCAATGGCGTCGATGTGGTAGTGCGAGACCTCCACATCGGCATAGTCTTTCGCCACCTCGCGCGTGACCTCATCCCAGAAAACCATGGAGTGTTTTTGCGCGTTGGATTTGGTGACAGATGCGAGCTTCTTGCGACGCGCCCGCGCCTGTTCGAAACCGAAACGGATGATCCGTTCGACACCCGTACGCGTAAAGATCGCAGTCTCAACCGCGACCTCATCGGCCGTGCCAGAATGAACGCGCCCACCGGCGCCGGAATATTCGCCTTCCGTATTCTCGCGGATGCACAGGATATCGAAAGCATCGGAGCGGAGGGGCCCCTGAACGCCCGGCAACAGCCGGTGCGGTCGTATGTTGGCGTACTGCGTGAACCCTTTCCGGATCGGCAGGAGCAGTCCGTGAAGCGATACTGAGTCGGGCACTTCCGCGGACCAGCCCACAGCGCCGAGATAGATCGCATCGAATTTTCGAAGTGTCTCGATGCCGTCTGACGGCATCATTGCACCGGTCTCCAGGTAGTAGGCGCACGACCACGGGAATCTTGTGTCATCAAGGGCGAAACCGCCCTGCTTAGCCGCCGCCTGCAGCACCTGCCATGCCGCCTGCGTGACGTCCTTGCCGATGGCGTCGCCGGGGATCAGCGCTATCTTGTAGGTCTTCATTGATGGAGGTCCTCATTCGCACTGGCGTCACCGGAACAGTAGTCGACCGCCCGCCGCATTTTCCGTCGAGGTTGAGCTCTCCGACGGCGTCGAATCGCGTCAGGCGGAACCTGGAAAGCCGATTGTTCTGGAACCGCCGCGCGCTATTCGGCCGGACCTTGAGCACTGAACTCAGTCATAAACGCAGACGTAGATTTTGCGCACGGTCTCGATAGTGCGCCAGACGCCGACGAAACCAGGCTTCATCACGAAACTGTCGCCGGCGCGGTAGGTCTTGGTCTCACCGCCCTTCTCCTCGATTTCGACGAGACCCGAAACGATGTGGCAGAACTCGTAGATCGTGCCCTTGATCGAATGCGTCTCGCCGGGCGTCGCCTCCCAGACACCGGTGAGCACCTTTTCTCCCTTCGAGGCATCCTGCGCCCAGGTCTTGAAGGATGGATTGCCGGAAATGAGCCGCTCCGGAGCCGGTAGTGCCTCCTTCGGCGCGAAGTCTGGAACTGTGTCGATCGTGATCAGAAGTGACATGTGATGTTTCCTGGTTAGTAGCCGAGTGTCCGATCGACGAGGCCGATCAGTTCTTCTCCGGCGCGGTGGCGCCGGATGTTGTCAACGACGGATTGTGCCGCCGTATGCGGTTGCGTCACCGAGGCGATGTGCGGCGTTATCATCACCTTCGGATGCGACCACAGCGGATGGTCTTCCGGGAGCGGTTCTGGATCGGTGACATCAAGCATCGCCGCAGATACGTGACCGGTGTCGAGCGCGTTGATCAGCGCGGCCTGGTCCAGTTGCGGACCCCTGCCGACATGCAGCAGCTGCGCCCCGACGGGCAGTAAGTCGAAGAACTCTGCATCGAGCATGCCGTGCGTTTGTTCCGTGAGCGGAAGCAGGCAGACGAGAATATCCGTTTGCTTCAAAAAGCCCGCGAGTTGGTCCGTGCCGTTAAAACAGGCGACGTCCTCTATCCGCTTTTCGCTGCGGCTCCACCCGGCAAGCGGAAACTGGAAGGGCTTCAAGCGCTCGATAGCCGCCTGGGCCAGCATGCCAAGGCCGAGGAAGCCAACCCGGCGTTCGGCCGCCTGTCGAGCGGCAATCGGTTGCCAGAGGCATCTTTTCTGCTGCTCAAGATAGGCGGGCATCTCGCGGTGGAGAGTCAACACGCCGAGCGCGATGTATTCCTGCATCATGCGTATGATGCCGTCCTCGACCATGCGCACAAGCTTCACATGGCTTGGCACCACGTCCTGCTCGAACTGGTCGACGCCCGCTCCGATGGAAAACAGCACTTCCAGATTGCGGTAGCGCGAGATCTCGTCCGGCACCGTCCAGGTGATGAGATAGCGCACCTTCTCCGGCTCCGTCTCGTCGCCGGAATGGACGAATTCCAGATCCGGGAGCTGGCGCGCGAAGATCTCGCGGAAGACCGCAGCACGCGCCGCATCGGAATTGAAAAGAAACGCCATGGTGACCGCCCTTCCTTCAGGCCGCAAGACGCGCGCCGAGCCCCTCGATCATCTTCCGGCAAGCGGCGAGTTCACCGATCTCGATATATTCGTCGGAACGATGGGCACGGCCGATGTCGCCGGGTCCGCAAACGACCGCATCGATGCCGGCCTGCTGATAAAGTCCGGCCTCCGTGCCGTAACTCACAGCTGTCAGCGGCTCCTGCCCCGTCAGCTCCGTCAGAACGGCCGCTAGCTCGCTCCCGTTGGCGGGCGCAAGAGCGGGATAGGTACTCAACTCATGCCACGCCACATCGAAGCCGCTGTCTCGCAGAGCGAAAAGCCGGGCCTTGACCGGCTCAAGCAGGGAGGCTGGAGAAACGCCGGGCACGGCACGCGCCTCGATATCGGCTGTGCAGTGGCCAGCGATGATGTTGACCGCCTGTCCACCGGCGATGACGCCCACCTGCAAGGAAGAATAAGGGGGCTCGAAATTGTCATCGAGCGGCCCGTCGGCGAGGGATCGGCCGTAGGCCACGGCGTGCGTGATGACGCCGGCCATGGCATGCACGGCATTGAGTCCGAGATCGGGGCGTGAGGAATGGCCGGATCGCCCGATCACCTCGAGCCGCGCGGCGGCCTTCCCCTTGTGCGCGCGCACAGGCTGCATCCGGCTCGGCTCGCCGACAATCGCGCCAAGCGGCCTCTCGCATAAGCTCGGCAACGCGGCTAGGAGATGCGGCACGCCACGGCACCCCGCCTCTTCGTCATATGAGAATGCGAGATGAACTGGCTGCCGCAGGTTCATCGCCGCAAGTCCTGGGAGCGCCGCCAATGCGCAGGCGAGGAAGCCCTTCATGTCGGAGGTGCCGCGGCCGTAAAGCCTGCCGCCCTCGCGGCGCAGAACGAACGGGTCCGAGCTCCATTCCGGCTCGCCGGCCGGGACGACATCCATATGCCCGGAGATGATGTAGCCCCGACCCTGGCGCGGGCCGATCGTGAGGAAAAGGTTGGACCGGTCGCCCTCGGGACCGGGGAGAACCGTCACCTCGGCTCCGGCTGCCTGACAGTAGTCGCGGATCCAATCGACGATCGCGCCGTTTGGCGTGCCCACAACAGAGGGAAATGCAACCAGGGTCGCGAGGATTTCTTCCACGTTCATGGCGGTCCGCTCTGCTTGCACACTATCACCGGGTGCAACCAGCCTATCCGCAGGCAGCAGTGTTCCCTGCCGAATTGCATCGTGCTTTGGCCGAAGATTGCGAAAAAGCACCTCGAACCAGCGAAACCTGCTGGCTTTCCCGTATAATGCTGCGGCAAAAGAGGTATGTCGCGACATGGCGATCGATGACAGGATCAACACCGCTTGCCTTGCGCATTCGTTGAAGGAGCGGATCGATTGAGATGCAGAGATCAGTACGCCTGAAATCCTTCGAACTGGTCGCGCGGGACATTGATGATGTCGACGTCAAGCTACTGCACGCGCTGTCGATCTCAGTCCGCTGGCCTCATCGGCCGAAGGATTGGGACTTTCTGCGCCGTGCCGGCCGCGGCATTGTTGCCGTTGATGGTATTGGACGCGTTTTCGGGAGCGCGATGTGGTTTCCCCACGGGGGCGACTTTGCCACCATTGGCCTGGTGATCACAACGCCACGCACACAAGCGCAAGGAGGCGGCCGATGGCTCATGGACCTAGTCCTTGAGCAGTGCGGCGATCGCAATTTGGCACTCAACGCGACCCATGCTGCCTACCCCCTCTACGTTTCACTCGGCTTCACGACCGAGGCGATCGTATACCAGCGCCAGGGGGAGGTCCCACAAACACTCCCGACTATGCCGGCCTTGAACGGGGAATTGCAGGCGCTGTCGAGCGACAGGCTTAAGGACATCACGCCGCTGGATACGCGCGCGTTAGGGATAAACCGCGAGAGGCTGCTCGCGTTGCTCGCAGCGGATGCCTCAATCTGCACTTTGAGCCGCGGCGGCGAAATCGTCGGCTATTCCATGTGTCGCGAGTTCGGACGTGGCCATGTGATCGGCCCCATGGTCGCGCGCAGCGATCTCGACGCGGTCCACCTCACAGCCGTGCATCTGAAGGAACTGGCAGGACGATTCGCCCGCGTCGACACCCGCGAGAAGGATGGCGTGTTTGCCGCGTTTCTCCAGCAGAGCGGCCTCGGCATTGCCGAGACCGTTACGACCATGTCCAAAGGGCGCCGCTTCCTGAACCGCCAAGACAATGGGCCTTGGGTCTATGGATTGGCCGGCCACGCCTTGAGCTGAATGCAAGCATACTGTCGCCTTCAACCAGCGGTCAGAGAATCAGGTCGATCAGTGCGCGCGTCGATCAACCGGCATAATGCGGTTGCCGTCACGCGGCCGGAACGGCTGCCGCTTCGAATCTGCTCCTAATCCCGGATTCGGCTTCCGCTGCCGACATAATGGCCGTCCGGCGCCCATCCGCCACGCCATCCACGATGACATGGCCGATGCCGCGCGAGCACGGCTCGATGCGCGCGTTGAGGTGATAAATGTCCCGCAGCAGATCGGATGTGATGACGTCCGGCGATGACCCGCATGCGACCAGCCGGCCGTCCGCGATGACCATTGTCTGATCGCTGAAGCGCAGGGCGTGATTGAGGTCGTGCAGGGCGATCAGCACGACCATGCCTCGCGCCTGAGCAAGTTGCCGCATGAGACCGAGCACTTCCACCTGCCGCGATAGATCGAGTGCTGATGTCGGTTCGTCCATCAGCAGGAAATCGGCGATTGTCGGCTCTCACCGCGCCATTCTTGATCTGACATCCGTACCGCAGACAGAATCCGATTGCTCGCAGCGGCCTCTAAAGACGCGACAGCACAGGGCGAAAGACCACCGCGGAAAGACTTAGAAAAGAAGCTGTACGGATTGTCCCCGCGCCGAGAGCAGTTTGACGGCCCTCCGGTCAAACGAGACGAAAGTCTCCCCGCCAACCAGCCGCAGTCAAAAGCGATCACGCCGTCCGCGAAATCGCCGCCGGCATCGAGGACTGGCAGCCCTGCCTCAACTGCCGGCCGGCTGACGACAACATTCGCGGTGTTCAGCAACGCCCGGATCGCCGCGGCAATATCTTCGCGCTCTGTCTGGTACTGCCGGGCCAGAACCCAGGCGAACTCGCACAAGGCCTGCAAGCTCACCGCCACGATGTCCGCTTTGGCCAGCAGGTCGACGGCAATGGCCGCCTGCCCCTCATCATCGGCGACAGAGGCGCGCAGCAGCACATTCGTGTCGGCCGTAACCCTCATTCCTCGCCGGACCCGGCCACAGCGCCCGCTTCCGCTATCGCCTCGTTGATCTCCTCGATGCTGAGCACCCGGCCGTTCGTCTTGCCTCTGAGGAACCCGTGGAGGTCCCGGAACGACCCCTTCGACCGTGCAGCCCTCAATTCCGCCCGACCGTCGGGCAGCAGATCAAGCTCGATCTTCTCGCCCGGTTTGATGCCCAGATGTTGCAGCACGTCCTTGCGGAACGTCACCTGTCCCTTTGTCGTCACTGTCAACGTTGTCATCTTAAACATTCCTGTTCATCGCGATAAGACAATGCAAATCTGCATTATTATCAATGCAGATGGGTCGGGGCCAAGCTTGGCGTCAATGCGGCGACTGAATCGCGACCAGCGCTCTGCCAGAGTGAAGTCGCCAAACATCACCTGGAGGTCAGCATGCAAGCCAACACCACGGCCGCTATCCGCGTCGATCTTGCCGCAATGTTTGTCTCGTTAGAACTGTCTCGTTCAAAATCGCTCGTCACTTCGCTTCGGCTGGTGTCGGGAATGGCGCGACCGCCGCCGGGAAGCGAGGGAAGGCAGCGTCAAGTTCGAGCCAGAGATTAATAAGAACGAAGCCATCGCCGCATAGGCGTCTGCCTGCGTGGGTATGGACGGACTCACTCGTGCGCAATATGAATTATGAATGGAGATGAGGCCTGCCGTGGCGCTCACGCGTCGCTGAGGCAGGTGACGCTCGTTCAATGACGCTGCGCAGGGCGGGTTGGCCTTCTGGTCTAACGCCGCCCGCAGAAGTGTCGATATCAGGGGATCTGGTCAATGACCGACAACAAGCCAGACGTTACCAAGGATTGGCAAGCGACGCAGGGCCAGAAGTCCTCCGCCACGCGTCTTCGCCTTTTCGCCGCACTCTCGTGGGTCGTCGCCATTGGCGGCGAGATCTACGGAATTATGCTGCTTCGCCAGAACAAGTTCGACCAGGGACACCTGCCGCTGGTCATCGGCCTTCTGGTCGGCATCGCGATTTTCGCAATCGCCGGCAACTTGCTATGGAAGGCGGCCAACAGGCACGATCCGGCTCGTGCATCCGACGCGGCCAGGTTCTTCTTCCAAAACCAGCTCGGCGCAATTATCACACTGATTGCCTTCCTCCCGCTGGTTTTCCTGATTCTCACCGACAAGAACATGGATCCGCGGACCAAGAAGGTTGCCGGCGGCGTCGGCGCTGCGCTGGCCGTGCTCGCGACGGTCATGGGGATCAGTTTAAAACCCCCGTCGGTCGAACAATACACCCAGGATATGAACGCATGCGCAGCGCAGATCAAGTCGGGGCAGCCCACCACCGCCTGTTCGCCCGATGTCGCCGCTCAGGCGCAGGCGATCGCGACGGACACCGCCGCCGTGGCGGCGGCGACGCGGGACGCGAGCCACCCCGCCGGTCAGGATGTCGTTTACTGGATCGCGCCCGAAAACGGAGCCGCGAAGTCCACCGAGCCGCATGTTTTCCACCTCTGCGCAGGCGTGAGCCCGCTGAAGGACAAGACTGTGAATAGTGGCTCCGTGACGGAGGCCTACGCACAGAACGCCATCCGCATCACGAAGCAGATCGATATGGAACAGAAGCAGTGCGGGTTCACCGCCACAACCAGCACCAACTGAACCCGTCTGCACTCGATCGGGTCCAGCCGTTGGTCTTGTCGAGAAGGATGGCGCGTAAGCGCAGGCTCAGTATTGACTCGCTGAAGCAACGCCAAATGCCGGGATCGCCCGGCTGGCCAGTATTGTCCAACTGCAAACTTATCCGCGGCGAGCAATGACCTGGCGTCTTACGCACGGCAGCTTCCGGCCTGAGCGCTTCGAATGGAGAATGACGTTAATGAAGCGCATTGCCGCCCGGCAGCATTATGGGCCGGAAGCGAACCGGGAACTTCTGGCGCCCAAAAAACGATAGCGGATATTTCACCTGGTGGGCCGCATCGACCAGAAGCGGATTGGGCAAGCGTTCCATGGCATGTAGCGTCGGGTGTCGCGCACCTGCTGGACCCCTGTTGATGACTGACCGATGCTGGCTTGGAGGCTGGGGAGTGGGGAGTCTCGGGGCGAACGACTATTTCATTCCGCCGAGGGCATTCGGCAGCGGCAAGGCCGGCCTTCAAAGTCCTTTGGCCGGGAAGTTGGTACGGATAGTCGGAATCAGGCAACACCCCTGTTTTCCGAGCTGGATTTTGAAGCCGTGAATGAGCGGCTATGATGAACGCGCCGAGTGCAAGTAAGGTCACGAAGGCCCCTACAATAAGCTTTAGAGGAGACTACGTCGATGACGAACGTGCGCGCCCTTGTCCTTGAACGCCAACACGAACTCAAGCTGCGTGACATCGATCTGCCACAGACCGTCGGCCCGGGCGAAGTTCGCATCAAGATCCATACGGTGGGCATCTGCGGCTCCGACGTGCACTACTATACGCATGGCCGCATCGGCCCGTTCGTGGTCGAAGCGCCGATGGTCTTGGGCCATGAAGCCGCCGGCACCGTCGTCGAAACGGGGGAAGGCGTCGAGCATCTGAAGGTCGGCGACCGCGTCTGCATGGAGCCGGGTATCCCCGATCTCAATTCGCGGGCGAGCCGGCTCGGCCTCTACAACATCGATCCAGCGGTCAGGTTCTGGGCAACGCCGCCGATCCATGGCGTGCTGACGCCCTATGTCGTCCACCCCGCCAACTACACTTTCAAACTGCCCGACAATGTCAGCTTCGCCGAAGGCGCCATGGTGGAGCCCTTCGCCGTCGGAATGCAGGCGGCTGCCAAAGCAAAGATCGCGCCGGGCGACACGGCGGTGGTGATTGGCGCAGGGCCGATCGGCACGATGGTGGCGATCGCAGCGCTCGCCGGCGGCTGCGCCCGCGCCGTTGTTGCAGATCTCGCCCAACCCAAGCTCGACATCGCCGGCGGCTATCAAGGCGTGATCCCGATCAACGTCCGCGACAAGAACCTGGCGGCGGAAATAAAGCGCCTGACCGATGGCTGGGGCGCCGACGTGGTGTTTGAATGCTCGGGCTCGTCCAAGGCATGGGAGACCCTGCTCGATCTGCCGCGGCCCGGTGGCGCGGTAGTGGTGGTCGGCCTTCCGGTGGCGCCGATCGCATTCGATGTCGTCACCGCCTCGACCAAGGAAGTCCGCATCGAGACTGTGTTCCGATATGCCCACCAATATGAGCGGGCAATCGCGCTGATGGGGTCGGGCCGGGTCGACCTAGAGCCACTCATTTCGGCGACCTTCCCCTTCGAAGATTCCATCACCGCCTTCGACCGAGCAGTCGAAGCTCGGCCGGCGGACGTAAAGCTGCAGATCCTGTTGCCGGATTAAGGGGAGTTCCAAAAAGCCCCCGGGTTGTCCTCCCGATCTCCTGCTTTCGTAGCCTTCCTTGGGCTGCCAAAATTGGCGGCGGCCCTGAGCGCTTTTGATGCTGGTCCACGGCATTTGCCGGCGGCGCTCCCTCCAAAAACAACCCCGTACCCGGCGATCACGGCATCCTCTGGGACCACGACCAAAAACCCCTGAGCCTGATGGAACCGACACTTGACAAATCGGCGGCCGTCCGACACGTTCTTAACAAAAGGCACAACAAACTTACAAAAGTTCAAGTTGGCACAATCTGGCCGACAGGGAGAAGGCCGATGCGTTTGTGTGACCGAGCGGAGATTTGCGCGTGAGCACGGTGACCGTGACCCGCGAAACGCCCAGATGGGCCCTGCCCCGGTTCATGACGGCCGAGCATCCTTTCCCCTGGCTCGCGCCGATCACGGTGATGCTTCTCGTTTTCGGCATCTATCCCCTCGCCTATTCGGTCTGGCTGTCGTTTCACAAACGCAATGTCGTCTCCCGACAGCTCGACTTCGCCGGGCTCCACCAATGGACGCGCGCCTTCTCGGATGCGCGTATGTGGCATTCGCTGGAAACCACGCTGATCTACACCTTCGTCGCGCTTGCGGTTCAGCTTGCGCTCGGCATCCTCATCGCGCTCCTGCTTGACACCGATCGCAAAGGTTACGGGGTGCTGCGGGCGCTGATGACACTGCCGCTGGTGGTGCCGCCGGCGGTGACCGGAATGATGTTCCTGCTGATGCAGGACGGTTCTTTCGGTGTCCTGTCGTTCTACCTCTATGCCCTCGACCTGATCTCGCCGGCACAGCCGATCCTGACGCAGCCCGGAACCGCATTGGCGGCGATCCTGCTGGCAGACATATGGCAGTGGACGCCGTTCATGGTGCTCATCATCCTGGCAGGGCTCAGGGCGCTGCCGAAGGAGCCTTTCGAGGCAGCCGCGATCGACGGCGCCAACGGCATCCAGACGTTCTTGCGCCTCACATTGCCGATGCTGCGCAAGGTGATAGCGGTCGCGGTGCTGATCCGCGGCGTCGATCTCTTTCGCATCTACGACTACGTCTACATCATCACCGCCGGCGGGCCTGGCACGGCCACCGAGACGCTTTCATTCTACGCTGGCCGTATCTACTTCACCGGAGACTTTCCCTATGCCGCGACCCTGTCGCTGATCGTGCTCGTCGTCTTGATCGTCGTGTCGAACCTCTTCGTCAGGCTGTTCAAGGTGAGGTTCTGATGGAGTCGTCGCGCGCCCAAACGATCGCCCGTGACGTGCTCGCAGTCCTGGTGGTGGCGATCTTCATGTTCCCGATCGCGTGGTGGGCCCTGTCGTCCATCAAACCCTATTCGGCGATCTTCGACCGCAGCGGACCGGTCTACGTCGGATTCACACCGACGCCGGACAATTACCGCGTGACGTTGCTTGGCGTCTCACGCGTCGACATCGGCATGGAACAGGGCGGCGAGGCGGCCGGGGTCATCAAGGGTGGCGCCAGTTCCTATGATTCCCGTCAGTCGTTGCTCGACAGCGCCATCATAGCCGTCGGATCGACGGCGCTGACGCTGCTGCTGGCCACGCTGGCCGCCTATTGCCTGTCGCGAATGCAGTTCAGCGGCCAGCAGTCCTTCCTGTTCTGGATTCTCTCGCAACGTTTCATGCCGCCAATCGCGATCGTCATTCCGATCGTTTTCATGTTCCGCGATCTCGGCTTGCGCGATACTTATACGGGGCTCATCCTCGTTCACAGTTTGATCAACCTGCCGCTGGCGGTTCTGCTTTTGAAGTCGTTCTTCGACGATGTTCCGCGCGAGGTTGATGAGGCGGCGCTGATTGACGGCGCGACGCGCTGGCAGACGTTCCGACGCGTGGTCCTTCCCATGGTCAAGGGCGGCATCGCTGCGACGGCCGTGCTGTGTTTCATCTTTTCGTGGACCGAGTTCCTGCTCTCACTGTTCCTGACGACGTCGATCCGCACTGTGCCGGTGAAGATCTCGACCTTTGTCACCTCGACCGCGACCGAGTGGGGCTACATCACGGCGCTCGGCACGTCCGCGATCATACCCAGCTTCATCTTTATCCTGCTGGTTCAACGGCATCTGGTCCGCGGCCTCACCCTCGGATCGCTGAAGGAGTGAGGCGCAGACGAGAAGAACGACGACAAAAACGCAATGGAGGAACGATCATGAGCTTCAGTGAACACGACAAGAAGACATTCGTCGCCGATACCTGCAATGACTTTACGGCGCGCCGGATAACCAAACGCGACTTCATGAGGAAGATGGCGCTCGCTGGTGTCGGCTTTTCCGCCTTCGGATCAGCCATGCTAGGTGGCGGCCGCACCAGTCGGGGGATGCTGGGCCTCGGGGTTGAGGAAGCCCGCGCCCAGGACGCCGATATGCTGAAGTGGCTGGCCGACGTCGGCAAACCATATGCCGGCACCAAAATCCGCTACACCTCGGAAGCGACGCCGCCAACGATCGTTGCCAACCAGCTTGTCGCGGGTGAATTCACCAAGGCAACCGGCATTGAGGTGGAAGTCGAGATCGTGCCGCTGGAGCAGGTTCTCGCCAAGGCGACGCAAGACGTACAGGGCCAGCTTGGCACCTACGACGTCTACTATCTCGACCAGTCCTGGATGGCGACGTTTGCCCAGGATGTCGTCGATCCTCGCGAGTATTATGACCAGAACAAAGACCTGGCGATGCCCAACTTCGACTGGGACGATTTCTCCAAGCCGCTGGTCGACGGCATCGCCATGTACAACGGCAAACAGTGCGGAATTCCATTCGATATTCCGATCTTCATCCTGATGTACCGCAAGGATCTTTTCGACAAACACAACATTGCCCTGCCGACAGACCTCGACGCCTACCTCAAGGCCGTGCAGGCGCTCACAGAGGCAGAAAAAAGCAACGGCATCTTCGGCACAGCATGCCAGGCGAAGTCCGGCCATTATTCGCTGGAATGCGACTGGACCTTCGCATTGTGGGGCCATGGCGGTTCGATCTTCAACAAAGACAAGAAGTTTGTCGGCAATGACGAACGCGGCGTGGCCGGACTGCAATTCTATCAGGAGCTGGTCAAGAACTCGCCGCCGTCGGCGACGACGTGGACCTGGGACGGTCAGGGGCAGGCGTTGACACAGGGTCAGGCCGCCATGGCAATCACCTGGGGCGAGGATTTCCCCGGCTTCGACGCCAACGATTCCAAGGTCAAAGGCCTGTTCGAGGCCCTGCCCGCGCCGAAGGAAGTTCCTGGCCGTCGCGCCGCTGCCGATTGCGGCTTCAACGAAATCCCGGCCGTCGGCCACCAGGGTGGCTCGACGATTTCGCTGTCGCAATATTCCAAGAACAAGGAAGCGGCATGGCTGTTCATGCAGTGGGTCTGCTCGAAGGATGTGATGGCGCGGGTATCGACGCTCGGCGGCGGCGCCTCGCCGATGCGCAATTCCTCTTTTACAGATCCTCGGGTCAAGGCGAAGGCCGTTGTCGGCCCCGGAACGACACGCCATTTCGACGCGATCAAATACACTATCGACAACCAGATGGGATCTGAGCCGGACATGCCGATCTGGGCGGATCTGTCGAACAACGACATTCCGGTTGAGCTCGGCAAGTTGCTTACGGGCCAAGACTATGGCGGCGATGCCAAGGCTTGCCTGGATGCCATTGCCGGCATTGTCGACGGCAAAGTCAAGGACGCCGATCTTTAGCGGCTAATCAGTGATTTGGGGGCGGAGGCGGTTTCGACCGCCCTCGCCCGTTGGCAACGTGGCGGCAATGGTTCCTGATCTCGTCATCGGCATTGATTCCTCGACCTCGGCAACCAAGGCGATCGCCTGGGACCGCAATGGTCTGGCCGTGGCTGAAGGTCGTGCACCCCTTGCAATATCCAACCCGCGTTCGGGCTATTTCGAGCAGGATCCGGCCGAATGGTGGGCCTCGACGGTCACAGCGCTTCGTGGTGTCGCGGCAACAGTTTCGCCGGCACGCATTGCCGCCCTTGCGATTGCCAACCAGCGCGAAAGCTTCGGACTTTTCGACGAGCAAGGCGAAGCGGTCGGGCCGGCGACGCTCTGGCTCGATGAGCGCGCCCGTGGGAAAGCACGTCGCTTCGGCGAGAGTTTCGGCGCGGCACGCGTCCACGCAATATCCGGCAAGCCGCTGGACGTCATTCCTTGCCTCTACCGCATGATCTGGTTTCGCGAGCAAGAGCCCGAGATTTTTGCCCGCGTGGAGCGGATGGCCGAAGTCCACGGCTATCTGGCCTTTCGCTTGAGCGGCCGGTGGGTGACGTCCACCGCATCCGCCGACCCGATGGGCATACTCGATATGCGGGCTATGGACTGGTCGAACGATATACTGGAGGCAGCGGGCGTCGCCCGGCGCATGATGCCAGACCTGGCGCGGCCCGGCACCGTTCTAGGCCAACTAACTTCGGAAGCGGCCATTTCGACGGGCCTGCGCGAGGGCACGCCGATCATCGCCGGCGGCGGCGACGGTCAATGCGCCGGCACGGGCGCAGGTGTGTTGCAGCCGCGATGCGCTTACATCAACCTCGGCACGGCGGTCGTCTCCGGCAGCTTCGGCACGGACTACGTCCACGACCAGGCCTTCCGCACCGAAACGGCGGTCGCCGATGATGGCTACATCTACGAGACGTGCCTTCGCGCCGGCACTTTTCTTGTCGACTGGATGGCGCGCGAAATGCTTGGCGTCGATCTGCATGGCGCAAATGATGCCTTGGAGACGCTCGAGGCCGAAGCCGCTGCCAGCCCGATCGGCGCAGGCGGCATAATGCTCCTGCCCTACTGGCAGGGCGTCATGGACCCACACTGGGATAGTGCGGCCCGTGGTGTGATTGCCGGGCTTTCGGGCTCGAGCCGCCGCGGCGACATCTATCGCGCCGTGCTGGAAGGCATAGCGCTGCATCAGGCCGCGACAAGTCAGCGGGCGGCTGCGGCTGCCGCCCAGACCATCGACCAGTTCATAGCGATCGGCGGAGGAGCGAAGTCCGACCTGTGGATGCAGATTCTGGCGGATGCACTCGATCGTCCCGTAAAACGTTCGACGACTGTCGAAGCCTCCTCGCTAGGCGCGGCGATGGCGGCGGCAAAGGGGGTGGGCTGGTTTTCCACCATCGCCGAAGCGTCGCTCGCAATGGCCAGCGAGCCGGCCAAAACCTTCGAACCGAACACGAAACGGGCCGCGCTCTACGCCGAACTTCTTGCGATCCATGCTGATCTTTGGCCAACGCTTGCAGCCTGGAACCAACGCCTCGCGGCCTTCATGGAGGCCGATCATGGCTGAAACGACCAACTGGAACGCGTTGATCGAGGACGTTGTCGCTGGACGCTGGACAGATCCCAAGACAGGCGCGGCCGCGGTCCTGCCGTTCCAGACGATCGAATTGCTGGAGACGACGGAAGGCCGCGAGGCGGATCTCGTTGCGCCGCTGAAGCTAGGCAGCCGCATCGCCGTGGTCTCCGATATCAACACCGTCGATGTGATGGGCAGGCGCGTCGCGAAGGCGCTGCGTGCCATCGCCGACATCGACGAAATCGTGCTGCCTGACGGCCTCGACTGCGATGAGGCAATGATCCAGATGGTCAGGGAGAAGACGCGTCACGCCGACGGCGTCGTGGCCGTCGGATCCGGCGTTCTCAATGACGGCTGCAAGCATGCAACCTTTCTCGACGAGCGGCCCTATGCCGTCTTCGGCACGGCCGCCTCGATGAATGGCTACGGCGCCTCGACAGCGTCGGTGACCTTGGCCTCCGGGCTCAAGATCTCGCTGCCTTCACACGCGCCCCGGGGCATCTTCCTGGACCTTGGCGTG
Source organism: Mesorhizobium sp. M1307 (assembly GCF_040318155.1). NCBI lineage: Bacteria > Pseudomonadati > Pseudomonadota > Alphaproteobacteria > Hyphomicrobiales > Phyllobacteriaceae > Mesorhizobium > Mesorhizobium sp. M1307. Next base: position 71,051 of record NZ_JAMYLR010000011.1, on the reverse strand, counting down.
TCGGCCGCAGCGCCCGCCTGGCTCAGCGCCGCCGGGCTTGGCGACAGCCTCTGCCGCTCCACGGCCCAGATCGACTGGTGGGCTTCGCATCGGCTGTTCGACACTTACTATTCCGAGGTGCCCTACCAGCTGCAGGCGGGCGATGAGGAGCCGATGCTGGCCCATGCGCCTGGCCTTGCCAGGCATGACGTCACCGCTGTCGGGCATCTCCAGCGCGTCCTGACGCTGTGCTCGATGGGCGTGTGCTTTGCCGGCGTTTCCCATCCCGGGTCCATGGGAGAGCACCAGATTTCCCATTGGGTCGACATGTTCGCGCAAGACCATCATCCCGGCACCACGCACGGCCAGCAGGTCGGGGTTGCCTCGCTGGTCATGGCGCGGCTGCAAGCGCGGCTGCTGGACAGGGAAAAGCCGCCGCAGGTGAAGCCGACCGCCATCGACGAGGCGGCGATGCTGGCCCGTTATGGCGCGCAACTTGGACCACTTTGCATTGCCGAGATGAAGAAGACGGCACTCGACGCCAGCCAGTCGGAAATCTTCAACCGCAGGCTTGCGGAAATCTGGCCGGCGCTGCGCCAGGAGGTTCGGCCCATGGCAATGCCGGTCGCCCGCATGGAGGCAGCACTCAAGGCTGCGGGAGGGCCGGTCACCGGCGCGGAACTAGGCCTGCCGCGCGCGCTTTGGCACGACGCCATTCGCTATTCGCGAGAAATCCGCGGCCGATGGTCCTTTGTCAACCTGGCCGCCGATGCGGGACTCTTGGAAGAGTTTCTGGAGAGCGAATGGTGAGAGCGCATCCGATCGCCAATCGCTCGCATGGCGAAAATGCGATCCAACCGGCAAGGGCAATCGAAGGGTAGCAATTTATGGCGTCTGTCACCATCAGCAACATAAAGAAGGACTATGGCGCCCTCTCCATTATCGATGGACTCGATCTCTCGATCGAGGATGGCCAGTTCGTCGTTCTGTTGGGGCCCTCCGGCTGCGGCAAGTCCACTTTGTTGCGCATGATAGCCGGTCTCGAGCCCATCACGTCCGGTGAGATCGCCATAGGCGACAGGGTCGTCAACATGCTCCATCCCAAAGACCGCAACATCGCGATGGTCTTCCAGAATTACGCGCTTTACGCGCACATGACCGTCTTCGACAACATGGCCTTTTCCATGCAGTTGAAGAACCGCCCAACCGAAGAAATCAAACAGAAGGTCGGGTGGGCGGCATCGATTCTCAACCTGACACCCTATCTGGAACGGTATCCCCGCCAGCTTTCGGGCGGCCAGCGGCAGCGCGTCGCCATGGGTCGCGCCATCGTGCGGGACCCAACTGTGTTCCTGTTCGACGAGCCCCTGTCCAATCTCGATGCCAAGCTGCGCGTGCAGATGCGCACCGAAATCAAGGAACTCCACCAGCGGCTGAAGACCACCACAGTCTATGTCACGCATGACCAGATCGAGGCCATGACCATGGCCGATGTCATCGTCATCATGCGCGACGGCCACATCGAGCAGATCGGGCGCCCGCTCGATGTCTACGATCGCCCGGCAAATCTCTTCGTCGCCTCCTTCATCGGCTCGCCCGCAATGAACATGTTCCATGGCGAGGTGGCTGCCGAGCGCGACGTCTGGGTGGTGCGGACCGACGAGCTATCGCTCCCGCTGCCGCCAGGGGCTGCGGTCCGGCCCGGCCAAAAGGTGATCTACGGCATTCGCCCCGAACATCTTCGACCAGTGGCCGACGGGCGCGGCATTCCGGCGAGGATTACGGTTGTCGAGCCGACTGGCCCCGAAATCCACATCTTTGCCAGCATGGGCAACATCGCGATCTGCTCGGTGCTGCATGACCGCATGGAGCTCGCTCCAGGAGCTGTGATCCATCTGGAGCCGGCGCCTGAGCGAATCCACCTGTTCGACCAAGGTAGCGGCGAGCGGCTGGACAAGGGAAGAAGTTGAATGGCGCGGATCCTCATCCTCGGCGCCGGCGTCATGGGCTCTGCCATGACGCTTCCGGCCGCTCACGCTGGTAACCGCATCACTCTTGTCGGGACCCATCTCGATGAGGAGATCGTCGGCTCCGTGGCCAGCACAAGTCATCACCCACGCCTCAACATCACTCTGCCTGATGTGGTAACCGCCTGTTCCTGGACCGAATTCGGGGCGGCGATGAACGATGGACCCGATCTGCTTGTACTCGGCGTCTCGTCGGCCGGCATTCCTTGGGCGATCGACCGCATTGCAGAAAGCATCAAGTCGCCCGTGCCGATACTGATGATTACGAAAGGACTTGCAGCAAGCGACGAAGGCGTGGAAATCCTGCCACATCTACTTGCCCGCGAGATCGAGCAACGCACTGGCTTGTCTGTCCCGGTCATGGCCGTCGGCGGACCGTGCATTGCCGGCGAACTGGCGGCGCAGCGCGACACCTCTGTGATCATGGCCGGGCACGATCCCGACCAGGTCGCCGCGGCGTCCCGCATTCTGCGCGCGCCTTTCTATCATGCGCGATCGTCATCCGATCTCGTCGGCGTCGAGATCTGCGCTGCGTTCAAGAATTTCTACACACTCGCCGTTGGGGCTCCCGTCGGGCTGCTCGAGCGCGACGGCAAGGCGCCCAATGGCGCGCTCATGCACAACCTAGCCTCGTCGCTTTTCTCGCAGTCCCTCGCCGAGATGGCGATTCTGGTCGAAGCTCTGGGTGGAAAGGTCGAAACAGTGCTGGGGCTGGCCGGCTCCGGCGATCTTTATGTGACCTGCCAGGCGGGCCGTAACGGTCGCATGGGGCGCCTGCTCGGCCGCGGCCTGCCCTATTCGGTGGCGAAGCGCGAACATATGAGTTCGGACACGGTCGAGGGCGCGCAACTGGCGCTGGACCTTGGTCCGACTTTGAAGAATATGATGGCCCGGGGTGTACTTCCCCACGATCGCCTGCCGCTGACGAGGGCCATCATCGACGCAATTTGCCATGATGCTCCGCTGGTTTTGTCCTTCGACCGCTATCATCGAGGCTAGCGGAGCCGGGAGACTCGATTGATGCCTCATATCGATGAGCACATGGCTCCGCCGAACCCGCTCGGGACCCGCTGCCGCGGAGTGGACAGGATGATCTGATGGAGAAACCAGCACGAAAGAAACGCGACGGCCGCCAAGCCGTCACGAGTTCCGTCACGGCCGATCGCGAGGAAGGGCTGCTCGTGCGCGCCGCCTGGCTTGCTTATGTCGGTGACCTGACGCAGGCGCAAATCGCCAAGGCTCTTGGCCTGACACGCCTTCGCGTCAACCGGATGCTGGCGCATGCCCGTCAGCGGGGGATCGTTCAGATTCGCATCAATTCCAAGGTGGCGAACTGCATCGAGCTGGAGAACCGGCTGCGGGACGCCTATGGCGTTTCCGACCCAATCGTGGTTCCGACACCGCCCGATCCTACCCTGGTGCCACAGGTGATCGCAGCCGCTGCCGGTGAAGCCCTGTCGCATAGAATCCGTGACGGGATATCGGTGGGCGTGGGATGGGGACGGACGCTCCAGCTTAGTCTGCGGTCAGTGACCGTACGCCCCGTCAAAGGCATGTCGGTCGTTTCCCTGCTTGGCGGGCTCACGCGTGGATCGGCGATCAACATCTATGAAATCGCCTCGCGGCTCGCGGCGCTTTTCGATGCGGAATGCTTCTACATCGCAGCACCGGTATTCACGGATACGGAGGCCACGCGCGATCTGCTTATGCGCCAGTCTATTCTGGAAGACGCCTTCACCCATGCCCGCGACGTTGACGCCGCTTTCGTTTCGGTGGGCGCGGTGCACAAGGACGCCACCATCTTTCGGATCGGACTGGTAGGAGACGATGATCTCAGATCGCTCCGCGAAGCCGGAGCCGTCGGCGATATTTGCGGCCACTGGATCGGCGCCGACGGACAACTCGTCGATCACCCGCTAAACAGCCGTGTCATCGGCCTCGCCCCCGAACATCTGCGCGACGTCGACACTGTGATCTTGCCCTCCGGCGGCCTCGACAAGGTTCCGGTGCTGCGCGCCGTGTTGCGTCTGGGAGTCGTCGATGTGCTGATCACCGACGAGAAAACCGCTGAGGCGATCCTTGCGGAAGGCGCAGACTGATCTCTACCAGCAGAGCGGCTCGCAAGTGATCGCTTCTCCGCGTCACAGAACCTCGTGGATTTCCTCGATCGAAGTCTCGCCGATGCGCTTGTCGAGAACGATCTCGCCGCGCGCCATCGCCACGACCCGGTCACAGCATTCGAAAACATGATGCATGTTGTGGCTGATGAAGACGCTGGTGATGTTCTGGGCCTTGAGGGCGCGAACGAAGCCGATCACCTTTCGCGTCTCCTTGACCGAGAGATGATTGGTCGGCTCGTCGAGGATCATGACTTTCGACTTGAAGTGCATGGCCCGGGCGATCGCCACGCCTTGGCGCTGGCCGCCCGACAGTTCGCCGACCAGCGCATCGGGCGACCTCAGATGCAGATCGACGTCGGCGATCGCCTTGACGCTTTCGTCACGCATGCGCTTCTGATCCAGGATGCCGATGCCGAAAACCGAGCCCTTCACCGGCTCGCGTCCGATGAAAACGTTGCGGGCGATGGTCATGGTCGGGACCATTGAATTGTACTGGTAGATCGTCTCGATGCCGCGATCCATGGCGTCGCGCGGGTTCGAGAATCGGACCGGTTCACCTTCGATCCTGATCTCGCCGCCATCGGGCTTTTGGGTGCCTGACAGGATGTTGATCAGCGTCGATTTGCCGGCGCCGTTGTCGCCGACAAGGCCCAGCGCCTCGTCTGGATAAATGTCCAGAGTGACGTTCTTCAAGGCGTGGACGCCGGAATACCATTTCTGGAGTCCCTTGATCGCGATGATGGGTGCCGCCATGATCAGGTCTCCACCTTCATTGCCCTGCCCCGCTTTCGAAGCCAGGCGTTCACGACGACCGCGAAGATAGTCAGGAAGCCGATTGCCATCTTGAACCAGTTGGCGTCAACCTGGCTCAGCACCAGTCCGTTGTCGATGACGCGGATCAGGGCAGCCCCGATGATGCCGCCGAAGATGGTGCCAATGCCGCCAGTCAGCGAGGCGCCACCGATGACGGCAGCCGACACAGCTTGCAACTCCAGCCCCTCGCCGATCGAAGGCAGCGGCGCGCCGAGCCGCATCACCTGAATGGTGCCGGCAAAGCCGGCGAGCACCGAACAGATCATGAAGCAGGCGACCTTCACCCGGGCCGTCGGGATCCCCATCGATTGCGCGGCGGGCAGAAAGCCGCCGGTGGCGCGCACCCAGTTGCCGAAATTCGTGCGCGACAGAAGCACCGTCGCCAGGATTGCCACGGCGAGAAACCAGAAGAACGACATGCGAAAGAGGTCGCCCGGCCCCACATAGATCGTAAACAGCCATTTGGGCAGAGCGTTGGCCGGGATGACAGGAGGGAAGCCACCGGAGATTACCACCGTCAGCGAACGCGCGATGAACAGCATGCCAAGCGTGGTGATGAAACTTGGTATCGCGAAACGAATCGTTATGAACCCGTTGAAGAAGCCAATCAGGGCGGCGATGGCGAGCCCGGCGGCAAAAGCCGGCGCGAACGGCACGCCTGCCGCCAGCATCACCGCCATGGTCATCGGGGTCAGCGCAAATACCGAGCCTACGGAAAGATCAAACTCGCCGCATATCATCAGCAGGGTCACGCCGATCGCGACCAGCCCCATTTCAGGCAGCAGCCCAAGCATTCCGCGCACGTTCTGTGTGTTTAGAAATACGCCGTTCGAGCGAATCTGAAAGACGAGGAGGAGGAGGAGCAGGAACACGACCGCCGCAAGCTCCGGCTTCTCCAGATAAATCTTCATCAAGCGCTTCATCATTCGCTCCGGCTTGGGATTGTTTGCGCTGGCTTGTCGCATCGGCAAGGGGATGGCGGCAGTCTGTCTTCTACCGCCTTTGACGGGGGAGATGCCGTTGGAGGATGGGACGGACCCAACGCCCAAGGCCGTGCTGCCTGGCCCTCCCCCTTGCCCTCTCCGCGTAAAGAACGAGCAGAGGACGCCGGCTTCGCGCCTACCGCACGCCTTGTGCGGCCAGTTCCTTGAGTTTCGGCACGTCTTCCTTGACGATGATGCCCTTGCCGGTGTCGATGTCTGCCGGCAGCAGACCGACGTTCTTGGCGAGATAGGCTTCCATCACCGGCATGAACCCCTGCATGTAGGGCTGCTGGTCGACCTGGACCTGGATGTAACCCGCTTCCATCTGTTGCAGGACTTCCGAGACGATGTCGAAGCCGCCCATCAGCACCTTGCCCGGCTCGATGCCGCGATCGATCAGGACCTGGGCCACGTAGGCATGCCAAAGGCCGGTGTCGAAATACACCGTGGTGTCCGGGTGGGCAGACAGATAGGCGCCAACACGATCGGCGACGACGGCGCCATCTGTGCCGGTGTCGAGCCGTTCAATGACCACTTCGCGTCCGGCATTCGCGGCCTTGTATTCCTCAAGGAACTTCATGACGCCGGCAGCGCGCTGTTCCGACCAGTTCTGACCGGGCGCGGAGACGCCGACGAGCGCCCTGATCTTGCCTTCCTTGGGGAAGAACTCGGACATCTTCTTGCCGAGTTCGTAGCCGGCGGGAATGAAGCCCTGGCCGATGAAAGCCTGGCGGGCATTGCCGGCTGCACCCTCGGTGTCGTCGACGTTGGACGCGATGACCGTGACGCCGGCAGCGCGCGCGTCGGCGATGATCTGGTCGAAGGCATTGTTGTCGACGATCGAGGTGATCAGCGCGTCCGGTTTTGCCGCGAGTGCCGCCTGCATGTTGGCCGATTGTTGCTCGATCGAGCCTTCGGTCTGCGTGAAGACCATCTGGCAATTGGCCTGGATCTTGGCGCAGGCGTCGTCAAACCCCTTCTTCACCGCCTGCCAGAACGGGTTCGACGCCGACGAATGATGCGTGAAGACGATGTTCATCGGCTCCTGTGCGCGTGAGCCGATTGCCGAGCCTCCAGCCAGTACTGCTGCCAAGGCTGCCGAGATAAGTAGCTTCTTCATGGTTCTCCTCCTCCGTAGAAAGCTGCTTCAGGTTGTTTCAGAGAGTAGATGCGTCGCTCACCCGTCGAAGCGCCGTGAAGGCGCGATCGATCTCCGGGTTCAGTTCCATGCCGAGGCCCGGTCCGGGAGGCACGGTGATCATGCCGTTCTTCACCTGCGGCAAAGCGGTCACAAGGTCGCGGTACCAGGTCTTGTAAAAGGCCCTGACACTCTCCTGGACAAGCGCGTTCGGCGCATTCAGCGACAGGTGGGTCGATGCGCCGAGCACCACTGGACCGGTGCAGTCGTGTGGCGCGACCGGCAGATGCCATGCTTCAGCCATGGCAGCGATCTTGCGCGCCTCCGAGAGCCCGCCGCACCAGCTGATATCAAGCATGATGACACCGGCCGCTCCAGTTTCGAGAAGGTCGCGGAAGGCCCACCGGGAACCGAGCGTTTCAGAAGCCGATATCGGCGCCAGCGAAGCCTCGGCATAGCGTTTCAGGCTGGACAGGCTGTCCATCCTGATCGGATCTTCGTGCCAGAAGGTCTTGTAGGGGGCAAGCTCGCGAGCGATCTGCATGGCCGGCAGCAGCTGCCACATTGAATGGAATTCAACCATGATGTCCATCTTGTCGCCGACCGCATTGCGGATTTTCTCGAATGGCGCCAGCGCGGAATTCAAGTCGGGCTGCGATATGTACTGGCCGCGCGTTTTCTCGGCGGCCATGTCGAAGGGCCAGATCTTCATGGCCGTGATGCCTTCCTCCAATAACGAATGCGCCAGTTCGTCGGCGCGGTGAAGGAAGCCGTTCAGATCATCATAGGCGTCGCCGGGCTTATCGAGCCCGTAGTTGGCCGTCGTCTGCCCGGTGGCCTTCTTGATGTATTCGGTTCCGGCACAGGTGTTGTAGGTCCTGATCTCGTGCCTGGTGAACCCGCCGAGGAGTTGTGCGATCGGCTGACCGGTCGCCTTTCCGAACAGATCCCAAAGCGCGATGTCGAAAGCGGAATTGCCCCTGACTTCCGCGCCCGTCGATCGGAAACCGAGATAGCCGACGAGGTCGGCGGCAAGCAGGTCGATCTGCAAGGGGTCGCGCCCGATCACGCACGGCGCGACATATTCGTGCAGATAGGTCTCGACGGTTTCAGCCATGAAGAAGGTCTCGCCGAGTCCGACGAGGCCTTCGTCCGTGTGAACCAGGACCCAGAGAAGGTTCGGCCGCTCCTTGAGCCGCAGCGTTTCCAGTTTCGTGATCTTCATTGCGCCCCTGCTCCTCAGGCGATGCCGGCCGCCAGCAGGGCCTTGACGCTCTCGTCAAAATGCCTCGCCATCAGGTCACGCGCCGACTGGGGATCACCGGTCTCGATTGCTTCGGCGAGGTCGATATGGATCTGGATCATCGCCAACTGCTCGGCATCCGAAGGGCGGCTCCGCCAGCCGATCGGCCAGGTCTGGCGCGATACGCGCTCGAACGCGCCGACGATGAGGCTGAAAACCGGATTCTTCGCAGCCTTGGCGATTTCGAGGTGAAAGGCGAGATCGTGCTCCATGACCTGTTCCGGCCGCTGGAAATTCTCGCGCATGGCGAGCGCGTGCGTCCTGATCCTTTCCACTTCGTCGGCTGTTCTGCGCAAGGCCGCCAGCATGGCGGTGCGGGTCTCAATCGTGCGGCGCACGTCGTAGATTTGCTGCACCGTGATCTGCTCGGTGTGGACGCCATGCTCGATCACCAGTGACATGGCGCCATAATCCAGCTCGGCGACGGTAGCCCGTCTGCCCGCCCTCAGGTCGATAAGCCGCATGGCGGCGAGCGAGCTGAAGGCCTCGCGAACCACGGTACGCGAGACGCTCAATTGTCTCGAAAGCGCGGCCTCGCTGGGCAGCCGGTCGCCGGGCCCGAGCTCATGCGCGCGGATATGGCGCGTGATCTCGCCGATCGTGTTGCTGACCAGACTCGCTGCGTCGGAATGTTTTGCGGATACGGCCGTGCTCACGCAATCTCCAGTTCAGGAGTGGGCAAACCTGTATGGCAGGTTTTCCAGATATGTTGATAGTACATAGGAAAGCTGTATGTCAATCGAGCCGTCGCCGGGAGACCGTCGGCATCGTCGCCGGGAGACCAGTGACCCGACGCTTGCATGACCGCTGCGGTTGACGCGACCGATGCCGGTCGGCCGGGTGCGGGAGCCTGCGTGAACGAACAGCGATCATCGCACTTGGGTAGGGCAGACATTCTCGTCGTGAACCCCGGCGGGCGGCCGACCATGCCGCCCGAAAATATCTCGGCGGACGATTCACTGATATTTCGATCGACGCACCCCATATGACCGGAAAGAGTGTCACTTGAGGACTTGCCTATGCTGATTTCGCGTTGGGGACGGTTTGCAGTTTTGTTTGCGGGGTTGTTCCTGGCATTTTCCATGGTCGCGGTGGATCACGCCGACGCGCGCCGTGGCGGCAGCTTCGGCAGTCGCGGCATGCGCACTTTCCAGCCGGTCCCGCCGACCAGAGTTGCGCCGCAACCGGCCGCACCGGTCGAGCGCTCGATGACGCCCAATGCGGCAACGAACAATGCGGCCCGTCAGCCGCAGGCATTCCAGCGCCCGGGCTTCTTCAACGGCCTCGGCGGATCGATGATGCGTGGGCTGCTTCTCGGCGGTTTGATCGGCGTTCTTCTGGGCCATGGGTTCGGCGGCTTGGCCGGCATGTTGGGTCTTTTGCTGCAAGTACTGCTGTTCGGCGGCGCGATCATGCTGGCGATTCGCTTTTTCCGCTCGCAGGCGGCGCAAAGCCCAGCGCCCGCTATGGCGGGTGTCTCGCGCGCTACAGCGAGCTTTGGGCGCAACGCAGCAGCCCGGCCCGAGCCAAGCAACGCCACAGCGTTCCCCATTCGGGCTATTGGGTCAGGATATGGCGGAACGAGCCAAGGCAATCCTTCCCAAGCCAGTGCTTCCGATGAGATCACACTCACCCAAACCGACCTCGACACGTTCCAGCAACGGCTGACGGAAGTTCAGGAGGCGTTCGGGCGTGAGGACCATGCTGCATTGCGCCGGTTGGTGACGTCCGAGATGGTGTCCTATCTGTCCGAGGAACTTGCCGACAATGCCAAAAAGGGCGTCAGGAACGATGTATCGGACGTCGGCCTGGTGGAGGCCGATATTGCGGAAAGTTGGCGGGAGGGTGATCGCGACTACGCGACGGCTGCTTTGCGCTATGAGTCTCGCGACGTGACCCGCGACCGCATCAGCGGCAAGATTGTCGAGGGCCAGGCCGATCAGCCGACGGAGACAACCGAACTGTGGACCTTTACGCGGCAGGACGGCGGTGACTGGAAGCTTGCCGCAATACAGCAGCCTGGCTGATGTGCTTGCCTTCATTGAGATGTCTGCGCAGAGGTTGTTCAGGTTTCGCGCTACCACTCGAAGGCCAGCGCCCTTTTCGCGCGCTTGATCAATCCGTCACGGACTGATGTGGTAGCCCACCAGGGCGCGCCGGCATCGCCTTGGGCCGGTCGGTCAATCGAGTCTTTAGCACATCGATGAGGCTGATTGTGATGGCGATCACCGCAGGTCCGAGGACAAGGCCGGATGCTCCGAACAAGACGATGCCGCCGACCGCGCCGATAAAGGCCACCACCGTGTGGAGGCGCAACCGGTTCCCGACAAGCATCGGATAGAGCAGATTGTCGATGCCACCGACGATGACGCCGCCCCAGACGGTCAATATCGCCGCGCTGGCCCAAGCCCCCTCCAATGCGAGATAGACCGCTGCGGGCACCCAGATCACAAACGCCCCGAGCACAGGCACGATGGCAAGAAGTCCCATGACAAGGCCCCAAAAGACCGGGGTGGGCAGGCCGAGCCACCAGAATATCAGGCCACCCAATGTCCCCTGGACGGCGGCAACGAACACGGTGCCGAGTAGTGTTGCATGGACGGTCTCCGCAAAGCGGGACAAGATGTAGGCTGTCTCCGGCGCGCGCAGGGGCGAAAGGCCCGCGACGGCTTGCAGGCCATGTTGGCGGTCGCGCAGAAAATAGAACAGAAGATAAAATGTCAGGCCGAACATCGCGACTTGATAGATGGAGCCACGCAATAGCGATGTGCTTTGTCCCGTCAGCCATTGCACGAATGCGGCGACTGAACCGGCCGGATCGAATTGGTTCTCGATCCATTGGGCAATGGCCGAAAGCGTGGGATAGCCAGACATGAAGCCGTCTGCGTCCCAACCGCGGATGACCTCCTCCAGATAAGTCGCTCCGTTTACCGCCTCGCGAACGAGCTGTTGTGCGACGAGCGCCAGCGGCAGGCCGACAGCGATCGCCGCGAAGCTTACCGATATCAGCGCTGCCAGGTTTCGATTTCCGACCCGTCTCTCAACCCACCGATGAGCCGGAGACAGAATGATTGCCAGGACGAGCGCCCAGGTCAATGCCGGCAAAAAAGGCCACGCCAGCAGATAGCAGACATATAGACCGATCGCCGTCGCTGCCAGGACGCCGAGCAATTTCAATTGTTTTACATCCGGCATCTGTTTCAGATCGGGCATCTCTCGCCGTCTCGCAAGCCCAGCGAGCCTAATGGTTTTCCCGAAGAAAAGGCAGGTCGGTTGCCGTACCCGGTCAGGCTGCCGCTGAGCCGCTTCGAGTGACCTTCGGGGGATTTTGACGGCATGCAAATCGAACCTGATATCGCTCGCCTGCGCTTTGACGGCCTTTCAGCCCGTCTTTGACAGGCAGATGGGGCTTGAACAAAAGCGACGACAGGAAAACGCTTCAGAACTCCCAAGGAGATGTCAGAACGAGTCCTGCCGTCTCGAAGTCAGTCAGATTGCGCGTGGCGAGGCGGCCACCGTTTACTCGAGCGATCGCCGCGATCATGCCATCGGGTGCCGACATGCCGCGTCCCTGGCGAGCAGCAGCACCCAAAATTTCCCCATAAACCAGCGCAGCCTCTTCTGTCAGACCGGAGATGCGAAACGCCGGCGCCAGTCCGCCAACCCTTGCTCCAGCCGTTCGGCACGTTGATCCGGGTCTTATCTTCTGGATGCGGAAGGCGATCTCGGCAATCGTCACGGTTGGAAGCGCGAGTTCGGCATCGTATCGGATCAGCCAGGCAATGACTGCCTCGTCTGGGGTCCTTTCAACGTTTCGGAAACGACGTTGGTATCGACAAAGATCAAAGCTCGACGCCTCGATTCGGCCGGCGACTCTCACGGATCACCGCCTCAAGGTCGATGTCTGTGCCGGATTGCGCTGAAAGCCGCGGATAGAAGGCAGAAGCAGGCTCACGACCGGCCTCGCGGACCTCGTAAGATTCGAGGGCGCGCTCGACCACCTCCGCAATCGAGCGGTTTTCACGGCGGGCAAGCCGGTGTGCAAGATCACGCGCTTTAGCGCTGCGGACTGAGAGTTGTGGCTCGGCCATATCAGACTCCTTGGCACCCATCGTATAGGCTCCTGCTAGCAAGATGGCTTCTGATGGCTTGATGTCAAAATCGATCTTGCAGGGCGTGTTGCGGCTTCGCTTGACAGCTTGCGTCCGAGCCCGATGGACTTGGCCAGTGCCGAGCGACAAACGGCGTAGACGCATTTTCCGAACCAATCGAGCGGGCCAACCTTGCTCTGGGGCGCGCGCTGTCGGCTCGCGCTCCTGCTTCAACGATGTCGCCGAGGCGCGTGGTCCGGCCCGTCATCCAAACCTGCCAGCGAATAGCTCGTGCTTCGCCCGCCGGCTTCATCTCTCACGAGTATCCCTTGCGCCAGGAGATCATTGATATCCCGCAAGGCCGTGTCAGGTGAGGTCTTGGTCAGCACTGCCCATTTCGAGGAGGTGAGCTTGCCTTCGAAGCCGTCCAGGAGCCGATTGACGACTTTGCGCTGGCGTTCGCTTAGAGGTCGTTGGACCATCTCCTCCCAAAAACGGGCCTTTCGCAGCACATTGGCCAAAATCTCCTCGGCCCCGCTGAAGGCGCGGTCGAGACAGCTTAGAAACCATTGCAGCCAAGGGGTGATGTCGAGATTGCCCTTCTGCGTCCGTTCGAGGATGGCGTAGTAGTCCTTCCGCTTCGCCCGGATTTGCGCGGACATGCTATAGAACCGCTGAGCGCTGCCCTCCGATCGCGCCAACATCATGTCGGCGATCGCGCGGGCGATACGGCCGTTGCCATCCTCGAAGGGATGGATGGTGACGAACCATAGATGGGCGACCCCCGCCTTCAGAACGGGATCAAGCGGCGCGTAACCGTTGAACCAGTCGATGAACGCGGCCATTTCAAGCTCAAGCCGGGCCGCTGCTGGAGCTTCATAGTGGACTTTCTCCCGACCGATGGGACCTGAGACGACCTGCATCGGACCAGAGGCTTCATGCCGCCACGCACCGACGATAATCTTCGTCATGCCGCTGCGACCCGTCGGAAACAGGGCCGCATGCCAGGCGAACAACCGCTCATCCGTAAGTAGCGCCTGATAGTTCTGAGTTGCGTCGAGCATCATCTCGACCACGCCCTCGACATCGCGGTCGACCGGCGCCAGTGCGCCAATATCCATGCCCAGTCGGCGGGCGATGGAAGACCGCACCTGTTCCTTGTCGAGAATTTCACCCTCTATTTCGCTGGATTTGAGAACGTCCTCCGTTAGGGTCTGAAGCACCGCCTCGGCCCGCAATTCGAAGCCTAGCGCCTCCATCCGCCCCAGCAGCCGGCCCTGCCGATGGCGCACCGTCGCCAGTTGATCGGCAAGGTCCTGACTGCGCCACTTGAACTGCGGCCAGTTTTCAAGCTCGTAGATATAGGTCGCCATTCTCCGCACTCTTTGCGTCGAATATGGGCCTCAATCGTCGTATATGCAAGATCATTTGCCGCAATTTCTGCGGTGAATAGACCAGCTAAACACCGCATGGTCACGGCTTATGATTCCCCATTATCAGCTTGTTCTCTCAAAGACCTCCCGTTTGGCGCTATATCTCGTCAGGTTATGAGGCATTTTGCGATTAGGCAGTGAGAATGGCACTGGTCCAGTACTCCGACAATGGCTTCTTCGCTCCGCGCACGATTGCCGACGCCTTTCGCACGACGAGCGACGAAGTCGGCCGAACTGCCGGGCTGGGCAAGGATGCCGTCCAGCACAAGCAGCGGGTCCGGTCGGACAAGACCCACGGCCGATGTGGTCCACAAGGTCGAGCCGTGCCACCCTTCGCAAGATCGCCCGCCTTGCCGCTACGAATTGAGAGCTGTGGCTCGGCCATATCGGATTCCTTCAAGCATTACTTAAACCCACTGGACCCAAGGCGGTCGCCCTCAGTCCGCAGTAGACCTGCCCAAGCTCCACCCGTCCGAAGAGTCCGTGCGTTGCGGCCGCCCTAACGCCCGATGTGAGCGCCGCATCTACCGCTCGCGATTTCGCCTACCACGCTCCCGACGACCAGCTCCTGCGCTCATCGCTCCATCTGGCACGCGGAAAAGCTTGCTGAAACCGCTCGACCGCCATTCTATAAAGACGACTGACAAGGCCTCCCTTTGCCGGCATGATGCAAGCATCAACATCTGAGCGTTCCATGCTCAAATCGCCAAGAGTTGTTGAGAACTTCGGATGACCCGTATCGCAACCTTTAACGTCAACGGCGTGAACGGTCGCCTGCCCTTGCTCATCAAGTGGCTGGGTCAGACCGACTATGACATCGTGTGCCTTCAGGAATTGAAGACTTCGGATGAGAAATTTCCCGCGGAAGCCGTCAGGAACGCCGGTTATGGCGCGATCTGGCACGGGCAAAAGTCCTACAACGGCGTAGCTATACTCGCACGGGGAAAGGAGCCCCTGGAGCGTCGACGCGGCCTGCCGGGTGACCCTGACGATACTCACAGCCGGTATATCGAGGCAGAGGTGGATGGGATCGTCGTGGGGTGCATCTACCTGCCCAACGGCAATCCAGCGCCCGGCCCGAAATTCGACTATAAGCTCCGCTGGTTCGACCGTCTGATCAGCTACGGCCAGCTATTGCTCAAGGAGGGGATCACAAGCGTTCTGTGCGGCGACTACAACGTCGTGCCAACGCCGATCGATGCCGTGGTGCCGAGACGTTGGACGGGCGACGCAGTCTACTTTCCGGAGAGCAGGGAGGCCTACGCCGAAATGCTAGACAATGGCTGGATTGATGCCGTCCGCTGCATTCATCCGGAGAAGGGCATCTACACGTACTGGAACTTCTCCTACCGGGGCGGCTATGATCGGAGCTCCGGCCTGCGGATGGATCATCTCCTCGTCAGCCCATCACTTTCGAACAGGTTACGTGACGCGGGCGTGGACGCTGACTTGCGAGGCTGGGACAAGCCGAGTGATCATGTGCCCGCCTGGATACAGATCGACCTGTCGGCAACGAATTGAGTCATCCATTGTTCGGCGGGCGTCTTCGCCCACTGCTAACAGATGCCTTATGGGAAGTTCGTCCCCTGTCCTTGATGCTCACGCTGCCTTTCTGGCGGCCGCCCTAAACGGACGGTCAATGGTGAACGCATCTGGACGGATGGCTGCCTCAACCTGGCTCCAGGTCACGGGACGGGCGATTGGGAAGCCGGGTCGCGCTCGTGGGGAGAAGGCGCCGACAGCCGTGTTGCCGCGCCCATTGCGAAGGTAGTCGATGAAGATGCGGCCCTTTCGGGCTGCCGGCGCGGCGGAGAGCAGATAGCGATCAGGATGAGCTTCAGCGAGGCGCTTGGCGAACGATCGGGCAAGGAGCCGGGCATTGTCATGCGTGATCTTCGTCTCAAGTGGGGCCATCAGGTGAATGCCCTTGCCGCCCGTCACCTTCGGCCAGCTCTCCAGACCTTCCGCTTCCATGGTGTCGCGAAGTGCCAGCGCGGTCTCGATGACTTCATCCCACCCGACCTCCTCGCCCGGATCAAGGTCCAGAACGATGCGGTCGGCATGCTCGATGTCGTCAACGGTGGCATTCCAAGGATGCAGCTCTACCGCATCCATCTCGACCAGCCCCAGCAAGCCGGCAAGGTCGTCCACCCACACGCGCAAACCTTCGCCACCCTCGCGCTTTTGAACGCGCAACTGATGCACTGTTGCTGGGATCGTCGGCAGCGCGCCTTTGTGGTAGAAGGTTGCCCCGAGAGCATGGCGGACCAGCTTCAGCGGTCGGTGGCCGAGATGGACGAGTGCGTGATCGGCAACCCTCTGCCAATAGCGCGCAAGCTCTTCCTTGGAGGGCGAGACCGCGTCGGGCAGCAGTTGCAGGATGTTCTCGCTGAGAATGCCATGTTCCTGGGCTGGCCCACGTCGCTTTGATGGCGCCGGAGGCTTGGCCGGGATCGCCACGAGGTCTTCTCGCAGACCCTTGAATACTGCCTCGCGCAACACGCCGCGATCAGTGACGCCGCTGAACTGTACCTCGGCCAGCACCTCTGGCCTGACCCACGTCGCCTTCGGCTTCACGATGGGCTCTGACAGAGGCGACTTGCTGATGATCAGCGGGTCGAGCCGCTCTCGGACCAGGTGCGCAGCGCTCAAGGTGTAGCCGCTGCGAGCCTTCCCGGCATAGAGCAGTCGGTCGCCCTCGCGGCGACCGATGTAGAGGGATGCGATGCGGCGCGGGTGAGCGCCCAGCTTCTCGACAAATGCCACGATGGGGAAAGTGTCGCTCTTGATGCACTTCACCTTGAGCCAACTGGTCTGGACCCCTGAGCGGTAGGTGGCATCGGTGCGCTTGGAGACGATGCCCTCCAACCCCATACGGCAGGCATGTTCAAACACGTCCGTGCCGCCCACTTCCAAATGTTCTGCATAGGTCAATGTCGGCGCTGAGTTCTTCAGCAACTTCTCAAGGGCTGCCTTGCGCTTCACCAGCGGCTGCTGCCGCAGATCGCGCCCGTTGAGGTGCAGCAGATCGAATGCATAGAAGATGAGCCTCGCCGAGTCTGGGCTGCCCAACTCCCGTTCCAACGCTTGGTAATCCGGCAGGCCAGTGTCGCCGAGAACGACAGCCTCACCGTCGATGATCGCCGCTTTCACCGGCAAATCCGCCGCCGCTTGAACAATTCGTCGGTATCGGTGCGACCAGTCGTAGCCACGGCGCGTGAAGGCTCGCGCTTTGCCGCCCTCAATGATCAGTTCGGTGCGGTAGCCATCGTACTTGATCTCATGAAGCCATTCGCCGCCCTCGGGCGCATTCTCGACCAGCGTGGGCGACTGAAACTCAATGAAAGAGAGCCGACCATCCCCAGTTTTGGAACTCATCGCACACTCCTGACCTCCACCCCAACTTTGGTGCCGCTGAATAGGTTCCGGAACAGAGCTGGCCGAAGGAGTAGGGTCCCGAGCCGGTTTACCCGATCCTTGCTCGAACCGGGCGTGGTTGAGGGAACTCTTAGTTAAGCCATCTCTTATGTACGAATGTCGCTTGCGCTGGCATTGCCTATCAATGCAACAACGTCGAAGGTCTTATTGGTGTTTACGAGCCCGGCCCGGGACCGCGCCCGCGGCCTGCCAACTGATCGGCTGTTGGCGGACGCGACGACCTGCGCGAGCGCCCTTGTACTCGTCGGCGGATGTACGACCGCTCTTTTCACCACCGATGCCGTCACGCTCGAGGATGTCAGGGCAACTGACGACGTCGACCTAATTGTCGATCTACTTCGATGCAAGGCTTTCCGGCACGCCCGGCGCGAAATGGATTGCCGAGCACGGGGCGGGCGCCAGCATTGTGCTGGTCAATCGCGAGATGGCCGACATGGCCGCGGCGGCCGTGGCGGGGCTCGGCCTCGCGGTGCTGCCCCGCATCATCGGATAGCGGGCCGGGGTTGCGGCGGTTGACCGGGAAATCCTGGGGCGGCAGAGCCTCTCGGTCGTCTACCGTCGCGAGCCCGCGCTGGCGAGTTCGGTTCCAATCATCGTCCGTTTCCTGATCAACGTGATGCGGCGACATTTTGGCGCGATGCCGCGCTGAGCGGTCAGAACCTGAAGGTCGACGAGACAATCGACGGCTCGTGTGAGTTGAGCCTTTGCCCATAGCCGTGCGGCGGCTTCCTTTGCTGTGTTGAAGGTCAGTGCCAACTGTTGCTGCCGGTGGTGCTCGGCTGGTGCGACGAGAACTTCAGCCATAGTGAAGGCGCGGTTTGGGCACTGTTTCGGTGAACTGCACACCGACACGGTCGTTCCTGCGCCAGCGCAACACAGACCGATAGGCAACGCCATCGGTGGGCACGTAGAGAAGGAAATGCTCCGGCACCAGGGCTTCGACCGGCACCTTGAGTTCGGCTCCGCCGACGTTCTGGTTTCGAATGGTGCAGCTGATTTCGGAGTTGTTGATGCCGTTAATGATCGCGGCACCCTTCAGGACGCGCTGTCTCCGTTCGCGGCGGTTGTCGCCTTCTTCAACCATTGAACCTCCGTTAGGCACCCCACTTGTATACCAGAACCGCCCACGCGCGAGCCGGATTAAATCGCGGAGCGTTGTTACCCGCGTCGAGCTGCGATCGCTGTCCAGTCGGGTCAAAAGGGTTTCCATATGCCTCGGCCCCTTGCCTCGGCCTGATACAGCGCCCTGTCAGGATTCTTGAGCTGCCCTTCCGGGTAGCCGATGGGTCCGCCCGGAAGGGGTGCCAACGTCCGCCTTCAAACGTTGCGCCAAGTTCTTCGTCGTCAGGCCGGGGCCGACCGTCGTCAAGCGATAGCCGGCCGAAGGGTTCGGCTCCACCCTACTGCCGTGGAGCGTTCTAAGTCGCGGTTGGGTGGTGAGCAGACCTCTGGTTCGCTAGAGTCCCAAGTCTCCACCGGGCTGCAGACCGAAACCCGGAAAACGCTTATCTCACAGTAAGCTGATGCATCTGGAGCGCCTATGATGAAGCCGACCGGATCCAACGAGGCAGTGAGGATCGAAGACCTTGACGACGCGGGGCTGGTTGAACACGCGCGACAGCGTGACCCCGCCGCATTCTGGTTAATCATCAAGCGTCACAATCAGCGGCTTCACCGGGTCGCCCGCGCCGTCCTGAATGACGACACTGAGGCGGAGGACGTACTTCAGGAGACCTATATCCACGCCTTCACCCATCTGGCCGAATTCCGCGCGGAGGCGCGGCTGTCGACCTGGCTCACCCGGATCGCGCTGAACGAGGCGCTGGGACGCCGCCGGAAAAGGCGGCCCACTGTCGACGTGAAAGTCATCGAAGGCATGGTCGCTCCCTTCAGCGCCCACAAGCCTGATCCCGAAGAGGCGGCCGCTCTCGCTGAAATCCGCAGCCTCCTGGAGCGAGCCGTCGGTGGCTTGCCAGAGCCCTTTCGGATCGTTTTTGTCATGCGGGACGTCGAGGAAATGAGCATTGAGGAAACGGCTTTTCTTTTGGCATTGCGACCTCAGACAGTGAGCACCCGCCTTTATCGCGCACGCCGGCTGCTTCGCGAGGCGCTGCGTGACAAGCTCGCCACCGTGTTCACGGATACGTTTCTCTTCGCTGGCGCCCGTTGTGACCGCCTCGCGCAATCAGTCTTAGATCGGCTCGCAATCAGCCTGGTTCGAAAGAATACTCATCAGTTGAACGTGGCGACCGAGCGCACGTAGACGCAGTCCACGCCGAGATTACGCCGGCTCCTTTCGCGGGGCTTTTGTGGCGGGACACGGGAATATTTTGGCGCCCCGGACCATCTAATCGTCGGCAAATGCATTCGGCGCCGCGGTGCTGACAGCGGTGTTGAATCAACAAACATAGGAGACCGCTATGCAGGGCGCACTTCACCTATCCCGGCGTCAGTCGCTTCAGGGACTTGTCGTACTCGGTGCCGGAGCGGCACTCGGTGGAATCGCGCGGCCTTCTCCGGTATTGGCACAGGACATATCGGACGAGGACATTTTCCGTTTTGCGCTCAATCTCGAATATATGGAGGCTGAATACTACCTCCGCGGCACCACCGGAAAGGGTATCGACGACGCCGATGCCGGCTCGAAACCGGGCGATGTCGTCGGCGGAAAGAAAGTGTCCTTCGAAACACCCGCCATCGGCCAATTCATGCAGGAAGTTGCTGAAAACGAGCTCGCACACGTCCGATTCTACCGCAAGACGCTTGCAAAGAACGCCGTCGACAGGCCGGCCATAGATTTCGATGCGGGGTTCAAGGCGGTTACGGAGGCAGCTGGCCTCGGGCGGGACTTCGACCCCTTCGGTAACGAAACGAACTTCGTTCTCGGCGGCATGCTGTTCGAGGATGTCGGCGTCACCGCCTATGCGGGTGCGGCGACAGTTCTGAAAAACAAAGACTTCCTCGCCGCCGCCGCAGGCATCCTGGCGGTCGAGGCCTATCACATGGGAATGGCGCGATCTACGCTATACCGGAAGGGAGAGGAAGCCTGGAAGGCCGCTAACGCTGTCTCCGATGCCCGAGACAAAATCGACGGATCGGATGATAAGGACCAGGGGATCCAGGTGGACGGCAAAGCCAACATCGTTCCTTCAACGCCAGACGCAATCGCTTTCACCAGAACACCGCAACAGGTGCTCCGGATCGTCTATCTCACCGACAGGGCCGGAGTGAGCAAGGGCGGCTTCTATCCGGAAGGGATGAACGGCACGCTGAAAAGCACCTGAGCCAGTTGCGACGGGTGACGATTGGCCGCCGGAAACCGAGCGGCGTGATATCGGCTGCTCTCGGAAAAAGACCATGAATAA
Source organism: Mesorhizobium sp. M1307 (assembly GCF_040318155.1). Lineage (NCBI taxonomy): Bacteria > Pseudomonadati > Pseudomonadota > Alphaproteobacteria > Hyphomicrobiales > Phyllobacteriaceae > Mesorhizobium > Mesorhizobium sp. M1307. Next base: position 50,361 of record NZ_JAMYLR010000011.1, on the reverse strand, counting down.
TGATGATAATGGGAACCACGGATCGTCAGCTTCGCCACAAGCGAACCTCGGCCCTTCTATGCGCCATGAGTGAACCCTCGCGGTGACGACATCGCTGTGGCTCGTCGGGTAGTACAACGCTACGCTGCCTTGGCCCTAGCCGACACAGCGCTCTTCGCAAAGTCGCGCACGACCTGCACGAATGCCTCCGGTCTTTCGAGGGGCATGACCTCGCCAGCTCCGCTGATGACCTTACCTGTCAAGGCCTCGGCACCAATTGCCTCGATCCCAGCAACATAGTCCTCGATTCCGCGGCCGTCCGCGTCGCCGCGCAGATAAAGCATGGGCGTCCTGATCCGCTTATGCCGCAGGTTCTTCTTGGCGTCCGCCTCGAACGCTCGATACCAGTCGATTGAGATCGTAGGCCACTACGGCTCGGAAGACCTTCCCATTGGCGCGCGCAGGGTCTTCGTTGTGGTTGAAAATGCCGCCAAATGGGTCATTCGGGGCCAAGAGCTCCAAACAGAGCAAATCAGAAATCGACGGGATAGAAGAAGGTTGGTCGCTGATCTGAAACGTGACCGTTGAAGCGCATGAGAGGCCAGTGCGGAGCGTCAGTTTTGCCGCTTGGCAGTTAATCAGCCGGAGTGCTTTTCATGGACCTGGTCGAGCTTGGCCCAAATCAGCCGGTAATCGTCAAAGTCGAGCCCACCGGTGACAACGATCTTTGAGCCGGGAGGAAAGAGCACCTCATAATCGAACCGCTTCTTCGTCATCGAGGACGTCGCGGCTGTCGATCCATCGCCGAGGTGAATTGCGGTGGTTGACCTTCGACCCGCTGTGCGCAACTGAGATTTGCCGTGCTGCTACTGAAAAATTCGGAAAGCCCACTTGTCCTGCCTCGGGTTCCGACGCACACGCGAGAAGCACGGTTCGGCCATAAGTCGAGGGCACGCGCCGCGGTCTGGAGCGGCGATCGCTGTCTGGTCGAGACCGCCGGCACTATCCGAAACAATGTGAGGCGCGATCGCGATCATGTGGCGCTCTATGGCGATCCTCGTAGTCCTGCCCGGGTTGGACAAGGAAGCTGTGGCAGAGCAAATTCGCGGGAACATTGAGGCCGCCGCTTTTCCGAGCCCTGCACCTGGCGTGTCGCACCGCGTCACCGTCAGCATCGTAGTTGCGGTTCAGGCGGCCGACGAGGCCATCTCACCGGAGCATCTTCAGTGTCAGACGGATGCGTGACTCTATCTTCCCAAGCAGACCGGCCGCGCCGAGTGCTGCTCCACAGACCGGAGTCGTCCGAGCGCAAAGATATTCGGTTGACGGTGATGCCGTCAGCCGGGTGCAGTGCAAGAATAGTCGTTTCGCTCCGCCCTCCTTGAACGGCCGAGGTCGATTTTGCGGAGGACCGCTGCTGCTGGTCGCCATCTCCGCGCTCAGAACACCTAGTCTCAGTCTAGCGAGGAGCTCGATCGACGTGGCCGTGACGATCGGCTGAAGCCATCGCAGGACCATTGCACCTTCCCGGGGCAGCGGGCTTGGCATTTGTGCGAATGCTAACTCCTTTGGTACGACCCCAAAATCGACCATCCAGGTTTTCATAAATGGCCCCTTCCCCGCAGCACGCTGTCTGGGATGTTTCGGCACACGATCGTGATATCGAAGCTGCATATCAAGCTGCAGCAAAAAGCTCATGCTGACCGGCCGGACGAGATCGAAAGAAGGTTCGGCTGCGTCAGGCGTCCTGGCAATCCGCCCGACTGAGCACCAGAACCGACCCTCCCGACGGATTTTCGCGAGCTGCATTCCTCCCTCCCCTCCTTATCAAAACCGCCGCTCGCGAATTCGCTGGCGAGTATATCTCCGGTATGATATACATATATCACTCGGAGGATATACAGATGCCGCTCTTCATTCGCGATCCCGACGTCGACGCCATGGCCGTCGAGCTGCAGCACATTACCAACGCGCGCAGCAAGACCGAGGCCGTCAGAACCGCCTTGCGCCATGAGATCGAGCGCAACCGCGGCAGCGTCCCGCTGCGCGAGAGACTTGCCAAAGTCAAGGAAATGGCGCGGCGGATCGGGCCGGCCAACCCTGATTTCGATATGAAGAAATTCACCGACGAAATGTGGGGCGACGACTGATGTTCGTCGATGCCTCGGTGATCGTTGCCATCCTGAACGAGGAACCTGGCGCGGAAGAACTGGAAAAGCGGCTCGCGGCCGCGACCAAGCCGCTGTATATCTCCCCGCTCGTCCGGTTCGAGGCAGTCCAGGGTCTCGCGCGAGCATCGGCCGAAGCCATCAAAAAGAACGCCAAGCCCACGGCCGACATGCTGGCGCAAGCCCGTGATACCGTCGACGCCTTTTTGATCGAGATCGCCGGCAAAGAAATCATGATATCCGGCGACATCGGCGACCGGGCTATCGAAGCCAGCATGAAATACGGCAAAGCAGTCGGGCACAAAGCCGATCTCAATTTCGGCGATTGTTTTGCCTATGCTTGCGCGAAGGCTCACCGGCTTGCCCTGCTTTACAAGGGCAATGACTTTTCACAAACTGATCTGGCGTAAGCGTCGAGGAAGATATCGACGTCGTGGCTTTCGCGATGGTTGATCTGGATCATCATCGCCGTGCCGCCGCCAAACGACCATTCGAATTCAAAACCTCCGGCCTTCTTCCGGAGCTGGTCGATCAGATCGGCAGCAATGGCGAAAAGCCGCCGCCATTCGGACGGACGACGGCTATGGACCTCGATCATCAAGCAGCGAGTTGATAGGTCGCGCCGGACCAGGCAGAGAAGGCCGCGAAAGCCTTCAGATAATCGACCGCTATCTGGTGCGCGGCGGCGAACTCCATCTGCTGCTCGACGGCACTTCTCCACGGAAGGCACTGACCTGCCCAGGATACTGCTTCGCCAGATCTAGATCCGAAAGACAATGAGCCGGCGCCACCCCGTCGAGCTGTTCGCTGTAGGGCGCGTTAACTGTCGTCAGAACCAAGACCAGATGCTCGCTCATAGCCATGCAAAATAGTCAATTCGTGGATGGGCACAAGCTGCGAGACTCGGGCACTGCAAAATGGCTCGCGAGGCTCACAATCGTCCTTCCGTCGACCACAGTGACGCCTGAGCGGTCAGGCGCGCGTAGACGGACGAGCTACAGAAGCGCGCGGGATCGAGCAGCATTCGGCAGGCTGCGAACTGACTTCGGAGCATGACTCCGGCACGTCTCGCCCTTACCAGCTGCCGCGCGCGATCGGTTCCGCGTCGACCTCACCAAAGGCTCTGACGGTCCCCTCCTCGCGCTTGAAGCCGTAAGGTGTAAACGGCGGTTCCGCATTTCAGCTTACGACTTCAATTGAAATCGGGAAATAAAACCGACGCCCGCAAATACCAACGCCGCCGCGATCGCTTCCGAGTCGACCTGACCAAAGCGTCCGGGCTCTAAAACGCCCCCTCTCCTGCCGGCGCGGTTCGAGGCCTCGCCGGGCGCGCTCAGGAGGCTGGCGTGATCAACATCAGCGATGGAAAATAGGTTTGATAACGGCCGACGTCGCGGGTGAGCAGCGGCAGCTTACCGACCGCCGCGTGGGCGCCGATGAAGAAATCCGGCAGCACCCCGGTGCGCGATCCGCCCGATTTGCGATACTGGGTGAACACCTTTCCGGCCAAGAATAGCGCCGGCCGCGGCATCGTCACGATCTCGAGGCCGGCCGCGTCAAGAAAGGCGTCGAGATCCTCGATCCGGCTGTAGCGGACCGAGAGCTCTGCATAGACGACGTCGTTGATCAGCAACGGTCCGCGCAGCGAGGCGGCCTCCAACTGTTCGATCGACCACTCTGCCCAGTCCTGATTGTCGGTGACGAGGTCAAGCAGAACGTTGGTGTCGACCAGCGTCACGCTTCGCCGCGCGTCAAGGTCATGATAGCCTCGGTGCTCAGCCCCTTGCCGGCATGACCGCGCAGCTTGGCAAAGCGGCTCGCCGGCCGTTTTTCGTCCGCACGAACCAACACCACGCTGCCGTCGGCGGCGCGGCGAAAATCCACTTGGCTGCCCGGTGCGATCCCCAAGAGATCGCGCACGGGCTTGGGAATGGTCACTTGACCTTTTGCGGTTACGGTCGTTGTCATTGCAGCCTCGGTAAGGACACCTGGAATTATGGTATTACCTCCGCGCGATGGATTCAAGTATCGGGAGTTGCCTGAGCCGTTAGCCGCGAACGGGACGTCCGCAGATCCTTCGCCGCTGACCTTCTCCCGGCGTCGGCCTGGCCTTGCGCCGTCCTCAGATCGACAATGTCATCGCAATCGATCTCGTATGAGCAAAGCACGCAGGGATCAATGCGATGTGCAAAACCCTGATTGGCCTCCTTCACGGCCGTCATGATGTCGAGCGCCAGATAAAGCGTAGGCACACCTTTCGGGTTGAATCTGGCACCCCGAATAGCCGCTCCGTCGCCTGAGATCGGCTGGAACGACCAACGCGGATCACGGGTGCGGTAGCAAATTCCGGCAAACCTCAAGCAAAGCCACCAACGGCGACATGATCCAGGTAGTCGCGAACCGCGCTGGCCTTGCCTGTCCTTAACCAGAGCTTCCGCCGTCCGCCCGCCGAATGCCGGGATCGGCTGGGCCCGGTACCAGGCCATCGCCTGCTCCTTGCCTCCAGCCCAGTCGATCACCCTGCTGATAATCTCAAGCATTTCACGAAGGCGACCTTACGTCTTTGCAGCACGGCTACGCTCAACCCTATAGCGGGTTTCCCGTGCAAGACCCGCCGTTTCGGCAAGCTGACCTTTGGACATACCGAATCCATCCGCAACCTGGGCGATAGCGATCTTCCCAGCCCGACCCATATAGGACAGCAACAATGGTTCGTTCTGAACTGGAACTTTCAACGCTTGGGTCAACCCTGTCTCCCTTGCCATATTCAGAAACACATTTCTTGTGCACCAGATATGGAATTGTGCGACGGACTACGAGCCTCGGTCGGCTGATGGGACGTCTTGAGGCCTCACCAGACGCATTCATACGTTCGTTTTCTGGCACATTCCTTATGTGTATAAACACCCCAAAAAAAGCCCTGTCAAAAACGACCGAATGCGCGCACAATCGCGAGTGCCCCCAGCTGCGGCCTCATTGGGATGCGCGCGTCTCGACCGAGGATCGGGCGACCGACGCCAAGTCGACGAGGTCAAGGCGGCTGGCTGCGGCCTCGTCCACCAGGAGCACGGCTCCGGCGCCTCGCTCTCCCGGCCGGTGCTGGCCACTATGGCGATATAGCGCCCAGAATCTCCAGGGTCGCCGCCGGCGATAGCCTGCAAAGACGGTCACTCACGCTTGCCCTGGGCACCCGTAATGGAAACGATGGCGGGCGTTACCGTGGCGAACAGGATATAATGCTCACTGGCAGCAAGCTGGTTGAGGAAAGCCCCACCGTCATGAAGCCAATGAACGAAGAGCACCTCGCGGTCCTACGCAGGCACATGGTCGAGATGATTGCAATCCATACCGACCTTGCAAGCGAAGAACTCGGCAAGGCCGCGCTCGATGAGCGGGTGATTGCAGCGATGCGGCGAGTGCCGCGGCATCTCTTCGTGCCAGCCTCGGTTGCACCTTATGCCTACCAGGACATGCCGCTGCCGATCGGCTTCGATAAAACCGTCTCGCAGCCGTTCATCGTCGCTCTCATGACCGATCTCCTCGCTCCCCAACCGCACGAGGCGGTGCTCGAGATCGGCACTGGCCTGGGCTATCAAACCGCAATCCTCGCGGAACTCGCCTGGCAAGTTTGGAGCGTGGAAATCATCGAGGAATTCGCAAGCCATGCCGAGGCTCTGCTGCAGGGCCTCGGCTTATCCAATGTCGGCATTCGTGTCGGAGACGGGTCGCGCGGCTGGCCTGAGCACGCCCCATACGACAAGATCCTGGTCACCGTCGCAGCTGGGCGCGCGCCGCCGGCCTTGCTTGAGCAGCTCAAGCCGGGGGGACGGCTGGTTCTGCCTGTGGGACCTGAAGATGTGCAGTTGCTGACGGTCATCGACAAGGATTCGGCAGGGCAACTGAAGACTCGGAAACTGATCCCGGTTCGGTTCAGCCGGCTCGAAACGGTCTAATGAGGTGCAACAACTGGCGCGACCGCGCTTTCCGACCGTCGATCAGATGCCAGCCTTCCGCGTTTCTTCGCCCTTGGTGAATGCGAAAGAAACCACCCGTTGCAGACTCCGAACGGAAGGCAGGTTGTCGTCGTGAGTGTCATCGGAAATGGAAAATGACAAATCGAAGAACGGGCACAGCAAATTTTGCGGGCTGAAGCGGCAGCTATTGAAGCCGTGGAGCTAAACTCGGCCTTTGATGCCGCCATCAAAACCGTAGAAGCCTGCCGGGGAAAGTGAACATCACGGGCATGGTACACCTGCGGCCTTTGTGCATCCGGGCGAGGCAGCACATGGCGACTTGGGTATAATTGGCCCTGAAGATTGCCTTTTTGCATTCTCCACTTCTGGAAAGACCCGAGAGGTGGTGGAAATGGTGGAGTTGTCCCGACATTTAGGCCCTCACAAGGTCGTTGCCGTCACGTCTCACACAGAGTCTGACCTGCGACTTATCAGCGACATCATCATTGACATGGGTGAAATCACATGCGGCTCACGCCCAGTCCAATGTGGAGTCAATGTTCCGAGCCGATTGACACGTTGATGTCCATTCGCCGGCGTAGTCGGGATTGACGAAGCGATCCGTGATCAACCCTTCATGCCCAACTGGTGTTGCGCTCGTAACTATAGTGATGCGGTCCAAAAGACACTGCGAGGGCACGCGTCTAGCGACCTTCGCGAGAGTTCGTTGCCAAAGTTGCGGCTCTGACACATCATACTTCGGCGTCCTCCTGAATCGATCAAAAGCCACGGAACGCTAGGGTCGTGCGATCCTTCTTTGGCCCTCAAAACCTGACCCGATCAACCTCCCCAGCCGCCTTCCCCGCCTCCGCCGGCTCCGCTCCCGCCGCTCCCGGAGCCGCACCGGAGCAGCGATAACCATTTCCGGTCGCGCCGATGGTCCGACTGCTGGTCAGCAATCTGCGCTTCAGCGCCGCGAGATCCGCTCGCCCACTTAGCAAGATGTGCCGGAGGACTGGGCCTCAAGACGAAAATCTGGCTGCTATTGGGATCGACGCGACATGGGATTCACTGTGCCGACTTATCCCGATGATCCGACATTTGACTTGGTCCGGCGAGAGCTAGGAAGCCGGTCGCAGGCCAGCTGCTGCTGAGCAATGATCTTACCACACTTCTGCGGGCCTCGGCGTGGATCGTCTCGCCGAAGCCGGAAGACTTAACTGCCTGATGATGCTTGCAATCCCTTGATCTCAAGGGAGTCTACCTCATTCAAACAGACGAGGACAGTAGGCAATCCTGCCTCTACCGTCGGTGGTCCTTCTGTCAAACTCGTGCGGGAGCAATTAGTGTAGGTTGTGCGGAAATTGAAGCAACATGCAAACACTGTTGCAGTTCATACACTCGCATCCCCTAGGGGGGACATTCTCGAAGGACGATTGGGGTAACAACGATTTTCTCGGTGTTACCCCAAGAATTTACAAACCCCATTCGGTGATATGCCGCCAGGATGACAACAACGATGGGATATTCATCGTAAAATCGGGTTGGGCCCTACTTTACCGCGGACTACTGGACGGAGAACGGCAGATCATCGACACTCCTCTGCCGGGGGACATTGTCGGGTTCCGTTCCGTAGACGGACCCCGTCTAGCGTCCCTGGCGTCCATAACCGAACTAGCTGCATATGAAATTTCCAGCAAGAAACTAGTAGAGGCCATCTTGTCGGAAGGCCGCCTTGGCAAGACTATCGCCTGCTCCCTGGCCCGCCTGAACGCCATCCTTGCCGAACACCTCATGAATGCCGGGCGGCGAAACGCGATGAGTCGCACCGCCCATTTCCTGCTCGAGTTGGAGGAGCGGCTCTCGATCGTTGGCCTGTCGGCCCATGGAAGATATGAGTGTCCCCTTACCCAGCACGAATTGGCCGACATCCTGGGAATGACCACCGTTCACCTCAATCGGACGTTGAGGGAACTCCGCAAGGCCGATCTCGTCGCTTTCAAGGCAGGCCGTGTAGAGGTGATCAACCGCAAGAAGCTGGTCAAAACAGCCGGATTCGACAGCGAGTACCTCAGGTAAAGGTTATTCCCCTCTAGCTCGGGTTCAATCGTCCCTAGCGGGGCTTTCGCGTTGCCCCCTGCGGCGCGGTGCGGGGCACCAGTGCATGGGCCGTCAGCAAAATTTCTGCTGGAAGACGACAGTGCGCCGTCGCTCGAGCAGTTCCACACGAGTTTTCCGGCCGGTTAGTGCGCGGCTTACCTGGCGGGGCCGCAGTCTATCTTGACGAGGGCAGCCGCAAAGGCCCGGCTATCATGACCGACGGCAAAATGGCCTATCACATGAGGAGAACGTGCTGCCGCAATACGTGCAAGCTGCTCATACGTTACGGCAGATACAGCCAAATGTTCTCGGACCTAAAACGCTGGGCCCCGGATGCCAATATCCACCTTCAGGAATTCTCTACAATCGCGAGGAACTACCGATCCTCCTCGAATGGCTGCTGGGATTGGGCTTGGCTAAGCGGTCCCATTCCTGAGAATGGCATCTTCGCCAACCCGGTTAATCAACCTCCTAGAGGTATCCCCTTCCTTGGCATTCCTTGAGGGGTCGGATATCGTTTCACCGGTGGCACATGGCCAAAGAATTGAATCTCGCCGGTCCCGCGCGCGTCACGATCGAACTCGCGGGACCTTCAGGGCGGGTGACGCGGTCTCAACACGTGTCCTCTCAAGCGAGACCGTCGACGTGAAATTTCCCAAAAATTAACTTATGTTAGAGAACGCTTATAAATAGACGATAGGCTGCACAAGCTGTTCTCGCTAGGGGGCGAAGAACTGCTGAAGGCGCCCGAGCTGGGTGAACCTCACGCTTTCACAGGGGCTGGGTATTCACACACGAGCGCATTCAAAGACAGGGCTGGGTATTCAAACTTTCAGATTGCGAGAGAATGAGGGGAGTTTTGGCAGCCGCAACGCGGCTTGTGTGCGAAAAGATTGGGGATTGACATGGGTTCCGCAGCAGGACGGCATAATTACACTTCGGCCAATCGGTCAGGAGTCCTGTCCAGCGGAACGGAAAGCGTCCACGGCCAAGCAGGCAGGGGAAGCCTCCTCGTCCTGGACGGAAGGGCCCTAGACCGCGAGTGTCTCGCACTTGCCCTCGCGGACCACGAGCTCGGCATGGAAATCGCGGCCATGGGTTCAATCGATGAATGGCGCGTGAAGAAGGGCTCGGTCCCACCCCTTGCAGCCATACTCTTGAACCTTGGCGGCCGGAAGGTCACCGATCATGGCATCGCAGACGAGATTAGGCATATTTCGTCCGAATTCAAATCAGTCCCTGTGGTTATCCTGGCCGACACCGAAGATCTTGCACACATACTGAACGCTCTCGAATGCGGCGCGCGCGGCTACATTCCGACCTCGGTCGGAATTGATGTCTGTGTCGAGGCTATAAACCTTGCGGCAGCGGGAGGCATCTTCGTCACTGCGAGCAGTGTCCTTTGCATGCGCCACCTGATAGGTTCGGACAGCCGCGACACGCAGCCTTTGAAAGGCATGTTCACGCTCAGGCAGGCCGAGGTCGCCCAGGCGCTCCGGCGCGGAAAAGCGAACAAGATCATCGCCTACGAACTGAACCTGCGCGAAAGCACCGTGAAGGTCCACATCCGAAACATCATGAAGAAGCTGAAGGCGACCAACCGCACGGAAGTCGCCTACAAGGTCAACGATCTCTTCGCGAGAAGGAACTCTTCCTGAAGCGTTCCCAAGCAATGTGACGGCCCGCCTCGGGTGAATCCCGCAGGCCGTCTTAGTGACAGTCGCGGGATCTCCGTTGCATTGAATGGTATCCGGAAGTCGCCCGAGATACAGGGGGCCCCGGTGCGGATTCGTTGCCCCGAGCTTCCTGATAGCATGCTGTAGGGGATTTTGGCGGGGTGCTCCGAAGCCCCGGCTTCGTCGCGATGATCTTGTTCTGCAGTCCTCTGGAAAACTGTTCCAAGGGGCGCAGTATCGGCAGTGTGTCCGCCTCGGGCCTCCACCATAGATGCTATCCGAGACCCTACAGGGAAGGCGTAAATCCTCAGCCGAGCATGTAGACCTTGCTGCCGGAATGGAGGGGTCCGCATGTCTGAGCAAAGCCTTCGTTTGCCCAAATCCGTCCCCCTGCAGGAAGGCGGCCGTGAACTGATCCCGGGCAGGCAGCCACACGTCCACGAAAGGCGAGAACCAGTGTCCCGTCCTCGCGCCGAGCTTCCTCGAGCGCGGTTTGGGGTGCCATGTCTGGGACGCCGACGGGAACAAGTGCGTCCAATACAGATGCTCCCCGGGTCCGGCGAGCATGCGGCCGCAGAAGCTCTCTGCGCTCGACCCCACGGCAAGGCCGGCGTAGACATACCGTCCCCTGTTCCTGCAGGATGTTCAGGCGTGGAGTGCTCATGCCGCGCCCGTCGTCAGCTACACCGCGCCGAGGCGGCTGTCAGGAAGAAGATATAGGCCGCCGACGGTGCACTGCCGGTGATAGCACGCCTCACTTCGGTTGCGGACCAATAAGGTGACGGCCGTCTGACAAACGGTTCTAGGTGTCGCCGAAGGGCTTCGCTGGGACCTGCACAGGGCGGCACGCAAAGCCAAGAAGATTCCGGCCGACAGGAAACTGGCCTGGAGGACGACCGCTTGAAAAGGGAAATGCGCGATTTCCGCCAGTTCGGAAGCTGACCGCGATTCGGGTTAACTTTCTGCCGCTGAATCCGGCGATCCATCTGCAGTGTCAGGGAAAGTGTGTCTGGCCACCCATCTTATGGCTTCTTCGATCGTATCGAAATTCTTGTGCTGCCCGCTCAGCAGCCCGAAGCCTGTCTCGAGGAACCATTTGCCCTTCGTGGAGTAGGCTTCCTCGTCGATCTGAGTAAGGACCGCGACCAGTTGGTCCCATTTCCACACCAGAACCCCGGATTCTCCGCCCTCGACCGTTCCGATCCGGGCTTTCTTGAATGAAAATCCAGGAGCAATTTTTGCCTTGCCCACTTTGATGAATCCCTCAACTTCAAAATGGATAGTAAAACGGTCGGCTTGAATGGCTAGTTCTGTACTATCTTTCCTTGTAGACGTCTTTCTGCCGGACCGTCGTAGACGAATATTTAGCAGATCGCCCGATGGGTTCAAGGCCCACTCCATTTTTCGATGGTCGCCCCGCAAGTTTTTTGCGAGAGAATGTGTGCAAACTGCTAAAGAATTTTTGCCCTTCCGGAGCGTGAAAGCCCCGGCGAAATGCTCCGGTGCCCGGCATTCCATCCCGCGCAACCTCGCAAGCCCACCGAGTGTCTGGCGGTCGAACCAGTCCCTGGAGCGCAGCGATCCGAAGTGCGTGTCGAGGGGCTCATCTTGCGTTCCAGCACGTCGGCCGTGAGCGGCACGTAGGCATTGGGGTGGCAAAGGTCGCAGTCCCAATTTCGGGATCTCGTATTCGAGCACCAGATGATCACGGAAGACGTCCAGGTCAGTTGGTTGACCTCCCGCTGGCCCTGATGGGCGTCGAACCTGGCCTGGATTAACACCACGTCGGGATGAAACCGTGATCTTGCATCGATCAGCCGCTGCTTTATCGATCGGCTGTGGGCGGGGAAGTAGCTGTCTTCGAAATCCGCGACGGCAATCACAAAGGCCGGGTCGCGGTCCCGTTGCGGGTCCACCGCAGCGCCCCCATTGCGATCCCGTCTCTACTGCACCCTCCTTACGCTACCATCGCCGGGGGTGATTTGAACCTACGCGTTCTTGATCGCAGAACCTCGTATCAGGGCGCAGCTTTGGAAAGCGCATCGTAGAAAGGTGTGGTTGCGGGGACCTGAGACCATCTCAAAATTGCGGTTTTCAGCATCGGCATCTACTGTGCTGGGTAGCTGGTCGCATCGTTCGACCGGGGTCTTCTTCGTGCGGCAGCATAATGCAGCGTACAGGTCACCAGCCCGAAGGACGATATGTCAAGACGCGGAGGCGGTCACATCGGATGAGTGTTCTTGACAAGGTGGTACTCCTTTTGTGCTTCAAGTAGCTCTTGCGGATGGGGAGAAGGCTGAGTTGCCGTCTTTTCGGTCCCTGACGGGCCATTGCCAGGAGCGGAAGTGAGCATACCATGGTTCATCGCCCAAACTGCAGCCTGGGTGCGGTTGCCGACCCGAATCTTTCGAAGGATGGCCTTCACGTGCACCTTCACCGTCGCTTCGGCGATGTTAATCTTGCGCGCGATTGTTTTGTTAGATTCTCCTCCGATCAAGCAACGTATAATACAATCTTCCCGAGTTGACAACATTGATGGTTCTCGATCAGCGCCCTCCATTGTAACATCCACATTTGTAAAATTATTTACCGCATCATGTTTCAGACGATGTCTTATGTCTTGAATAAACGTCGAAGTTTCTGCAGGTAGCACCGTCTGACCTAGCATAACCAATTCGAGAGCCTTGATGAAAGTGTCGTGAGCGGCAACTTTTGTCAAATACGCGTCCGCCCCCGCACGAAGGGCTGAAACTATATCGTTCGGTCGACAGTGATCGGCTAGCGCAACGACATGGCTGGTCGGATAAATCGCTTTAAATTCTGCAATTTGTGCGAATCCAGCATCCGCGTCAGTACCGTCGACATCCATGATGAGCAAGATGGACCGGTGCTTGGGTAGCGGCTTCTGCACAAGGTCGTGAACACAAGCCGCAGAGAAAAGAATGCGAAACTTTGCTGCATCCAGAATTAGAACAAGGCCCTCTCGGAGTAACTCGCTTGAGCTGACAAGCACTGTTGTAAAAGACTTTGTGGTCATCAAGGATTTCGTTGTCATCGTAGCCTCCCCTGACGCGATTGAGGGACGCACGTCTCGCAAGGCGCTCCTCGCATAGTTTCTTTTTTGACCGTGTTACCTTACGCCAGGAAAACCCTAGACAAGAACACCCTCTTTAGGCGTAGGGTAGCTTCGTCGAGAGGTACCCCGGATTCTCAAGCCTGAGGCCTTAGTGAGGGTGCGAGCCCTGGCTTTCAGCCGCTCCGGGCGGCAGCCAGCACCATCGTGGCGCCGGATGCGCGGGCCACGAGAGTTGCCGGGCCTGGTCTCCCGTGGCGCGCGGGTGGTGCCGCCGGTCTGGGGCGGTGCGGCGTGTCAGGCGGGAGAACCGCGGGCCCAGGGGGCCGCGCCGCGAGCAGCCGCCATTTTGGGATGAGGGCGCAAGCCGAGGAGACGGCGATCTTGACGCGGCGCGCGCTGATCCTGACCAGCGCCCGAGCTTCACCAGCTTGAGGAGCAACGTGCCACAGCTGGCAGGGCGACAGGGCGTGGGCCAGGGCGATGAGGCGCAGCGCGCACAACTGCACGGATACCTTCCGGGCATCGAAACAGGCGATTTTCTGCCGAGCCGCTCCTTGCGTTGCACCTGCGGAGGGCAATAGAGGAGTTGCCTAGCGCGGCCCCTGAGGCGGCCGATATCGGGGCAGCGCTGCCGGGAGTTCTGTGGCAGGGACCGGAATTCGAGCCTGGTGAGATCCGGCGAGAGAAAATGGGGCGGGCCAGTTCTGCTATTGCTACCTCGATAGGTGCCGAGATTGACGGCTTCGTCGAGGCCGCCTCTTCATTCATCAGGCGAGTCAAGCCGTCGATCAGGTCATCGACGTAGCAGAATGATCGGCTTTGCGACTAGGAGCCGGAGATCGTGATCGGCTCGTTCTCCAGGGCCTGGATACGAAGTTGGAGATGGCCCAGCCATTCTGCGAATGCATGTTGGGGCCGCAGGCGGTTCGAGACGCTGCGTCGGACCACTATCTCCGGCTCTTCGTTGCGTTCGATCGCCTTTGTCCCGTTTGCCATCAAAGAGGTTCCCCTTCAGCGCAGCAATCTGCTCATTGGACAAGTTCGCCCGAGGGGTGTTTATCCGGAAGGAGTGCCTACAAAGGGATAGTTGTGCCGCTGGCGGTGAAGGATCACGATAAGGCAGAGCCTTCCTCGTCGACCGATGCTCGCCAGTTCGGGACGGGCTGGCCACCATTGAAAGTGAAAGCCACGGGCCATGGCCATGGATGCAAAATACAATTCCGAGCCCGTCACTCCCTCGTCACAGGCGGCCCGCCGCAGGGGAATGAAGGCCGTCCTGCTTGTCTTGGGGGTCTTCGGGGTCGCCGTCCTGGGCGCGGGAGCGGTCAGAAACTGGGAGCCCATGGAGGTTGTTTCCAGAGCCGTGGCGCAGAAGGTCGAGGCTGCCTCCGGAGCCGTGGCGCAGAAGGTCGAGGCTGCCTCCGGAGCCGTGGCGCAGAAGGTCGAGGATGTCTCCGGAACTGTGATGGATGCCTCCGGAGCCGTAATGGAGAAGGTCGAAGATGCCTCCGCAGCCGTGGGGCAGAAGGTCAAGGACGCCTCCGCTGCCGTGGTGCAGAAGGTCGAGGATGTCTCAGGAACCGTGGTGCAGAAGGTCGAGGATTTCTCCGCAACCGTGGTGCAGGGGGTCCAGGATGTCTCCGGAGCCATGGTGCAGAAGATGTCTGCTGCTATCGATAGCCGGCAAGGACAACCGGCCCACGCCACGGCCGAACCCTCCCGCGCGATCGTGTCGGGACCGGACGCGTCGGCGGTGGCGCCGGTCGAACGAAGCGCCGTCCCTGCGGTTCCCACTAGTGCCGAGCCCCCCAAAACCCTCAACACGGGACAGGATGCATCGACCGCGGCGTTGGTCGAGCGCCCCGTCGTCCCTGCCGTCCCCACCAGTGCCGAGCGCCCCAAAACCCTCAGCACGGCGCCAGGCATGCCAACCGGAGCCCTGTTCGGCGTCGGCGATCGCCTCAAGGTCGCATTCTACGAGCGCGTCGACGTCGAGGAAGACAAGTGGGGGGGCGCGTCCTCGGCCTTGCACGGCATCCTGCAGCGTCCGGAACTGAGCGGCGAATATTTTGTCCAAGAGGACGGCACAATTTCCATGCCCTTGCTTGGCTCCATTCCGGTCGCCAACCGGTCGACGCAACAGGTGCAGGCCGACCTGGCGGAAATCTTCAATCAACTGCTGGGCCGCAAGGGGCTGGTCAACATCCTGCCGCTGGAGCGCCCGCCCATTTACGTGCTGGGGCCGGTCAAGAATCCAGGCTCGTTCAAGTACGCGCCCGGCATGACGATCCTGCACGCGATCGCGCTGGCCGGCGGACTGGACCGAGCCGAGAGCGAGCCGTGGCAGAAGATCGAAGCCGTTCGTGAGACCCAGAAGCGGAGCGGGGCGATCGATGCCTTGTTGAAGTTGCTCGCGCGCGAGGCGGTGCTGAAGGCCGAGCGCGACGGTACGGCACCCACTATCCCGCGCCAGTTGCTGGAACTGGCCGGCGCGAGCGAAGCGGCCAACCTCGTCAACGAGCAGAGCGACCGGCGCAAGGCCGTCGCCACGGCCCGCAAGGATCGCGAGCGCGCAAACCTTCGTGCGCTGGAGGCGGCCAAGCAGGATGTTGCCGCTTATGGGCGCATGGAGTCGCTCGACAAACTCGTCAAGCTGCGGCAGGAGCGCGTCAACAGCATGCGCACGCTCGTGGACCGCCAAGTTCTCAGCATGACGGTGATGGATCAGATCCAGAGTGAGTTGTCCGACGCGGAACAGCGTCGGCAGGACGCCCTCAACCAGTACGCGAGCGCCAAGCAGCGCCTCGCCTCGCTGGAGTCTGAGGTGTTGCGGACCCGGGCCGACCTCAGGAACGATCTGGAGGTCGAGATCGAGACCATGGAGAGCCAGATCGAGGCCAATGTGCGCGAGTTGAACGTCAGCGAAGGCGTCCTGTACACGTTGCCGGTGACCCGCGTCCAGTTTGCTAAGGACGCGAACAGCGCAACTTATCAAATCGTGCGGCAATCGGCAGCCGGGCCGGTCAGCATTGAGTCCGTCGGGATGACCCCGTTGCAGCCAGGTGACCTCGTCAACATCATCGTGGGCGAAAACGGGCCAAGAGAGCCGGCCGGTTCGCCGGTCCCGACCTCGTCGCCGACCAGCGAGAGCTTGCCGGCCGCGTCCAACCCCAACGATGTCGAGCTTTCCCGCGTGGTGAGGGAGGAGAGGATCGGTCCGAATTGATGTGGCTGCTTGTCTGCTGCCAGAATGGCTCCTGCCAGGTGATGCGGTCACTACTTTCTAGGCAGCATGGTCTTGGAACGTCGCGTCTCGAGAATGGCATTCAACAGTCGCACTGCTATCCTACGAAAAAATCTGGCAGGATACGCTCTCTCAGTGCGTCAAGCCAATCGACGGCGTGGCACTTGAATTAAGATTCGTTCGTAAGACAGCTGTCGTCAGCGGCACTCGATGCCCTCGTTGGCGGTAACTATCGCTGCGCGCCCTTGTAGTAGGCAATGATGTCCTTCGGTTTCATTGCACGCTGCGAACGCCGGCCAAGAAAATAGACTGCACTCGCGCCGTCGGCTGCATAGCTCGGCCGGGAAAGTCTTTCGAAATGACGAAGCCAGAACAGCCCCGTGGCCGCCATCGTGCCGACCTTATAACTCCCAAAAAGAGAGCCGACGAAGTAGCGGATGGACCAGAGCATCACAATCGCGGGGCCGCGCGTGATGCCGCCGTCGATCTCGTCAAAATGGCGGAACAGCCAACGATGTCCGCTGGGGGTGAAACGGGTGAAATCGTAGGGTCCCTCGTGGACCTGCTGCATGAAGGGCGTCTCTGCATAGACCACCCCGTCCGGGACTAAAACACGATGAATCTCGGCGACGACCTGCTCGGGCGTCAGGACATGCTCCAGGACGGCTTGGACCCAGATGCCGTGGATCGCCCCCGAGGCCAACGGAATCTGATGCCCATCCGCGATGATCAAGGTGAGGTCGGATTTGTAAATATCCGTTCCGATCAAAGTGAGGTCGGGGTCTCGATAAAGCGCTTCCGCGTCGCTGCCGATTGTGCCGCCTCCGATGACTAGGATGATGGGATGGGGATCCAGGCGCTTCGCCTCGGCGATGAAGCGGTCGGCATTGGCGGCGGTCGGGCTGGCGGATCGCCAGAAGAAGTCGTGGACCTTCTGGAGAAAGCCCGTGCTGCGATCCTTGTAAGAGCTTCCCCCGGCAAGTTGCACCTCCTCCCGGGACAGGACGGAGTTGTCGAAGTCGACCAGTACGGGAATGCCGTCGAGAGCCGGAAATCCGGCTTGGGACATTTCGCAGTCAGGGTCCTGGCATACGAAAGCGCGTGCTGGCGCAGCCGCCTGAACAGCCGCAATGCCGGATTCGCAGCGCGGGCAGCGCAAAAGCCCACGGACAACTAACTTGGCTGTCGAGTCCACCTTGCCTCCAGTTGCTAACATCAGCGATGAAATAACCATCTTCGACCACCAGGATGCGCCGAGTAGTCAAGGAATCATCACGCATTTGGGCGGCTGCGCTGCTGCGAGAGCCTCTCAATGGCACCGGGGTCAAAACCAGTCGCCGCCGACAGGCCCATGAAGTGCACTCCATGGCAGAGATGACGCGGAGACAATCAGCACTTTAACCCATGCCCGACGAAATACAACCCCGGGATGGACGACTCGAAGTTCGTGGACAACCTCGGAGTTTTTTCGATAAGACGCAGCTGCTCGATAATTGTGTGGTTTAGAAAAGGTAGACGATGCACATCGGCCTTATATCCGGTCGCCGCGATTACATGATCTGCCTCAACGACTTGAGTGTTGCCGTCCATGGAAACTAAGCTTAATTGCACTCCATGCTCTGATATTCTCACCTCCTGCGGCGAGCGTCCCACAAGTAAAGGAACAGCTGCTGCCCGATCTTTCATTGGCTTCCCTCTCGACGGAGCGGGAAACATCTCTGCCATTTCAAGTCGATAGTACTCGGGGAAATACCGAAAGAGCCAAGGCAAGTCCGCAAGCAGTCAATGTTTCCAACCCGGGCCGATTCTAGAAACGGGCATGCTAGGCGGCGTAGCACCGGGTGCGAGCCGGAGCCCCCACCAGCCACTGTAAATGGTGGCCGGCTCGCGCGAGAGATAAGGACACCCCGCCAAATTAACCGCTCCGATTGACGGTTGATCTCGGACGGATGGTGTAGTTCCATTCCGGATGGATGGCGTCGCTCTAGATTTCGAGCGCCTCCATTTCGGCATCGCTCACTTTGATACCCTTTTCGTAGGTCCGATATCGAGTGCGCTCTCGACTTTTGTTCCCCTTCGACGTGCTTGGCCGATAGATACTCCGGGTATATCCATTTGGATCGCCAGTGGACAACTCGACTCTTCCACGAGGATTAGCATAATAGGTGAGTTATGGTCCGGGGCCGCAGGGGCACTATTCGACGCTACGGCCCAAACAGCTCGGACCGGGAATGGGAACGGGCCACCAGCCGAAAACCCGTAGACATCAACCCGTTCAGAGGCAGTTGGGGGAATACCCGCAATGCTCGAAATTGACCGCCGAAAGCTCACGGCAGAACGGCCTCCGGTCCTTCTCGCGGCTGGCACGGTTTTGCTACGCCCTCTCGCCATGGCGGGCATTCCAGCGATCGTCGCATCAAGCGATGCAAACGACCCGACATTCGCTTCCCGCTATTGCAACGGACGTTGCATTCTTCCGCCCCGATCGGAACCCGAAGCACTGGTCGACGCGTTGCTCGATGTCGGCGACCGGCTTTGCAAATTGGTCGGCCGGCGCGTGCCTCTTGTGTACGGCGAAGACTACTTCCTGGAACTTATCTATGCGCACCGGGAGCGTTTTACGAAAACCTTTCTGCTCCTCTTGTCCGAACCGGAGGTCGGGCTTGCTCTGCTCACGAAGGACAGATTCTCAGCGCTCGCGCGCGACAGGGGGTTTCCGGTTCCTCGCAGCATTCCTTGGGAGGAACTCCCCGAGACGGACGTCCCCGTGCTTGCCAAGCCACGTTCCAAATCCGTCTGGAAGCACTCGCCGATTCAGGACGAGCTATTTGGAGACGGCAGCAAGGCTCGCGTTTTCGAGAATGGTCGCGAGGCAGCCTCACAGGCGGGCATCGCGCGTTTTCGCGACCAGCTGACATTCCAGACCTATATTGGTGGAGACGATCGCCAGCTCTGGTCTTTTCACGGCGTCTCGGACGAGCATGGGACAGTGCTCGCGTCCTTCGTCGGCCGTAAGCTGCGGACGTCACCGCCGTTCACGGGCGAGAGTTCCTTCATCGAACTGATCCAAGACGATGAGCTTGCCACATTCGGAAAGCGAATGGCGGAGCAGGTTCCTCTTAAGGGGATCTTCAAGATGGATTTCAAGACCGATGCGAAATCCGGCAAGCACTTCCTGCTCGAGGTGAATGCGCGCTTCAATCTGTGGAACTGCCTCGGCGCCGAGAACGGCGTCAATCTTCTCGCCGTCGCCTACGACTACCTGGTCGCGCGCAAACGTCCTCCGCCATTGTCCTATCGCACGGACACCCGCTGGCTCTGCCTACCGCTCGACTATCGCGCCTATCGTCAGCTCGCGGCTCGTCGCGAGCTCAGCTTGGTTGGTTGGATCACCTCGATCCTCTCCACGCGCATCGTCTACAATGTCTTCGCCTGGCGCGATCCCGCGCCGCTGGTGATGACCTTCATACGCAAGCTACGAAAATTGCTCAGGCTCATCATGGCGGGGCCGCGTCAATGGCGCTTTACGGCATCTTAGGCGACATCCACGGCAACCGGGAGGCTCTCCTCGCCGCGCTGGCGGCCTTGGACTGCCATGGCGTCGACAGGCTCCTCTGCGTCGGCGATGTCATCGGCTACAATGCGGACTCCAATGAGTGCGCAATGATCCTGCAGCAGCGCGGAATCATCTCCATCGCCGGAAATCACGATCTCATCGGCATCGGCCTGCTCGGGTTCGAGCGTTGCTCAAACAATGCAATGCACGCGCTCCAGCGCACGCGTCAGCTTCTCCATCCCGATACCGTCAAATACCTGCGCGTGCTGCCCCGCTCTCTTTCAATTGAGGCTCATCTCGTACTCGTGCACGGCGGGGTACGCGATGTGCAACAATATATGAGAACTCCGCACGATATCGCCAAGAATGTGCAGTACCTCCGAGCCGACTTCCCGGGCCGCCGGATCTGCTTTTATGGACACGTGCACGAGCAGAGACTGTTTGAGGTCGAAGAGGATGGCAGCATCCGTGACCTTCCTGCCAACGGGAAGGCGAGGCTGCGATCGGATCGGGAATACTTTATCAATCCGGGGTCTCTCGACGCCTCGCGCAAGAACGCGCCAAGGCTTGCCGAGTTTGCGCTTTTCGACGCCGGTCTCATGACCATCGAGTTCCTCAGCGTCCCCTACGACGATGTGCTCACGGAAGCCAAGGCTAGCGCAGCAGGCTATCGTATCGGCCCCTGGCGGGATCGCTTTTACACTCTGCAGCGCAGGATCCCCGGCCTTCGGTGATGGCCAGCGCGATCAACATCGTCGCTCGAGAGTTCGGGCACGCTGATCGGGCCGCCTGATTGTTTCCTTCTTTCCTGCCCTGAGACGAAACGAAACTGGGAACAGTGGCTCGGATGAATCGTCAGCGTAACATCGCGCCGACGGTCGGACGTGAGCCCTGTTTTTGGTCGACTGGTTCGCGCATTGGATTGGAGCAACGCGGCCTTCGCCGTTCGACTTTTCAACGGCACTGCGGAATAGCTTGATCGCGCGCCATATGGATTAAGCCATCGCAGCATCTCAGCCATTTCCCAGTGAGCGAGAGTATGTTACACGGAGCCGACTTGTCGACCGAAATCACCTTTTTATATCAATGCCATATGGGACGGTCCGCCCGATCCGCGATACCGCACACGCCAGGCGACTTAGGACACCCGTCATATCGACCGCTCCGATTGGCGGCTGATCTCGGACGGATGGTGTGCGGCGACCGCCTTGGCGTTGATGGGCTCGAATCGCGCGTCACGGTCGGGATGCTTGAAGCCCTCGTCAGCCTTGCGGTTCGACTGCCGACTGTAGCCCAGCCTCGCCAAGGCGGTCGCCGCACAGACCGCGGGGCAACCGGTCATCTCGGTCGACACCACGAAGAAGGAGCTGATCGGCAACTCCAAGAATGGTGGCACCGACTGCCGTCTGAAAAGCGATCCGTGGCGCGTGAAAGTGCACGACTTCGAGGACAAGGATCTGGGCAAGGTCGTGCCGTATGGCGTGTACGACATTGGCGCCAAATGCGGGGTGGGAGAGCGTCGGAATCACGAGCGATACGGCACAGTTCGCGGTCGCCTCCATTCGCTGCCGGCTGGATGCGATGGGGCGCGAGCGCTACCCGCCAGCGGGATGTTGATCCCCGCCAGCGTCGCCGCCTCCTCCTGCCAGTCGGTGCGCCCGATCGTCGGCTCGATAATGACAAACGTTTGGTACCTGCATGCCACTTGTGCTCAACGCCGCCGAACCCAAAATAGTCCACCCGGTCAAGGAAGGCCGCTGTGGTGCGCTCCAAGGTCTCGCTGACGGCGAGTGTGCAGAACGCAGTGCTTCCAGTGCCCGGTGGCGTGCTGGCCAGCTTGCGGTCCGTGAACATGCCGAGCGTCGCCCCGTTTCGGCCGCGGTAGAATAGGCAGAAATAGATGCTGCCATCGGGTCCGTCGATCGTTTCCTGCACGAGGACTGCGCCGGTCCGGTCCAGAAGACCACGACACGTGGTGACCGCCGCGTCGTGAGTGGCTGCCACCACCAGGCGGGGGGCATTGCCCTCGTGAAAGTGGCGCTTGTCGGCCGGCTTGATGATCACCGGCAGGCCGAGCGAGCGGATGCCCGGGATGTCCGAGCATCGCGGATCACGACTCCGTTCGGGATCAGCCAGCCATTCGTCTTCGCGGTCTCGTGAAAGCTAGCCTTGTCGTGCAGCATCAGGACGGTCTCATGGGCCGGTAGCCGGAACCGGTAGAGCTCTTCCAGCTCCGCGCGATGCTCTGAGATGGTGAGCAGGGCCAATTCGTCGGTGATAACGAGGCCGGGCGATTGCCCGATATGGCCGCCTTGCGGGAACGCTTCGCCCCCGATCCATCCCGGCTCCCCAATGTCGTCGTGCGCCTTGCTCCGCTCAACGCCTATGAAGCCCTGATCGGCGCCAGCCTGACGGGAGACGCGGTATGAAGACCAACAACGCTGTCGATACCGCCAAGCTCAGCCTGCTCCTCCACGAACTGCGCTTGCCGGCCATCAAGCGAATTTGTGGATCGAGATTCCCATCATATCGAGATCAATCCAGCCCATCCGACGAATATGCAATAAAAGCGTCGTATCGGACGCCAGTGATCGGTTGTAAAATGCTTCACTAACCGACCATTCATCACAGGCAACTTTGACGGGATCACTGTGGTATGTCTGAATTTTCTCGACCCCCATTCCGAGCGTGGACTATACTCTTTAGCGAAGATCAATGATTGTATCGCACGCCGAGGTCAAAAACTCGTGATCGGCCGATCAGAGAAACATGCGATGCAAGGATTGTCTTGTCTTGCGAAGAACCTGCCGCAGCGGCGGCTTTAATAACGACGTTTGATTATACCAAGCATATCCATAATGAATCGCTATTTGCACCGAAATTACAATACAACCGAGCAAAGTTCTGCCATCAAAATGGCAAAACAAGCGCAAATTAATATCTGACCATGCAAGCTTATAGGGCTCGTCGCCGACCGTAAAATCGAATTTCTGCATCTTCTGGCGAATGGCATATTGGATCATTTCCTGAATATGCTGACGGCCGGGACTGTATTTGGCGAACTCGTCTTGATAACTCGACATCACCAGTGAATAACTGGAATTGAACTTGAGACCCAGACCCGTCGCCACAGGAATCCCGTCCACATCCAGCCGAGTGACATGGATCACCTCGCGCAACCGAGGATTGGCGACAATCGCCAAATAAAATTCGCGAAAGCCCGGACGTGCGAACCTGTCATGAACACCCATTCGGGCAAAGCTGCTCCGTTTTTGTTCGATCAGCTTTGCAATGGTGCACTCGATCTCGGCCTGATCTTGCACGTCTACAAAGCGAATTGCCCCGCCACCTTGCTTGGCGAGGTTTTTGGCCTTTTTCCGGTGGGTATGCAGCGTCGAATTTGAAAACTTTGACGCATAAAACCGATCCCAGTTCGCTTCCGGGAGGGTTGCCACATGTCCGGCGCAATTAGCCACCAAGGCTGGCAAGTCGAGAAAGGGATTAGGTTGAGAGCCGACAACACTGGGCATATTGTAAAATTCAACAGCGTCGAAACGAAGTCGAGGATAGTCTTGAATCGCCCGAATTATGTCTTTCCACAGGCAGCCGAATTGCCCATATTTCACGTGATCGCTAAAATTTATCGCCAAAATGGGCGAATTATAATCGCACAATTCCGATCCAAACCAGACCAGCCGGCGGATCAGACCATGGCGTTCGATCGCCAATGGCAGAATAAAAACCGCCACGCCGGTATCGTCGAGACCCAGCACGATCACTGGAATCAGTTTCTCTTTGGAGCCGATGTGGCGATACCATTCCATCTGCCAATCAAACAATTGGAATACGGTACAATCCGCACGCTCCTCTAATGTTCTCCACTGAGCTTCCACCGCGTCCATATCGGTAAAAATTTGCAGGGCAATATTCGCCGTCGTCATTGGGTGTGCCTTTATGTAACAGTTTTAGCCAGTCCTGCTGCTAGAGAATGTTCTGCTTGAAATCCCAAAAGGTAGCGTGCCTTCCGGGTCGCCGATCGAATTATAGGGATCACCGGGTCGGGGCGAACCAAAGTTAATGGTCGGCTCACCCAACAACTGCCCGGCTATTTGCGCCAAGTCCAATACACTCGTCTCGATACCTGTACGTATCCTACGGTCGATAACCATGTGCCATGTGTGTGGACGGCTCCTCAGGTCTGGAGCCGCGACGGAGCCGGGCCTTCGTGCACAGGCCCGGCGGCAGAATCCAGTTTCGTCGCGAAGGCCAAAACGAGGGCCGCACACGCACCCTCGATGCTGACGGCGAGCGTCCAGCCCAGGACCAGGCCTTGAAGTCCATCAAGCTTCGCCCCCGCGACCACGAAGCACAGCTCCAGCAATCCGCCAAGCGCGAACCAGCGGGATGCCTTGCCCATCCTGTCGCCCAGCCGCGCCAGCGTGCAGGCATGAAATTTGAGCGTTGATCCCAACAGGCTGAAGCCGAGGAAGCTGAGGCTCGAACCGGCGATCTCCGGATAGGCCGGATTGAAGACCGCAAGGATCTCCTGAGAAAAGGTGAAGATGAAGGCGGCGCAGACCAGTGAGAAGAGCAATGACGCCGTCAGCGACAAAAGGATATCGTGCCTGGATTGTTTCGGGCTTGCTCTGACCACGGGGAACAGCACCATGGCCATGGTTGCGGGAATCAACGAAGCCATGGAGACCAGCATCCACAACGGCACGAAGGCGGCATTCGTGGTCGGCGACAGGAGAACCAGCACAAGGTAGGGCATGATGACGCTCGGGGCCTGCAAGGCGACATCGAGCGCGTAGTGGTCGAACACCTTGCGTCGGAGCGTATGGAGCAGCCGGAAATCGGGGGCCCCAAAGAGGTGACGCGCGCCGCCCCGGGTCAAGAGATCGACGCCGATCCAGGACGCCAGCAGGCCAACCACCCAGGTCAGAAGAATCGTGGCAGTGGAGGCGTAGCCCACGGCCCCGGCGGCGGCGATCAGCATCAGCTTGAACGTGGAGAACAGCACCAGCCGGATCATCTTGCCGCTGCTGCGCAGAGTGCCGACGAACGCCGGATCGGCCACGACGCTGAGACCAGTCAGGCCGCAGCCGAGGACGAACGCAGCGCCCACGAACCAGCCGCCGATCAGCCCGGTCGAGCTGTTGAAGTACGCCTCCCCGAAGACAAACAACAAGGCCAGGCCGACCGCCAGCGCCACCCCGACGCACGCTGCTGCGGCCGCGAGGCCGCGCTCCTTGCCGGGATGCCGGACGATTTCGCCCATCAGCAGGGGCCCGAGCCCGGCCTCCCCCAGCAGGCCGACGAGCCCCATCACTGACAGGAGAGCGGAGGCGTTGCCGATCACCTCCGGCGGAAACAGCCGGGCCGCGAGCCACCAAAAGACAAACCCAAGACCGGCCGCTGCAATCGTTCCGATCGCCAGAGCGCCGGAATTCAGGACGAGCGCGGCGCTCTTTCGAAGCTCTCGTCGGGCGCGAATAGCGGCCGTCCCGACGAGACCTACCGGCATGATGGCTCTCCCGAACCCTGGTGCGCCGGCACCGCGGACCTGCTGGCGGTTGGCAGGACGTCCCGGTAGACCTGCTCGATCCGGGTCACGACCGCTCCGGCCTTGAGGCGCTCAACCCTGGCGAGGCTTGTCGCCTCCAGGCGGGCCAGCAAGGCGCGGTCGTCCAGAAGTGTCTGCATCGCGTGGGCCAAGGCTGGCGCATCACCGGGCGGCACGAGAAGTCCCGTTTCGCCGTGATCGATCATATCGGGCATGCCTCCGACGTCGGTTGCGACGACGGCCTTGCCGGACGCCATCGCTTCCATGATGACGGTCGCACAGGGTTCCAGGCCGACCGATGGCGCCACGCCGAACAGTGAGCGTCGCCATGCGTGCATGACGGCGGAATGAGGCCACATGGTGAACACATGGACATTCGGCGGAAACTCGGTCGGTGTATCGGCGAGCGGGCGCCCGATCAGGACCAGCGGAGGCGCGCGCTCGAGGTCGGCATAGGCTTGCAGGAGAGCGTCAATGCCCTTGAGGCGCATCATATCGCCGACGAACAGGATGAATCCATCCCCGGGTAGCTCCCGCAGGCAGGGATCTTCCGGGCCAAGCACCTCGACATCGTCGGGCACGAAATTGGTGATGACCTCGTAGGGGGCGCGGCCTTGGGTCAGGCCGTTGTAACGCGCCACCGCGTGGCTCACCGCGATGAAACGGTCCACCACACGCCGGGCGGCGAAGCTCGACCCCCAGTTGCCAAACGTGGTCACGGCTGCCTTCACGGCCCCGTAATGCCCGGCAGCGCAGGGCAGGCACTTCGCCAGTGCTTGGCCACTGCAGAGATGGGTGCCCAAGTGCATGAAGTTCTTGTTGGCGCAGACAAGGCCGTAATCGTGGAGCGTAACCACGAGGCGTGCCCCACTCAGAACTTTGAGCGGCAGGAAGGACGCGTAGATCCAGTTATGGGCGTGGACGATGTCCGGCCTCTCCTGGGCGACCAGCCGCTTCAGGGCCAGCATCAGTTCGGGATCCGGAAAGGGTGGTGCGTGGCGGCGCTCGGGATCGCTGTGGAGGTCTGACAGGCGCTGGAGCGTGCCGCGCAGGCGGTGCACGCGGACCGCGCCGTCCAGCTCGGTTTCGGGCGATCCGGGATGCATAAAGGTGCCGACGCTCACGTGATGGCCCCGCTGCGCCAACGCCGCGCCGAGGTTGCGGACGTGCCGCTCCTCTCCCCCGATCACCGGAGGGTAGAACTGCGACAGTAGCAGGATTCGCATGGTCAGACCCCGTTTCAGATGTGCGGCACCAGCGTCGAAACGCTGCGGTAGAGTCGGTTGTCTTCCGGCCGATAGAGCCGCGCCTCGGCCGTCTGGCGAGTTGCCAAGACGGGCACCAAGATTTCCCGCGCCCAGGTATCGCCTGGCGCGATGGTGAGCGATCGGAAGATGGCGAACGGTTGCCCGTCGAGCGTGATTTCCAGGTCGAATCGCTGAGCTCGGATCTCGGCGCTTCTGATGCCGACGGTGAGTAGGTCGGGCCCGCCATTGGGCGATGGCAACAACCAGAACGCGGTGTATTTGAATTCCCGGAAGGCCGCTTCGTCCTGGACAGCCAGCGCATAGGCTCCGGTCGCCACAAGCAGCGCTAGCATGAACGCGGCCCCTTGCCACAGCCGGACCCGCGCCGGAGCCGGCCAG
Source organism: Mesorhizobium sp. M1307 (assembly GCF_040318155.1). Taxonomy (NCBI): domain Bacteria; kingdom Pseudomonadati; phylum Pseudomonadota; class Alphaproteobacteria; order Hyphomicrobiales; family Phyllobacteriaceae; genus Mesorhizobium; species Mesorhizobium sp. M1307. The sequence goes on along the minus strand of NZ_JAMYLR010000011.1, from coordinate 23,397 downwards.
GCTGGCAGATCGGGAGTGTCGCGGCGGCCGGCGGCCACCAGTGTCGCGGCGGCCGTCACGGCCCAGAACCACAGCGCCCAGCCGAGCGGCGTAAGGAAGCCCGCGGCGTTCAGGGCAAAGCCCCCGGCGATGCCGGCGGCGAGGCTTGCTCCGACCGCGTAGACGAAGTGTTGCAACGCGGAGCGGGTCCTCACGCCAATGGCCCGCAGCACGGTGTGGCCCGAGACGAGGAACACCATGGGCGCGCCCAGGGCAGTACGGATAAGCAAGCTGTCGCTGACCGCAACAGCCGCCACCGCAGCCCCCGCCCACAGACAGGCGGCCAGAAGATCCCGGTTGCTAGGAATTCTCATGCAATGCCCTTACGTCGTAGATGACGATCCAGCCGTTGTCGTAGATGCGGGTGACGCCCTTGATGTCATTGAACTTGAGCAGCTCTGCGCCCGCGGGCGGCGTTTCCTGCTGCCCTTGCCACGGCTCGAAGTAGAAGCCTAGCACCGGCGGAGCCGTGGACAGGCGCAGGTCCACCAGCAGGAAATCGATATCGCTTCTCGCCAAGGCCCAAAAATTGTCGGGCCCCAACGTCTCGCCCTCGAATATGCGCGCGGCAAAGACGCCTTCTTTGATCTTGACCCTGGCGTCCTGCCGGCCGTATTCCGCAAGCAGAAGGCGGTTGATGCGGTCGGAGGTGAAGCGGTTGCCGGGACCGAGCCATTCCTTGGTCCAGCGTGCCGTTTCGATCCCCATGGGCTCGATTGATTCCTGATCTGCCGCCACCCTGTATCGCCCTCGGATCGGATTAAGCGTAGCGCTGGTGACGCCGCCCAGGATGATGACCGCCAGAGCAAGGGTCGATGCGATGCGGCGCCACCCGTGTGGCGTGCGGCCCTGCCAGAAGTGGACGATGCTCACCGCGACGACCAGCCCGACGGCGATGAACACGAACGTTCCCATGCGGTTGCCGATTTCCCATCCGGCGATGGTCAGCCGGAAGGCCACCGAGACTGGGAGCCCGAAGGCCAGGAAGGTGAGGAGCACGAGGCGGCTGTCGCGCCAGCGACGTTTGAGAATGTCCTGGATCGGACGCCAACCTGCCCGCGCACCACTGCGCGCTGCCATGGCCAGCGACCGAAAGAAGCCGGTCGCCAGCCCGAGTGCCAACAGCAGGATCGCGAGCAAGGTGGTCAGCTTCATGCCGAGGGGCTGGGTCGGCGCTCCGCGGTGCTCCGAGATTGGGGTGGGCGCGCCCAGGATCTTTCCGAGCAATGTCTTGAAGCCCCCCTCGATCACCGGGCCGAGATAGCCTGTGAGAGGGATGCCACGGGCCTGCATCCACAGGAGCGGCAGGGCTACGGCCAGGATCGCCGTGAGGCCCACGGCGATCCTGGCCTCAATCCGCAGGGGGTCGTGCCGGCGAAAGGCTTCGAGGGCCGCCAGCGCTCCGAAATAGATGGCGGCGAAGGCGGCCGTGAGGTGATGCGTGACCGCGAGGCTTGCCAACAGCAAGGCAATCAGCCCGAGCGCCTTCAGCCTCGGTCGCCCGACGAGATCCCTGGACGCTGCTTCGACCGCGAGGGCCAGCACGCACAGCACGATGCCGAGGCTCTCGTAGGAGAACATCGCGTCAAACAGGACGAAGGTTGAGCAGCCCATATAGACCAGACAGGCGATGGCCGAGATGCGCGGCGATCCGACTATGCTTTCGAAGAACAGATACAGGGCACCGATGAACGTGCCCCTGAGGATCGCCAACAAGAGGGTCCCCGCCACAAACGATGACAGTCCCGTCAGATTGACGATCGCCATCGTCAGGATTTCCAGGGCGGGATACGTTGGCCCGATAGGGAAAAGCGGGTTGGACAGGAATAGCCGGCGGGCCGTAATGAGATCGTCGGCAGCGATCCAGTGCAAGAACTCGTCGTGACCGACGAAGCTCGTCGGGGAATAGACCGCCTTAAAATAGAGCAGGGACTCGACCAGCAGGAAGAGCAGGAACAGGCGCTCTCCCCGGGCTGTCGTCGGCCAGGCGATGCGAAGGGTGGTCGGAACGACCAGGAGGAGGACACCGCACCAGAAGAGCGGCGGCGCCACGTCATAGCCCCGGCGCCCGGCCGCGTGTCCGGCCACGACCAGGAGCAGAGCCGTGGCGACCATCAGGCATAGAACCGCGATCCATCCGGAGTTGGCCCGTTGCGGCGGGGCATCGGCGCTGCCGCCGCGAAGGTCGGGACCGATAACGGCCGAGACGAATCGTATCCCGGCCCGGAGCGGGTTGATCCTGATTCCCGCGGTGAAATGAGCCGGCATTATCAGCCTCATACCCCCGTCGCAGGAGGCCACGACATCACGCTGCCGGGGGGCAAGCGGACCATGGATCGGCTGCTCAGGACATCACAATAAACGTCGCTCAGCGCTCGAGCGCAGGCATCCCAGTCCGGTAGCGCCAAATCCGGGACCTCCCGATGGGCCTCCAGCTCCTCGGCCATGACGGCGGCCAGCTCTTTCGGACCAGCGTTGCGCGGGACAGCTCGGCACAGGCCCTTGGCGGCCAACTCCCGCAGCCCGGACGTGTCGCTGACAAGGACCGGACGGCGCAGCGACAGGGCTTCCATCACCGCGAGCGGATGGGCTTCGTAGTCGCTGAACAGCACGAACAGCGCGGCGCTCGCCAGGAGGTCAGCCATGTTCTGCCGCTCGGATCCGGGGATGCTCGCGATAGTGACCCGCCTCTCGAGGCCGAGTGTCGCTACGAGGCGCCGCAATTCTCCCTCATACGGGCCTGTTCCGACGACGTGCAATCGCGCGTGTGGCACCCGGCGGATCAGTTCGGGCAAGGCCGCAATCGCCCGGTGATGGCCCTTGTAGCGCTCCAGCCTGCCGCCCGAGACGATCAGGTTCGGATCGACCTTAACGCTGGGGCTCGCGGCCGGCATTGCGGCGCCGTTCGGGATGACGACAAATCGCTCCCGCGGCACGCGCACCCTGGCGCTGAAGAAGTTGGCCTCGAATTCGGAGACGCCAATCAGCCGCGCGGCCCGGGCCACCAGCGGCCGGAGCAGCGCGTGCTGGGTGCCGCGCACGGCCTTGCGCAGCCGGGACGAATGCCCGCCGCTGTGGAAGGTCAGGATGAACGGCAGGTTTCCGCGGATGGCCGCGAGCAGCCCGATCGGCGCCACGAAGGTGTTGTAACCTTGGAAATGGATCAGATCCCAAGCCCCGCGCCGGATCGCGCTATAGATGCCGGGCGCAAAATAGAGGTCCGCCTCCCTCGGCCAGGCCGGCACGCGCTGCACCCGCATGCCGCTCACCTCCTCCTCGACCGGCAACTCCCCCGAGGGATCGGTGGTGAGCACGTCGACCGCGTGGCCGTGCGCCACCAAGCGGGGACCGACTTCCTGGATGTGAGTTTCGATGCCGCCTATGAGGGGGCAGCAGCGAGCGGCAACCATCAGGATTCGCATCAGGTCTGTCCACCGACAACACAGGCTGTCGCGCTCCGCCTGCGCTGTTGGTGCACCCTCTCGCGCAGGATGGTTTTCAGGACGCGCCAGCCGTCCGGCATGGCGCGCAGATGGCTCACACCGCTGATGCGCGGAGCCTCGAAACTCGCCACCTCGACGATATTGAGGTGGTTCTTCAAGGCCCGCACGTTGATGAGGGTCTCGATCTCGAACCCATCGCAATCGCAGTCCAGCGTGGCGACGTGCTTGGTCCAGAAGGCTATGTATCCGTAGCATAGATCGGAGAACCAACCGCCATAGAGCAGCCGCACGAACAGGGTCAGCCCCTTATTGCCGAACATCCGGAACAGCGACATGTCGTCGGTGCCGGCGCCCTGGATAAAGCGTGAACCCTTGACGAGATCCGCCCCGGCCATCAGCGCACTGACAAAGACGATCGCCTCCTCCGGCACCATGGAGCCGTCGGCGTCCAGCATGACGATGATTTCGCCTGTGGCGGCCAGGAATCCCGCTTGCAGTGCAGCACCCTTGCCCCGCCGGGACTCCATGACAATCTTCACGTCTTCGCGCAGGCGGCGCGCGACCGCGACCGTGTCGTCGGTCGAGCGACCATCCACGACAATGACCTCATGCGCCCAGTTGGGGATGCGCGGCAGAAGCCAAGGGAGGTTCTCGGCTTCATTGAGCGTCGGGACGACGAAGCTGACTCGGGGCAGAGTCAGTGATCGCCGCAGCGCGAAATTGATCGGGTCAGGCGGCGATGTGGCACCGACAGGGGCGAGAATGCTAGAGAGACCGGCGTTCATGGCAGCACTTCGAGGTCGTACGGTGGGACCCAGGGGGCGGGCTGAAAGCGCGCCAGGACTGACGATAGGTATCGGGCGAGATGATGGGCCGCGTGATACGTCCGGTGCTCCATATCGCGCGCACGCAAATGCGCCGCTGGCGACAAGCCGTGGGGCCAGCTCCAATGACCGCCACATCCACGGATGTGCTTGACCCAACCATATGCGGACTCCCGGCCATAATAAAATGAAGATGAGATGAAAGAAGATCGGTACTCTTGTCAGTCCCCTAATCTTAGTCTGTTATGCACGATTACTGATTCAGATCTGGAATGGAAGGACTATAGATGGTTAGGAAAAGACAATATATGATTAGCTCTTTTGGGGTATCCCTTCAGGTTATTTCCAGCCCATATCACCTGCGCGGATAGCGCGGCAGCGGCACCGATCATCTTCAACAGCCGTGTTGGCAGCGTTGCCAAACCCGTTTAGACCTCTGGGGCCACCTTCGACGCCGGCGAAGACATCCATCGACCCGCGGCCGACACTAGCTCACAAGCGACAATTTCTACTGAGCGAGCCGTGCGGAAGGCAGCGAAGGTCGTCGGCGCGAAGAAATGAACGTCCAGCGCAACGCTGACATTGCCACTGGCCAGAAGCTGCGATGTGCAGGTGGGCTCGCTCCTTCACTCGGCCGTGATTTCCGAGCTTATTCTGTGCCCGAGAAGGGTCGGGCGCGCCCGGCCCTTCTCGGGCGGGGTACCTTGTGCTCGACCACCTGGCTACGGCTGGCTGACCCGGACGAGACCGGCCAAGAGAGGGACTGCCCACGCGGTCCCGAGACCGGCGCGTCGGGTACCAGCAAACGATAGGAGGTCGTGACGTCTCGCAAACCTCGGATATGCCCGAACAGGTCGATCACCTCCAAGTCAGACCGGCGGTTGTAGGTGTGACACCCCAACGCTCCGGACCAAATGCGACCGACCGGGGTCTGGGCAAACTCCGACGCTCCGAGCGCATCGATCTGGCAGAACGTCACCGCGCCGCCATAGCCGCGCGCGCAGTCTTGGACCGGGCGTAGCGTGCGTCCGCCGTGTCGGATGACGGCGCCTGCGGGGCGGCTGAGCCTGGCATCGATCAGGACGGGGTTGGCGGCATGGGGCGTCCAAGACCCGGTCAGGCTCTCGGCACGGTAGAGGCTGAGGACATCCCAGGACGTGGACCTCCACAGCCTTGGGCTGACGAAAAACCAAAAGCCGCCCGCATGCCAGAGCGGCGTGGTATCGTAGCCCTCAATGCCTTCCATGAGGCAGGCCTCCCGCGTCCACCGGTAAGGGAATTCCACTGCCCGGTAGAGGCTGACATTCCTGGCCGCCCCCGATTCGGGGATCATCCAGATCTGCCCATCCTGCTCGAACACGAACGGGTACGAGAGGTGATGCGGTTCCTCCACGACGATCCGGGATGCGCCGGCTGTCCCGTCCCGGTTCACTGTCACGACCGCAATGCACCCCCGATTCTTCGAGTAGAGGTACTGTTCGACAAAGATGAAATCCTGCCCCTGGTGCCGGAACGGGAACGGGTCGGCAAGGTAGCTGTCGGCATTTCCGGTGAGCACCCGGAAGGCTGCTTCGCCTTTATCGAGCAGGCTCGCCGATTCATCGAAGCGCCAGCCAATCCCCCACATCCTGCCGCCTCTCGCCAGGATGTCCAAGAACCTGATTGCCTTCGATGTCACTGCGCGTGTCGCTCTCGCAAGGGCCGGAGGCGCGCCGAGCAAAGGCACAGCCGTGGATGGGCCGGGGACACCGGACGCAGCTGAGCCGGTTTCCTCGCGCAACGCTTTGAGGATCAGCGCCACAGTGCAGGAGAGGACGCCATCGAGGCTCGCTGCGAACACTTCACGATCTACAACGGCCGGACGCGCCATCCACGGCTGCGACGGGCGAGCCGTGTCGTGCAGGTCGACGAGAAGGTCCTGATCATTCGCCAAGGCCGCCATGACTCCGATCTCGCCGGGTACGCCGTTGAAGAGCGGCGTCAGCACGCGCCGGCCCGTCGGGAGGGGGTCCTCTCCGCTCAAATCGATCACCACGTCCACTTGGTCGGCATGAAGCGGCGGCAGGCACCGCAGCGCCGCCTCGACGGGGTCGATGGCGCCGTTCCCGCGAAAGCCATAGACCAGTCGTTCGAGTTCGAGCAGCAGACGGCAGATTAACGGCAGCGGGCGGCTACCGGCCGCCAAAGCGCAGGATACTTCGTTGCCGGGAACCTCAGCAAGCGCTTCTGCCAGCCAGAGGTGCCACCGCAGTAGCCGGGACGCATCGAGACTCAGGCAAATGCGCATTGTTGTTCTCACGGCGGATTTCAAAAGGACGCCAGCTCACAGCTTCGACGAGAACCACCTCAGGCGATCGGCCTACCCTGGACTCCGCCGCGGGCCGGCGAGCCAAAGGCGGCAGATGGAAAGCGGCAGCGCGAGGATGGTTTCCACCTACTGCGGTTGCAGGGACTCGCCATGTGGGGAGCCGAACACTTGATTGGGAGATGCCTGACAGCACGGGTCCATACTCGAGCGGCTGGAAGCGGCCAAGCACCACTATGCCTGAACGACGCCGGGCTGTGCGAGGTCAAAGGAGGTAATCCTTCGGGGTTCTTGTGCTGTGCCTCCGGCAAGGGTCATGTGAAGGGATGATTATCGAATGGCAACGGGCGAAATACGGACTGCGCAAGGCGTGGTTGTGTGCGCTCGTGTTCGCGTTCGTATCCGTTCCGGCAGTCGCGAGCGCCGCGGACGATCCGTTGGCAACGTCCTTCATCAAGACTTCCGGAACGAACTTCACGTTGGACGGCAGGCCGTTCTTCGTGACCGGCGTAAACAACCACTATCTGACCTACGGGTCGCAGGATGAGGTCACCCGCGTTCTCGACGACGCCGTGGCGATGGGCGCCAATGTGGTCCGCACCTTCCTCCAGCCGGTGATCGGGTCGCTCGACGGAAGCAAGCCTACGATCTGGGATTGGCGGCTTGAAGGCGAAGCCAGCAATCTCGCGGTCAACAGCACATACCTGCTCCACTGGGATCCGAGTCAAAACAAGATGGCGATCAATGACGGCGCCAACGGCATCCAGAAGGTTGATTTCCTCATCGCCGAGGCCGGCAAGCGACGCCTCAGGCTAATCATCGCCGTTCTGGATTTCTGGGCCTACACGGGGGGCGCCCAGCAGATGCGGGCCTGGTATGGAAGCCGGGACGAGGCCACGTTTTTCTTCGATGACTCGCGCACGAAGCGAGACTACAGGACTTGGGTCCGCCACGTCGTGCAGCGCGTCAACCCGCTCACCCGACGTGCCTACCGGGACGACCCGACCATCATGGCTTGGGAGCTGATGAACGAAGGCAATGCGCGCCCAGAGGCTTTGCGGTTGGCCTGGACTGCCGAAATGTCGGCCTACGTGAAGTCCCTCGATTCCAATCACCTTGTCAGCTCAGGGAACGCCAACATTCTCCACCGGAAGTTATCCGATTTGACCATCCCGACTCTCGATTTCGGGACCTGGCACGGCTACCCGGTCTACTACAAGCTCACGATCCAGCAATTCAACGACATGATCACCAAGTTCTGCCGGTTGGCAGAGCGCGCCGGGAAGCCGGTGCTTCTGGAGGAATTCGGCTATGCCCGCTCTAATCGGGACTCCGCCGATGCTTACGCCATGTGGCTCGATACGATTGCCCGCGATCCCAGGTGCGCCGGCTGGATAGTGTGGCGGCTGGTCTCGCGGCAGGACAGCGGACGCTATCCCGTCGACGAACACGACCAGTTCGATGTTCACCATGACGGCGGTGCGCTCTGGAACATCCTCAAAGCCGCCACGGCTCGGGCGACGCAGACACGCGAAACCAGCCCGGTCTCAGAAACCATCCGGGAGGCCCCATGACTGAAGCCTCCGTTGTGATCTGCGCACACACTCTCGACCGCTGGGACGAGTTGAAGCGTGCGGTCGGGTCCGTCCGCGCCCAAACGCATGTCCCACGTGAAATCATCGTGGTCGTGGACAACAACGAGGCGTTGCTAAAGCGCGCCGCACGCGAGATTGCCGGCGTTACGGTCCTCCCCAATGCCAGGCAAGCGGGCTTGTCGGGCGGGCGCATGACAGGAGCGGAATACACCACGGCCCCGGTGATCGCCTTCCTCGATGATGACGCTGTCGCCGACCCGCACTGGCTGGAGGAGCTGTTGGAGGCCTATCGGGATCCAGCAGTGTTGGGCGCTGGCGGCCTGGTTGAGCCGCTGTGGCAAGTGCCGCCGCCCTCCTGGTTTCCTGACGAGTTCCACTGGGTCGTCGGCTGCACCTACGCCGGCATGCACGTGCGGGACGGGCGCATCCGCAACCCGATCGGGGCCAACATGTCCGTGCGGGCCGACGTGCTGCGGCACGCCGGCGGCTTCGCGCCGGATCTCGGGCGCCGTAAGCTCGGGTTCTCCGTCAGCGGCCGAGTAAGGATCGGCGGCAAGGCTGAGAGCTGCGAGGAGACGGAGTTCTGCATCCGGGCCGCCGGTCTATACCCTGGAGGCTATTGGGCGTATCGGCCAGCGGCGCATGTGCTCCACACTGTGCCGGTCCAGCGCACCACGTGGAAATACTTCGTTCACCGCTGTCTCGTCGAGGGCACCGCCAAGGCAGTGTTGAGCGGACTCGCAGGGTCCAAAGACGCTCTTGGAGCCGAATGGCGATACGTCCGGGAGGTGCTGCCGCGCGCCGTGGCGAGCGATCTGAAGGCGGCCATGCGCGGCAAGGCAGGCGCCGCCCGGCGGGCCGGAGCGATCATGGCGGGCTTGGCCCTTACTGCGTTCGCCTACGCCACGACGCGCCTCGGCGGGGCCGCCGAAGCTTTGTCACAGCATTTGCTATCGCGGGTCCGAGTTTGGAGAGCATAGCCGGCGCCAATTTAGGATTGCAGGGACGCCGGTTTGGCCGATACGGAAAGTCTCCGAGATGGCCTTGTTGACCGGCGGCGCTGGTTCGATCGAGTGCGTCGATCTGCCACCGCAAAGCGAATGGGCCAGCGATTTTCATGCGCCCCTCACTCCGCACACGGCCCATCGCAGGTAACTCGTAGGAACCAAAATCTCGCGGTTCAGCGAGGCTGACTGTTAGAATGTTGTCCCCGGTCGCGACAAGCGATGCCGCATTATCCTGTCTATGTTCTGGACGAACACGGCCAGTTTATGGGCGGGGTCGACCTTACCTGCACAGACGACGATGCGGCGAAAGAGCACGCCAGGCGGTTGGCAGACGGCCACGAGGTGGAGCTTTGGTGACTGGTTGCGGTTCAAATTTGACAATCCGCGGGGCCGTCCCGCTGCGACGAAGCGCCCTCGTGCCGTCCTTCTCGACGACCTCATATGCGAACGACCCGCTCGAACCACCGGCGCCCAAACCAGCGCAACATTTCAGCCGACGGACAGGGTTTTCGTAGGGCGTCCGGAAGGCTGTTTCGGTGCGGCCGTTCGACACGCTTCCTACATTAGAAGGTGTTAATAAGTGTTCGCCTAGCCTCATTCTCGCCGCAAATGGCAGTAGGGTCGATTGGGTTACGTACATCGTCCTCGAGTGATCAATTCACGTAGGTACAAGGCGGCGTGCGCGAGTAAGCCATGAAGCAGAAGCGCCTGCTTTTTACTTATTATATTCAGGTTGAACGCAAAAAAAACGCAACTAACTAAGGGTATACTGTGCTTATACTATACGGCAAGCTAGGTGGTACTTCTGCCCGAACAGCTGGGCTCGACTTCAACCCGGCTGCGGCTCGATCCGTTGAACCCCTTGCGCGCGTCGGCAGCGACACCGTTTATGGCTTCAAGGACGAGGGCCTGATTAGCATTCCCGTCGACAAAACCCGCCTTCGATGGCGAGTTCAACGTTAAGCTCGCTCGACAATAATGTCTGGGGCGAAGACCTGCAAATCTCCGCTACTTTGAAATCTGCTCGCGGTGCCCAACTGCGAGCAGGTGACATGTCGCGCGCCTTGGCGATGCGCGGCAGTGGAATTCCCTGTTTCAACGCCAAAGAGGATGACTGAATGACCCTTTCCGCACCCGCAGGCTTTGCCTCTAGCGACGTCGTCTTCGAGGACAGCTTCTCCGGTACAGCGCTCGACAGCGACTGGAATACCTACATCACGAGCAATGCCGCCAACGGCTGGCCGTGGAACGACAATGGATCAGGGGGAAGCGGGCCGGGCGGGCCGTATTATGCCGACTACGATATGCCGAGCCAGGTGTCCGTGACCAACGGGCTGTTGAATCTCACGGCGGTCAAACAGACCGTCGGTGGCATAAATCAGGGGACGGCACAGACATACCCGATGGCGTCCGGTGTGGTCAGCAGCTATGGCAACTTCGAATTCAATGGCGGCTATCTTCAGATCAGCATGAAGGCGCCGAGCGGCGATGGTGCATGGCCAGCCCTCTGGCTGCTGCCCGGCAATGGCGCAGGCGGCAGCGGCGACAATTTTGAGATCGATATGCAGGAAGGTGGATTCACCGGTTCGGGTCCGGCAAACCAGGCGTTCTCCTATCACCTTCACACGCCGTCAGGGACGTTCGGCGGCGTCGTCGACAGCGGTGTCGACCTCACGGCCGGCTTCCACACTTACGGTATCAACTGGGATCCCGGTCAATCGATCACCTGGTATCTCGACGGGAAACAGATGGCGCAAGTGACCAGCGCACAGGCGCCGATCCCGAATGAACCGATGGAACTGATCATGAACAACGGGGTCGCGACCTCCAACGCGGCCGGATGGCACACGGCTCTCGATAGCTCGACCCCTTCGTCGATGCAGATGCAGGTCGATGGGGTTCAGCTCTATCAGAAGGCGGGCAGCGGCGACACCGTCACGGGTGCGAACGTCACTCCCCCAACCACTGGCTCGATCGGGACCGAGACTGGGTCTGGGACCGGGACTGCTTCCGGCAGCACCAGCGATGGCACCTTATACGGAACCAGCGGCGCCGATGTATTGCATGGAACCAGCGGCCACACGATGATCGGCTATGGCGGCAACGACACTTACTATGTCGATAATGCCAACGAGAAGGCGGTTGAGGCAGTGGGCGGCGGCAACGACAGTGTGATCGCCTCGGTGAGCTATGCGCTTTCGGCTGGCTCGGAGATCGAGCATCTCGCCACCAACAACCCGTCCGGCACGAAGGCGATGAGCCTCACCGGCAACGAGTTCGCCCAGACCGTCGAGGGCAATGCCGGCAACAATGTCATCAACGGCGGGCTCGGCGCCGACGTCTTGACCGGTTACGCAGGCCACGATGCCTTCTCGTTCAATACTGCTCTTGGAGCCGGCAATGTCGATAAGATCACCGACTTCAAGCGCTCCCAGGACACGTTCCATCTCAGCGATACCGTTTTTGCCGGGCTTCAGCCGGGAGGGCTTCCATCCAAAGCTTTCTTTGTTGGTGCAGCCGCGCATGACAGTTCCGATCATATCATCTACGACAGTGCAACCGGGGCGCTCTCTTTCGACAGTGACGGGGCCGGCGGCGTGTCTCAAATACAGTTCGCCAGCCTTTCCCCACATCTCTCGCTCGCCGCAGCCTCATTCTATGTGACCTGAAGGATCTACGCGGGGAAATAACACTCCCGCGAGGGACTGCCGTGATCAAGCAATGACTGGATAAACAGCACCTCGAAGCAATGATCCCGACCGAAACGGGAGCCGGTTTTCGGAGAAGATCATGCTCAAACAAAAGAGATGGAGTTCCATCCCGATGCCATCGGGATGGAACAGTGTCTAGTTGCGAGCTTTCTGTGGGCTGTCCATTCGGACCGAACCGAGGAGACTGGAGTTACCAAGCTTCAGCACTCACCGGAGGGTCCGAATGTACATCCACAAGAATACCTGTCTGACGCCGTGGCGGCGAGAGGAACTGGTCCTTCGGTCATCGAGGGATGTTTCTCCCAACCCTTGCCACGCGGTCTATGGTGTGTCGGCCAAGATCGTGGCGCGGTTGGGTGGAGCGTCCAAGGGGCTCGCGAGACAGGCCTCGCACTCCACATTGGATCCTATCCGCGGGGCACGTGTGGAGCAACATCGAACAACCCTGGTCTGCCACATCACCCAAACCTGGCGTGGACGGTCCCTTGTCGACCGCATAGGCGTGGTCGAGCTGATCGCAGTCACTGGCCTGAAGCCGGGAGCGCAGTCGATGCCGCGCCGACGAAAGGTATCAAGTGAGCGATGCCGAGATGGAAGCGTTCGACGATCTAAAGGCGACCCATTCCATCCGGAATGGTACTACACTCGCCCTCCGAGATCAGTCGCAAATCGGAGCGGTTGACGGGTGTCCGAGCTCCTCCCCTGCGCAACAAACACCAATGCTTGCAGGTGATGCCGATTTGGGAAACTATTGACCCCGCGAGGCCTCTCACCCGGTTGATTTGGTTCAGGCTGCCGCAGCTGAATTCGTGGCGATCTCTAAAACCGACCTCGTTGTGCTGGGAAATACAAGTGCTGACGTCGCGGCGCTCATTCCTGAAGCTCTTTGGCGCCGTGTCGCTCGCGACATTCGGTCTGGCGAGTTATGCCCTCGCGATTGAACCTCGGTTTCAACTGCGCGTCACTCGCTACAAGGTCCTACCGCCGCGCTGGCCGACCACTGCCAAGCCTCTGCGCATCGTCGTGATCGCTGACATCCACGCGTGCGAGCCTTGGATGCCGGTTTCCAGGATCGACGAGATCGTCGGTATTTCGAATAGCCTACAGCCCGATATCATCCTTCTCCTTGGCGACTATGTGATGGGCGTGCTGCCGCGCTATGCCACCGGGATCGTGCCCGACACTGTTTGGGGCAATTCCCTTTCGAAACTTTCCGCGCCACTCGGCTGCCACGCCATTCTCGGCAACCACGACTGGTGGCACGGTGTCGATAGCGTCCGCGCAGCCCTCGTCGACAATGGCATTCCGGTCCTCGAGAACACTGCCACGCTTATCCGTCAGCAGGATGGCCCATCATTCTGGCTCGCGGGTCTTGGCGACCAGTGGGCCATGCAGTTTTCTCGCGGCGTGTACAAGGGCGTCGACGATCTGCCTGGAACAATGGCCGCAATACCCGACGACGGCAATCCGATATTGCTCCTTGCGCATGAACCGGACATCTTCATTACTGTCCCTGACCGTGTCAGCCTGACGTTATGCGGCCATACACATGGCGGACAGGTGCGCTTGCCATTCATCGGACCCCCCATCATCAATTCAGCCTACGGACAGCGCTTCGCCTACGGGCATGTCGTCGAGGGTGGGCGGCACATGATTGTATCCGGGGGTTTGGGCGTATCGTGGCTGCCGGTGCGCTTCGGCGTGTCGCCGGAGATCATGGTCGTCGATATCGGCCCGAAAACAGGCTCTCGTCCTGTCGACGAATGACATCTGCTGTTCCAGAGAGACCTGCCGTCCGCGGTTGACCGTTCGCGTGAGGGAATTGATCTTCACGTACATGCGCTCGGGTTTGCCCGTGTTCCGATCGCCTTCAAGGCGAACGCGGCACAGTCGATCTTACGGGCGGAGTTCGGCGGATAGCTTTCGATTTCCTCTTTGAGAAGCCGAGCCAAGCGTCCGAAACACCTTTCGTCGACATTGTCGGGACGGCCATACTTGGACGAGACCTCGTTCGGGATCGGCGGCATGCTCCTATATTGAATGAGGGCGGCGAACCAGGGCGTTGGGGCTACCCCCATTCCCGAAGGGGCCTGCGCCCGGCAGCGTGCTAGGATTGTTGCCCGCAATTGCGGAGCAGAAAGTGACCCTGAACATAGTCGGCCATGCCAGACCAAACACTTTTGAGTTTGAAACCTCGGCGCTGATCAAGCCGTCTGGGTTTCGCGAATATGATGCGCGCTGGTGGTTCGGCCATCCCGGCTCGAACGAAACGCCGGAACTCAATCTGATCGGCGTCCAGGCGCTCGGCATGGGGCTCGGCACGCTGATCCGTCGCCTGGGTGCCGGACCCGACATCGTCACCGGTCACGATTTCCGCTCCTATTCGCTTGCCATCAAGCTGGCGCTGGTTTCCGGGCTGATGGCCGCCGGCGCACGGGTCAAGGATGTCGGGCTGGCCCTGTCGCCAATGGCTTATTTCGCCCAGTTCGCGCTCGACACGCCCTCCGTTGCCATGGTCACTGCCTCGCACAACGAGAATGGCTGGACCGGCGTCAAGATGGGCGCGGCGCGCCCGCTGACTTTTGGTCCGGAGGAGATGAGCGCGCTGAAGGCGATCGTGCTCTCCGGCGATTTCGACCTTGTCGGTGGTGGCTCCTATGACTTCGTTGCGGATTTCCGCAAAACCTACCTTGACGATCTGACAGCGGGAAAGCGTATCGCCAGGAAGCTCAAGGTGGTGGCCGCTTGCGGCAACGGCACCGCCGGGGCTTTCGCTCCCGAGGCACTGGAAAGGATCGGCTGCGAGGTGATCCCGCTCGACGTCGAGCTCGATCATACGTTCCCCAATTACAATCCCAACCCCGAAGACATGCAGATGCTGCACGCCATTCGCGACAAGGTGCTGGAAACGGGCGCCGATGTCGGGCTAGGCTTCGACGGCGATGGCGATCGCTGCGGCGTGGTCGACAATGAAGGCAACGAGATTTTCGCTGACAAGGTCGGCGTCATGCTGGCGCGCGACATTTCGCACCTCTATCCCGGCTCGACTTTCGTCGTCGACGTCAAGTCGACCGGATTGTTCATGACTGACAAGGTGCTGCGGGAAAATGGCGCGGTCACCGACTATTGGAAAACCGGTCACTCCTATATCAAGCGGCGCGTCGCCGAACTCGGCGCCGCCGCCGGTTTCGAAAAATCGGGCCATTTCTTCTTCAATCCGCCGATCGGCCGCGGCTATGACGATGGCCTGGTCACGGCCATCGCCATCTGCCAGATGCTGGATCGCAGCCCGCAAAGCAGCATGGCCGACCTCTATCGCGATCTGCCGCTGACCTTCGGCACGCCGACCATGTCGCCACACTGCGCCGACGAGCTCAAATACGGTGTGGTCGCGAAAGTTGTCGGGGAATTGACGAAAATGAAGGCGGACGGGATCGAATTCGCTGGCCAGCCGCTGGCCAATCTCGTCACCGTGAATGGGTGCGTGTCGTTGCCCAGACGGCACCTGGGCTCTGGTCAGGGCCATGTTGAACAAGCCGGAAATTGTCGTCGTGGAAGGCCCAGTCGCCCGAGCGACCTCGCGAGGTGTTCGGGGTTCTCGATGCCGTGCTGCCGCAATCCAGAGGTCGGAGCTTACAACCAGACATTCTGAGAGGGACTGGACCATGTCGGACCGGATCATAAGTTTTGTCATGAGCGGGGGCGTCGGCTCACGGCTGTGGCCGCTCTCGCGCGAAGACAATCCCAAGCAATTTCACGACCTTTCGGGCGACGGCTCCATGCTCGCGAAGACTGTCGGACGCCTCAAAGCGCGGCCGGACGGTGAGACGCCGATCTACCTGCTAGCTTCCGAACGGCATGCAGACCGCGTTATATCGGATATAGGTCCGCTCGGCCTGAACGGCGGCAGACCGATTTTCGAACCCGTTGGCCGCAATACCGCCGCTGCGGTGGCCATAGCCACCTTGCACACGATTTCCGAATATGGCGGGGACGCGCTTGTGCTCGTGGTCCCCTCCGACCATCAGATATCGACCGAAACGCAATTCTGGGAAACCGTCGAGGCGGGCATGCCTGCCGCCGATTCGGGAAGCATTGTCATATTCGGCATCAAGCCGACGCATCCCGAAACCGGGTACGGTTATATCGAGGTTACGGCAAATAGTGACGGCCAGGCCGCCGTTTCACATTTTGTCGAAAAGCCCAATGCCGAGACGGCCCGCAAATATGTGGCTTCGGCAAGGTTCTACTGGAACGCCGGCATCTTCCTGTTTCGTGCCGACACGATGCGGAAGGCATTTCTCGACTTCCGGCCGGACATCTGGGACACCGCGGAACGGGCCTATAAGGCTGCACGGACCGACGTCTTGGGCATCTACCTGCCCCAGCGCTTCTATTCGGCTGTCCCGTCGACGTCGATCGACTACGCAGTCATGGAGCATGCACGCGGTATTGCGATGATTACGGCTTCCTTCCGCTGGAACGACCTTGGATCGTGGCAATCGCTGCTGGAAGCCAGCCCGACGGACCGCGACGGCAATGTCGTAATGGGCGACGTTGTCGCCATGGATTGCGGCAACTCCTATCTCCGGAGCCAGGGCAGACTGCTGACAGTCATTGGAATGAAGCATGTGGCGGTGGTGACGACACCGGACGCAGTATTCGTCGCTCCTGTCAGCCACAGCCAGAACGTGAAGAAAGTCGTCGAACAACTCGAGAAGAGCGGACGACTCGAGACGAAGTTCACGGCGTCGGAAGACCGGGTCATCATCAGCGGGTCATGGCGTAAGCGCGTCGAGCACTGGCTCTTCAACGAAACCCTGCCGCTGTGGTCCACTGCAGGTGTCGACGATGCGTATGGCGGCTTCCACGAGGCGCTCGGTTTCGATGCAAGGCCGTTGGGCAAACCCAAGCGCATGCGGACGATGGCTCGCCAGATTTACGCGTTCGCGGTAGCCAAAGAACGCGGCTGGGTTGGACCGGCCGACAAGCTCATCGACCACGGCATCGAGTTCATCGCCAAACACGGCCGCACCGATCGCGGTGGCTGGGTGCGCACCCTTAATTCCGACGGCAGCGTGGCTGACCCGACGGAGGACGCCTACGACCATTCTTGCGTGCTCCTGGCGCTTGCCCAGGCTCACCGATGCGGCCATCAGGATGCCCTGCAGCTGGCACAAGAGACGTTCCATTTCATCGACACCCATCTCGAGGACGTCAGCCTGAACGGCTTCCTCGAGACGCCCGGCTGGAAGGGGGTGCGGTTCTCGAACCCACACATGCACATGCTGGAATCCTTCCTTGCCTGGTATTGCGTCACCGGCGAGCGTGCATATCTCCGTCGGGCGGCACGTGTCGTCGATCTCTTCCGGTGCCATTTCTTCGATCAGGAGAGCTGGACGCTTGGGGAACATTTCGATGTCGATTGGCTACCGTTGCCGGGAGAGGAGGGACAGTGGACCGAACCAGGGCACCATTTCGAATGGGCTTCGCTCCTCGTCGAGTTCGCGCGGGCAAGCGGGCAGAAAGACTTGGCGGCCTACGCCAGGAAGCTCTATTCGTCGGCGATCGCCAGCGGATTGAACCGGGCCACGGGCCTGGCTTATTCAGCCGTGTCGCGGCAGGGAATTCCCTTCGACCGGCTCTCCCGCAGCTGGCCACAATGCGAAGCCATCAAGGCGGCCATCGCGCTGGACGGCATCGGCGGGCCTGATCTGAAACCTGAGATCGAAGCTCGTGTCGCCCGCCTCTTCAAATGGCATATCGATCCCGCACCGCTAGGCTTGTGGATCGACAGAATTGACGAGCGCGGAAGGTCACTGGCGACGGAGGTGCCCGCGAGCATTTTCTACCACCTCGTGACGGCCTTGATGCAGTATCTGGACAAGACCGCAGGGCAAGTCGAACCTTTCCCGCTGCCAGCTTTGGATCTGAGCAAAAGCGTTGCGATGCAGGGTTACGGCTGACGCAACCGTCCGCCATAGCTCCGTGTTGGTCAAACGACCAATAACGAGACTAGTACAAGATCGGGAGGAATACCCATGAAAGTGACAATCCTGGGAAACTATCCGCGCCATGCCTACAAGGGACTGATACAAGGCTCAGACCGAGAAGCTGCAATCAAGGCGGTTTTGGGAAGCGTTGGTGGCAAGGTGTCCGGTATGATGTTTACTCGCGGCGCCTATGATGCCTATGATATTGTCATCAATGCTGAGGTTCCGGACCAGGCCGATGGGGTGGACCTAGCACTGGCGGTGCGGGCAAGCGGCTGGATAAACGACCTCGTTGTCCTCGAAGAACTCGACATGAATGCGACGCTCGCAGCTGCCAAAAAGGCTGGCGGCGTTACAAGCTCGCCGGATGATTGGACTGGCTGTGCATTGAAGACAGCACGGTTCCGACTGAACGCGCCGTGCTGCCAAGTCTCAAGGAAAGACAAGCTGGGGTTTCGGAAAGCCGACGCAAGCGCGGCATTGGTTTTGCTTCGATACCGCGCCGACAGCGAACGCGCCCGGCTCAGGGGGTCAGAAACGGAGGTCATGCCGAGTTAATCTTGGAGTGTACACCCTGGAAGGTGCGCTTGACGGATCGGCGAGGTCCGGTTTTGTAGAGGTTTCTTGTCGGAGCGCTTCTTTATCTAATCGGAGCGCGACAAGGCAATCGAGATCACATTGTCAGTATCTGTGTCTCAGGTAGCTCGAACAGCATTGCCAAAATTGGCTGCTCGGGCGGCGTTCTCATGATCACCGTCCCTAAGCGAGCTCGGACTTTACGGCTTTCCAGGATACCTATGGTCCTGACGCAACGGGTGGAGCTAGCCGTCACTTCCCTACACCCTGTGCGTCGCCGCCCATCTCGCGTAGAAGGGCCCTGGCCGAACCCGGCCCTGCGACGCGAGAACTCCATGCGAATAGTGTTGCCTGTCCTGTTGCTCGGCGCCGCCCTCGCCAGCCTGTCGCCCGCCCGGGCAGCGGCCGGCGATTGCGGCGATGCCGCCGCCCTGGTGCAGCAGGCCTATCCCAAGGCCCGAAAGAGCGCCGACGGCGCCTCGTTCACGCTTGAACCCCATACGAGCATCGCCTCAATGCTCCCGGAGAGCGATGCGCCATTTGGCCTGATCTGCAAGATCTGGCCCGCTCACGGCGACCTGCTGTTGGTCGCAGTGCCGCTGATTGACAGCGCTAACAGCGACCACCTGCATGTCGGCGATATCGAGCTTCTGGTCGTCGACAGGAATACGCTGCGTGTGCGCCAGCGCCTGCTCCAGCCTGGACTGATGACCGATGATGCCATCGCGATCCGTAAGGTGGAATTCGACACCGGCCGCTATGCACTGGCCCCTGAGGTAACCGCCTTCGGCCTGAGCATCGAACTGGCACACCATTCGCTGACCGCTCCCTTCACTGAAACCGACCTGCGGCTATACGCTCTCACCGGCGATACGCTTCGCGTGGTGCTCGACGGCCTCGTGGTGGCCGGCTCTGGCGGCGATAGCGATGGTAGTTGCGCCGGATACTTTCATTCCAGCCAGGTCAGCCTGGCGATAAGTCCGGCGAGCCATCATGGCTATCACGATATTACCGCGGTTGAGCGGTCGAATACCGATAATCCCTACCCCGACCAGAATGGCGAATGCCAGTCCCATCCCGGCAAGCCTGTGAAGCGTACCTACCGGCTGCGCTATGACGGCAGCCGCTATGCGGTTCCCGCGGCACTCAAGGTGATGGGGTTGTGAGGCGGCCGCACACGTCCCTGCCTTGGTTCGTCAATGTCATCAATTCCAGTTGAACGGGTATCGACCGTTAATTCTCTCGTGGTAGGAGGCGCTCAAGGGGGCTCTTCTCAAAGGAGCTGATGATTTGTGGTGGTCAAGATTCAAAAGGGGTTTTGCCGGAACGTGGGACGACAGACTTGACGGGCTATTCTCCGCAAAGGTCGACTACGCCGGAAAATCCATTCTCGATGTTGGCTGCAATATGGGTGTTGTCGCCTATGAGATATCCAAGCTGAAACCGAGCTCGATCCACGGGATCGACATCGCCAAGCCGCATATCGAGACTGCAAAAATGTTATTGAGCGGCTCCCCGGTACATGCCCGGTTCGATCGCCTGAATCTTGGCAGCCGGCGCCTCGGCAACATCCTCCTACCGAAATACGATATCGTCCTGCTGCTGGCCGTCTATCAGCACATGCAGCGCAACATCGGCCCAGGCAAGGCGCGAAGGGTGCTTTCCAATATTGTGAGGCGCACCTCAAACGTCGTTGCCCGCGTTCCGCCTGGAACGGATGGCGAATTTATCGAAACGCTTTCTGACGAGGGGTTCCAGGTCAAGAGCACTCACACATCGCCTCTTGGCAGTCATGTGCTAGTGCTTGAGAAACCCGCCTTACGAAATCCGCAGCCATAGAGATGACATCCATGTGGCAGCAGCGGGCGCAGACCCGCTGCCTGCCTGCAACGAAGTGCCGGGAGAGCCCGATTCGCCGGCAGAAAGCACCTTGCGGATGAACTTCGGGCCCATGCCTTTGACATTGAGGTTGACTCCGCAGCCGTGCTGGAAGAGCTTTTCGAGGCCAATGGCTGGAGTAGCGGCTGGCGGGACGACATCTACCACTACGTTCATTACCATTCCCGCAAAAATGAAGTGCTTAGGGTTGCGCGCGAAACCGGCAAGGTTCGGTTCGGGGGCAACTGGAGCCGTACATTGTCCTTGAAGGCCGGCGACGTGGCAGTTCTTCCGGCCGGCACCGGTCGCCAAGTTGGCCGTCCACGGGAAGGCTCCCGGTCTATGGGAGCAAAGCGCCGCTGGTGTCAGTGTGGAAAAAATGAAGCTTGAAGATGAAGTCCGCCACGTTTCCGAAGACTTGGACGATGATGTACTGGGTGACGCTGTGCGGGCGCTGCATCGTCGGGTGAAGATCGTTCATGATTTCGATATCCCTTACATTGCTGGCTACAGCAAAGATGGTAGGACGATTTATATCGATCGCCATATGCCTCGCACTATGGATTGGAAATCGGCCAAGGTCCGGCTTGCCCCATTTCTGCTAACGCACGAGATCGTTGAAAAGGCGCTCATAGACAAACTCGGGCTTCATTATCTGCACGCGCATCAAATCGCCCTTCGGGCCGAACGCGACGCCGTGAAGGCGGCGGGTGTTAGCTGGTCCGCTTACCAGGCCGGCAACAAAAGGCACGAAAAACCGATCTCCGAAGAGAAGCTCAAGAAGATCCCCAAGGATCTTGACCTGACGCCCTACCGCGACATGAGTGACTTTTCAACGCTAGAGCGTCTGCTGAAGGCGCAACGATAGTCGGACAACCTCGCTTGCCAGTTCTATGACCGCCGTTGGCTGCAGAGCCGACGATGCTTTGTTAGATTCGTGCCCGGCCGAGAGTAAGGCAGCCAAGCGTGGGTTGCCTACCAAGCTGAGCGTCCTAAACGACCAATCCAGCGCAGAAATTTATGAGCGAGAAGGACTTTCGGTCGAGGCGGAGACCGATGGACGACGCCGCATCGTAAAACTGTCGGTCCCATAATGGCGATCGTGCTTGCGCCAACATTGGCTCACCACCTAACCAAGCCGTTTGCCCGCGCTCGCAGCTGCTGAGTAGGCGAGGTCCGCATCGGCTCGACCGCGGACGAAGCACAAACTGCGACATCCCTCCATTGCTGATATTCCGGCCACAGGCGGAAGCCTGCGTTTCCGGTGGAGTTCGTCCCATCGATCTGGCCAGGGAGTGAAACAATGGTAGCGAGAACACTGGGCGCCGTGGTTGTCGCGGTGTGCGCGCCATGGGCGCTTCTGCGCCGGCGCTCAAGCCGATCGACCCGGTCGCGCTTCAGGCAATGGTGGAAGGCACGGCAAAGGAACTCCTGCTGCCGGGCGCAATGGTTCTCCTCAAGACTCCGCAGGGCAATTTCGCCTTCGGGTATGGAACGACCGAACTCGGCGTCACGAACCCGCCGCGCGCCGATATTCATTTCCGGCCCGCATCGAACATCAAGACTATGACGGCCGCGGTGATCATGCAATTGATCCAGGAAGGGAAGCTGAGTTTCGACGATCTGATCTCGAAATACGTTGATGGTGTTCCGAACGGCGACCAGATCACCATTCGCCAGCTCACAAAGATGCGGAGCGGCCTTTACAATTTCACCAATGCACCGGAACTTGGGAAAGCCTCGATAACAATCCGGACAAGGCGTGGACCTCGGAGGAGGTCCTCGCCATGGCTTTCAAACGGCCGCCGCACTTCGCGCCGGGTGCTGAATTCGAATACAACAACTATTATCTGCTCGGCCTCGTTGCCGAGAAGATCGACGGCAAGCCGTTGGCGACCATCTTTCAGGAGCGCTTATTCGGGCCCCTGGGGATGAAAAACACGTTGCTGCCCGTCAGCACGCCCAACACCATCCCCGAGCCTTATGCGCATGGCTACATTTACGGCGGCGCGTCATATGCCCTGGTCGATGCGCCCTATCCGGACGATCTTCAGGCGGCGGCCAAGGCGGGAACGCTCAAGCCCGATGACGAGACGTGGCAGAACCCGTCCGCTTACTCTGCGGCAGGCGGCGTCATCTCCACGGCGGATGACCTCGCGACCTGGATGCGCGCGCTGGTCGGGGGCCAGGTCTTCAACGCCGACTACCAGCGCCAATGGCCGGATAGTCCCGAAGCGGAAGATCCCAGCAAGCCTGAGGGCCAGAAATATGGCTACGGTATCGCCCTGATCGCCTTCGGGCCGAGCAAGATCTATTTCCACGGCGGCGAGATGCCCGGCTACAACTCCTTCATGGGCCATGACCCGGACAACGACGTCACGCTGATCGTCTGGACCAGCCTGACGCTCTCGCGTGATGGCAAGCCGACCGCCAACGCTCTGATGCTGAAAATACTGGACCAGATCTATGCGGTCTCACCGTTAACGCCAGCGAAGCGATGACACCGGGGCGGGACAGGCGAGGCCGCTACGGCTCCAGGCTTGTCTTCCGGTGCGCACGGCGTCGACGACTTCGCGGATCGAGTCGAGGACGAGTTGCCGCTGGTCCTTGTGGATGTCGTGGCCGCTGTCGGTGTTGACGAGGTGTTTCGCGCCAGGCACGGCCGCCGCGAGCTCCGCCCCTTTTGGGCCCGGTGACGTAGCCGACGTCCGGAGGAATGGTCGGCAGCCATCCGGCCTTCGGCGATGAATCCCGCCACGAGCGGTCCCCAGGGGTGGTCGGCGCTCAGCACAACCAGCGGCATCGGCCCTTCTGGGTTACCCACTCCGCGGGCGTCTCCGGCTGCCCGTAGTCCCTCGGTCAACGCATCCTTGTTTCGAGCCACTCGCACAAGATGACCTGAAGTAGGTCTGATCCGCCGACTCTCATTTCAGCAGCAATGGACTTCAGAGCCGTCATGAGTTGCCGGTTCCAGCGGCACGCCTGTCATATTTCTGAGCATCAATGCAGCGCGACGCAGAATGATC